>DBVS01000104.1 GCA_002308235.1 Lachnospiraceae bacterium UBA1258
GGCTGGGTTGCTTCTCACTCTAAGTTCGTTCCCATCGACGGTATCTGTACCGCAGCTCTTTGGGGCGGCACAAAAGATGACCTTTACAAGATCGTAACACCCGCGTATACTGACACCCAGATGATGGTTGACTTCGCCAAGATGATGAAGGAATGGGACCAGATGGGCGTTTGGAAGACCGATGTTCTTAACAACACCACTTCCACCAACCGTGATGACTATCGTGTAGGTCTTGTGGCAGCAGAACAGCACCACACCCAGACCTGGACAGACCTTTGCTCCAAGAGCCCTGCCAACACCATTTATGACGATCCCAATGCTGAGTCCGGATTCTTCTACTTCGGTGAAGAGACCAACAACGTTGTTGCTCTTTCCATCACCCACGGTGCAATGGCTGTTTCCGCAGCTTCCAAGCACCCCGAGAGAGCACTTATGGTCTATGACCTGTTAAGAAACGATCCCGATTGCTATAAGCTCATCAACTACGGTATCGAAGGCGTTTCCTACGCACTTGATTCCAACGGCATGCGCGTAACACCCGAAGGCTATGATTCCTCTACCGACAACGTAGGCGGAGCTACCAGCTGGTGGTGGGGACGTAACGATGACCTTGAGCTTAAGGATGCTACCAGAAACTGGACCGCTATCGAAGCTCTTTACAAGAAGTACGACGGAATCAAGATTGACTATCCTTACGGACAGTTCATTCCCGACGTTGACAATATCGGCGCCAAGATTCAGAACTGTAACGAAGTTTACGGTAACTACATGAAGCAGATCGCATACGGTAAGTACACCGGTTCTGCTGAAGACATCGTTAAAGAAATGCAGGCTAAGCTTAAAGAAGCCGGCATCGAAGACGTTACCGCTGAATTGCAGAAGCAGTTCGACGCATTATACAAGAAATAATTTATGCAGACCAAAGAGGGGGGTGCGTAAGCTCCCCCCTTTTTTAAACAGGGGTTACAATAATCTGTTTGGGAGATAATTGATGAGTACCTTTGAGATCAAAGACGATTTTTATTTGAACGGAAAGCCTTTCAAGATCATATCGGGAGCCTTTCACTATTTCAGGACCGTTCCGGAATACTGGGAAGACCGTATGCTTAAGTTAAAAGCACTCGGTTTAAACACCGTTGAAACCTATATACCCTGGAATCTTCATGAGCCGAAGCCCGGTACCTATTGCTTTGACGGCATGCTTGATATCGAACGGTTTATCAAAATAGCGGAGAAGCTGGGACTTTACGTGATAGTTCGTCCTTCGCCCTATATCTGTGCCGAATGGGAATTCGGCGGACTGCCCGGGTGGCTTTTGAAAGAAGACGGAATGAGACTGAGAGTAAGCGAAGGCCCCTTTCTTAAGGCCTTTGAAGCCTACTATAACGTGCTTATTCCGAAGCTTGTTCCTCATCAAATTGACAAAGGCGGCAATATCATCCTGATGCAGGTTGAAAATGAGTACGGTTATTTTGCAAATGACCGTGCTTACATGGAAAGTCTTGCAAAGATCATGAGAGGTCTCGGCGTGACTGTTCCTTTTATTACCAGTGATAACCCCGAAACAGAAAACCTTCGCGGCGGAAGCATTGACGAAGCTCTTCCCACCGGAAACTTCGGATCCAGGACCGAGGAGCGTTTCGGTATCTTAAAGTCCTTCATCGGCAATCGTCCTTTGATGTGCGCCGAATTCTGGGTTGGCTGGTTCGATCACTGGGGCAACGGCGGTCACATGCGCGGAAACCTGGAAGAAAGTGCCAAGGACCTTGATAAAATGCTTGAAATGGGTAACGTCAGCATTTATATGTTCCAGGGCGGTACCAATTTCGGCTTCATGAACGGCTCAAACTATTACGACAAGCTCACCCCCGATGTTACCAGTTACGACTATGACGGAATCCTCACAGAAGACGGAAGGATCACGCCCAAGTACGAAAAATACCGTGAGATTATCGGAAAGTATGCGGAAACTCCGGATATCGAGATCCCCGAGATAAAGAGACGCGATTACGGAACCCTTAAGTGCGCCGGGCGCGTGGGACTTTTTGAAACCCTTGATACCCTTTCTGTCAAGAAAACACGTGTAACACCCTGCTCCATGGAAAGACTGGATCAGAGCTACGGATACATTCTTTATCGTTCGGTTCTTAATACCGAGGATAAGATCCATAAATTCAGACTCTGGGACGCAAATGACAGAGCCAATGTTTTTGTGGACGAAAAGCCTGTTGTGACCCTTTACGACACCGAACTTTTGAATGAGATCAGACTTAAAGAAGAAAACACTCTCGGAAAGAAGCTTGATATTCTCGTTGAAAACATGGGACGCGTAAACTTCGGACCCGGCATGGAACGCCAGCGCAAGGGTATCGACAGATGCGTTCAGATCAACGGCCACATGCACAACAACTGGGATATCTACACCCTTCCTTTGGACAACATCGATAAGATCGACTTTTCCCGCGGGTACAAAGAAAATCTTCCTGCTTTTTACAGGTTCGAATTTGAGGTTTCGGAACCTGCGGATACTTTCCTTGATTTTGAAGGTTGGGGCAAGGGCTGCACCTTTGTAAACGGCTTTAACATCGGCAGATTCTGGGAGATCGGACCCCAGAAGCGGCTTTATGTTCCCGGACCCCTGCTTAAGAAGGGAAAGAACGAGATCATCATGTTCGAAACCGAGGGGAAAGCCGCCGGAACCATCTCCTTAAAGGACGAACCCGACATCGGATAAACGGGCTTTGAGACCTCACATGGCGATTGACGGAGTGAAAGCACCCAAGTATACTGTTATTGATGACATTTACAT
>DBVS01000118.1 GCA_002308235.1 Lachnospiraceae bacterium UBA1258
ATGAATCCCGCCGTATCGATAACCAGTTGCGCGGTCGTTCCGGACGTCAGGGTGACCCCGGTGTTTCCAAATTCTACATATCCCTCGAAGACGATCTCATGAGACTTTTCGGCTCCGAGCGTTATAAATCCATGTTCCAGGCTCTGGGTCTTGAATACGGCCAGGAGATCATGCATCCCATGGTTTCAAGGGCCATCGAACGCGCTCAAAAGAAGATCGAGGAAAGAAACTTTGAGACCCGTAAGAGACTGCTTGAATACGACCAGGTCATGAACGAGCAGCGTGAGATTATTTACGGCGAAAGAAAGCGAGTTCTTGAAGGCGAGAGCATGCGCGACGTGATCTACAAGATGATCACGGACATCGTTGAAAAGTGCGTGGATCAGGTCATCGGAGAAGATCAGCACAAGGACGAATGGGCTTACGGGGAACTGAATCAGTTGCTTCTTTCCATAATTCCCATTGCTCCCGTAACCGCTTCCCGCATCAGGGGCAACAAGAAAAACGAATTAAAACAGCAGTTAAAAGAAGAGGCAGTCAAGCTCTATGAGGCTAAAGAGGCTGAATTCCCTCAGCCCGAGATCATCCGTGAGCTTGAGCGTATTGTGCTTCTTAAAGCCATCGACAGTAAGTGGATGGTTCATATAGATGACATGGTTCAGCTGCGTGACGGTATCGGTCTGGTGGCATACGCACAGAAGGATCCCGTTCAGGAATACAAGGGTGCCGCATACGACATGTTCGAGGAAATGACCGAGAACATCAAAGAGCAGACCGTTCAGATCCTTATGAGACTCCGCGTGGGTTATTCAATGGAGCGTGAGCAGGCAGCCAAGGTTACCGGAACCAACAAGGACGACACTCTTGCGAAAGAGCCCGTTCGTCATATGGAGAAGGTTTATCCCAACGATCCCTGTCCTTGCGGAAGCGGAAAGAAATATAAGCAGTGCTGCGGACGTAAATAAGTGTCTGCGAGAGGTGTATTTTGGTTTTACTTGACAATATAAAAACAGAGATCCTTACATACGAAGAACCCCTTGAGGAAATGGGCAAGTCCCTGGACCTTGAAAACAAGGGCAAGCGAATAGAAGAGCTTGAGATGGAAATGGAGGCTCCCGGCTTCTGGGACAATCCCGAAAAATCCAACAATCTCATGAAAGAACTCCGCGGACTTCAGGGTATCAGGGATTCCTATAAGAAATTAAAAGAGCAGTTCGAGGATATCCTTACCCTTATCGAAATGGGAGCGGAAGAAACCGATGAAAGCTACGCCGATGAGGTTCAGGCCGAGGCGGACAGTTTTAAAGAGACCTTTGAAAACATGCGTATCGCCAACCTTCTTAACGGTGAATACGACAAGTGCAACGCCATCATCAAGTTAAACTCGGGTGCCGGCGGAACAGAGGCCAATGACTGGGTTTCCATGCTTTATCGAATGTATTTGAGATGGGCCGAGAAAAAGGGCTTTGCCGTTGAAGTACTCGATTATCTCGAAGGTGATGAGGCCGGCATCAAGAATGCCACTATTCAGATCAACGGCCTTAATGCTTACGGATATTTAAAGTCCGAAAAGGGTGTGCACAGACTGGTAAGGATTTCGCCCTTCAATGCTCAGGGCAAGCGTCAGACCAGTTTCGCTTCCATAGATGTTATGCCCGATATAGAGGAAGATCTCGACATCGACATCCCGGATGAAGACATCAGGATCGATGTATTCCGAAGCAGCGGTGCCGGCGGTCAGCATATCAACAAGACATCATCCGCCATCCGTATCACGCACTTTCCCACGGGTATCGTGGTTCAGTGTCAGAATGAGCGAAGCCAGTATCAGAATAAGGACAAAGCGATGCAGATGTTAAAAGCAAAGCTTTATCTCATACAAAAAGAAGCGAATGCCGAAAAACTTTCCGACATTCGCGGTGAAATCAAAGAAATCGGTTGGGGAAGCCAGATAAGATCCTACGTGCTTCAACCCTATACCATGGTCAAGGATTTAAGGACCAATGCCGAGAACACCAATACCACCGCGGTCCTTGACGGAGATATCGATCTTTTTATCAATGAATATCTCAAGTGGAGCAACCGTCGCCCGGATTCTGCGACTTAACGGGATCCCCGAGGGTTTCGCCCACGGTCTCAAGATAGAAGTCTGCAAGCAGAGTCTGATAAAAAGCTTCGACCCAGAGAAGACCGAATATAAGACCCAAGGCTCCCAAAATCATAAAAGGCACTACACTGAGGCAGATTAAGAACAATCTGCCTTTTTTATTTGTCATTAAACGAATGCTTTCCGATAAGATTTCAGGCACCGAAAGATTCGGTCTGTCCGCCAGGATATAGAAGGAAAGCCCCAGGAAAAGCCTGGCAACAAAGAGCGCAACAATCTGTATCCCCAGGAAGATAAGCACAGCATGGAAATACTTGGCCGTGGGGCAGGGGATAATCCCTAAATTGATCAGCACCATGGGAAGACTGCAAAGGAATGATACTATGGTGAAGGGGAGCTGCACCAGTACTGCTTTGTCGCCGTTATTCTTAAATCCGAAGAAAACATCCTTTACGGTTGCGTCAGTTTGACATCTGGCTATCTTCAGGAAAAACAGGCTCTTTCCAAAGATGAGGATGCCCATTAACAGGTCAATTATCAATGAAATCGCGTATTTAAGAAGATAGGAGCCCACAGAACCGGTGGAACCCGAATCCGATAAGAGCATGGTGATAAACTGAATTGCCGCTATCATCAAAATCGCAGGGATTGCGATGCCGTAGCGGCCGATGAGCTGTGCACGTGCAGCTTCTTTCAGAGGTCTTATTGGTTTATACTCGTTCATTTGTTACCTCCGAAAAAATTATTAAAGGTTTCGGCAATGTCTATACCGTAAAGTTCGCGGTACATATCTCCGTACATTTTCTCGCTGGTTTCGATTACGTTATTTCTGTAATCGGCGTCGTTATAGAGTTTGTAGACTGTGTTCCCAAGCATCGCAAGAGTAATTACGGTGCCAAGAAGGCCCGCAGCCATTCCGACCTTGGCCGCATTGTCAATACGTGGCTTTTTGCCCTTTGAAAGGAAGGCAATCAGCACCGAAAGACAGGCGAAACCGATTACAACAAAAAACAGTGAGCCGAACATAAAGGAACAAACAAGAGCCGCAATGCCGAAATTACGGGCAAGTCTGGCCATTCTTTGTCTGGATTCTTCGTAAAGATAAGGGTCCATATCATTCTCCGTGAATATTTCGTTTAATAACGATACTTCAAAATACTATTTTACAGTATTTTTCCCGATAAAGAAAGTCTTTGGCGAAATCCGTGGATTATTCTTTGGCCTTGTGTTAAAATTTCTACCGTAAATAACTTTTTTGGAGAGACTTATATGGATATTGTTTTAAAACTGAAAGAAGAACTGAAGGTTGAAAAATGGCAGGTTGAAGCCGCCGTTAAACTCATTGACGAAGGAAATACCATCCCCTTCATCGCCCGTTACAGAAAGGAAGCTACGGGCTCCCTTAATGACGAGGTTCTGAGAAATCTTCACGAACGCCTTCTTTATCTTCGAAATCTTGAAGAAAGAAAAGAAACCGTGCTTCAGAGCATAGAAGAGCAGGGTGCCCTTACGGATGAACTCAAGGCAAAGATCCTTGCGGCAGAGACCATGGTTCTGGTGGAAGACCTTTACAGACCCTACAAGCCCAAGCGTAAGACCAGAGCGTCCGTTGCAAAGGAAAAGGGTCTTGAGCCTCTTGCAAACTATATTCTTGAAATGAATGCAACCGAGCCTGTTATCAACGAGGCCGCAAAATATATAAACGAAGAAAAAGAAGTTAAAACCGCGGAGGATGCATTGGCCGGTGCAAAGGACATAATCGCCGAGAGCATTTCCGACGATGCGGACTACCGTACTTATATAAGAGAAGCCACCTTTGAGGAGGGAATCGTTTCTTCTTCCGCCAAGGATGAAAAAGCAAAGACCGTATACGAAATGTACTATAACTACGAGGAACCGGTGAAGAAAGTGGCCGGACACAGGGTTTTGGCTCTTAACCGAGGCGAAGCGGAAAAGGTATTGACTGTTAAAGTCAACGCGCCTGTGGAGCGTATTATTACCTTCCTTGAGAAGAAAGTCATCCTCAAAGACAACGAGTTTACCACACCGATTTTAAAAGAAACCGTGGAAGATGCGTACGACAGACTCATTGCTCCAGCCATCGAAAGAGAGATCAGGAGCGAACTTACCGAGAAGGCAGAAGACGGCGCCATCGACGTATTCGGAAAGAA
>DBVS01000141.1:0-161 GCA_002308235.1 Lachnospiraceae bacterium UBA1258
TACAAAGCAAAACATCTTGGCACCAGCCGAAAATCCGCTATATTTGCCCGTTTCGGCATTCACGCCATTGAGTGGTTCAGAAGCACTTCCAGAAAGGCTCTCAAAAAGAGCAAACACTTCGAACCCACCGCATATATCGACGATCTTGCAAAATACGCAAG
>DBVS01000141.1:285-4102 GCA_002308235.1 Lachnospiraceae bacterium UBA1258
GTTATCAAGCAGCTTCGCAAGCACTTCCCGGGAAGCAATATCGTGGCCATCGACTACGATCCCGGTGCCAGCGAAGTAAACCAGTTAAACCGCATTAAACTCATGCTTTCCACCGCTCATAAGAACATTAAGAAGGCCTGAATTTGTAATCCTGCCAAAGTGTGGTATAATTGATATACAAAAAACCATTTTCGGTTATTGGGGATGCTTATGGCAAAACAACACAGAAACAATCCTTTCCGCAACACCATGACCGGGCCTACGACCTGCAGTGTTTGCGGCAAGAAACTCAAATACGCGGGCAGAGGCTCGTACGTATGCGAAAACTGCGATAATGTGGAGTATGATGATTTCGGCCGGATCGATCAATACCTTGAAGTTCATGGCCCGTCTTCCGCTCCGGTACTTTCCCGTGCCCTTGGGATCCCGATCTCAAGGATTCATGAACTTGTGGCTCAGGGACGCTTAGAGCCCCTTCCCACGGACCATAAAACCCTTGATGCCCAGATCCTTGAACGTGCTATGGCCGCCGAGAAGGAAGAAAAGCAAATGACTGGTACCTACATCGATCCCGCAGCAAGGGACGAGGAACGGATGCGTTTCTTGCGAAACAACAAAAACAAATTAAATCAGCAGAACAAATAAAAAAAGGACAACACCGATCGGTGCTGTCCTTTCTTTTTAGTCTTTTGAATCTTTACTGCTTTGAAGAAAGCATCTTAAATGCCTTTGTAAGGCTGACCTTATTGCCCTTGTAAAGAGACATCATTACGTAAAACTTGCCCGCAAGGATAATAAGCACCACGGTAGAAACTACCATGACCGCCAGTCCTATGATGGCCGTAACAAGGCTTACGCTGCCTGCACACACGCCTGCGGGAAGAAGCATGGCCGAAGTTGTGGGGAAGATATACATCCACGTTGCAGCATTCTCCTTAAGACCTCCGAACAGTACGATATAGAAGCTTATAAGAAGGATCACGGTAAACAGACCCTGGTTTGCTGCAGCTTCCTCTCTGCTTGAAGAGATAGAACCGCAGATTGCGGAGATAGCCGAGTATAAAAGTATACCGAATAAAAGGACCAGAATGCCGATGGTCACGCTAACGGGAGTGAAAATTCCCATGGTGTCAAAGTTCTTTACGTAGGTGATAAATGCAATGTTCGCATTCGGATTGATCTTATCCGCAATGGCGATTGCACTTACAAATCCGCCTACCAAAGCTATGATCCATAAAAAGAACTGAATCAATGCGGCACAAAGCACACCCAGCATCTTACCTGCAATCATTGCCGCAGGCTTTACGGAAATAAGCATGGTGTCCATGAGCTTTGAAGACTTCTCAAGCACGATGTTCTGCATAATGCTGTTTCCGTAGAAAATAACTATGAAGTAAACGATCATTATGGTCGCAAGTACCAGGAACAGGTTAAATATGGGGCGGACAGAGCTGGTGATCTGCTCTTCTACCGCTTCTTTGTCCTCGGAAAGGCTGATGCCCTTTCCGAATCCGTCGGCAGTGTAAATGTCTCCGACAACCGGTGTGCTTATCGAAGCGAGGGCTTCAAAACTTACACCGTTTGCTATGACCGCGATAACGCTCTGATTCTTCTTTATAAAGGAGCTGAAGTTACCGACTTCTTTCTTTGTAAGGGAAGAACCCTTGGGAATTATAACAGTTGAAGAAGTTTCATTACCTTCTTTCTTTAATTCCCATACTGCTGAAGTGCTCTCTTTACCTGCACTTATAAGTGCCTCCGAAACGCTTGCGGCGGGAACATATTGAATATCCGTATATCCTGCGACGTTTAAAGCATTCAAAGCATTAAAGTCTGCGTCGGATTTTGCTTCGTTAACTACGTACATTTTCTTTATGCCCGAGGGTAACAATTCGCCGTTATTCTTTTTTGACGAAGCCATCAGGGCAAGTATGATCACAGGAAGCGCGAAAAGGATAATGGCAACGACCGTGGTGAGGGTTTTGTAACTTTTCGGCGATACCTGATTTTTGAAAGTAAACTTAAATACTTTATCGAAATTCTTAAACATTCTTTCCTCCTTTAACCCTTCGCCATCTTAAAAATGGCTGCAAGCTTGGGTGTACTCGAATCGCTGAGCAAAAGGTTTCTGTAGGTCTTTGCGCTTAAGATTAAAAGTCCTGCCAGGAGCAAAACCTGGATTCCAAGCGATAATCCCAAAGTCCAGAACTGAATCCTGCCCGTTACGAACATTACGGGAGTCGTAAAGAACGAGAAGGGAGGAATAAGGGATAATCCTAAGTTAACCATATTCGAGTCTGCTATTCCGCCGAAAATGGAACCCATATAGCCAAGCATTACAAGCATCATAACAGTACCGGTGGCGGACTGGTTGTCTTCGGGCTTTACGCAGGCGCTGCCGAAAAGTCCTCCCAGGAGGGAGAAAGAAAGGAAGCCTACGATGAGTGAAGCTATCATGATGATAAATCCGCCTATACCGAATGAGAAGAATATGGCGAAATCAAAGGTTCCGTGAACCGATGCAAGGGCTTCTTTGCCCACAGCCGCCGTAAGAACGAAATTCGACAGTTTGGAACCGATAAATCCAAGCACGATAATGCTTACCACATAAGCCATCATACCGATGATCTTACCGAGCAAGAGTGCCATGGGACGAACGCTTACAAGAAGGCTTTCAACGAGTTTCGACTGCTTTTCTTCGGTAACCGAAGCCGTGATAAAGGACGTCGACATGGAAATAACGATCATTACGATGATCGAAAAAGCAACCGCGTAAGTCATATAGGCTCCCTCGGAAACGGTCTTGTTTTCTTCGGCATAATAATCTTCTTCCGAATAGGTCGAAGAACCCGAAATACCCGAGGAGATCGTTGCTATATCGTTACTCGTAAGGTTTGCCGCCTTAAGTCTTGCATCTTCAAATGCGCTTTTGAATCTTCCCAAAACACCGCTTAATTCACTGGGAGGGATCTTGGATCCGTTACTCTCCACCGTGTCGATTGCATAACCCGCAGCATTTTTCCCGATGACGATTGCCATCTCATCTTCTTTAAGTGCGTTTACCACCGAATCAGCATCGGAAGTATCTGCGAATACAACATCGAGATTTCCGATCTTACCGGCATTTTCACCGATCGTTGAATCAGCAACATCGGAAACCGCAAAAGGAATGTCTGTGTTGTTGACAAGCGTAACCTTTGTTGCCGTAAGCTTTTCAAAATTGGTCTCAAATGCGACCTGTGCAACGCCCATGCTGTTTCTTGCCATAAAGTACTGAAGGGGCGCAGTTAAGGTCACAAGGGCCACAAATATGATAAGTGACAGTCTGTACGCGGAGTTTTTCATGGTCTGGGAAACGGTGAACTTAAAGACCTTGGAAAATCCCCTCAGACTGTAAATGTTCTCGCGTTTATTCATTTACTGCCTCGCTTTCTTCTCCGACTTCTTTAACGAAAATCTCATGAAGCGAAAGCTCGCTTAAATCGAAGCGAACCACATTGATCCCCGCATTGATAAGGCTTCCGAGCAAAGCATTTGCCTGCTTGTCTCCGGTAACCTTTAAGTTGTATTCGTATTCTTTCTCGGAAACAACGGTTATGCCTGCTTCATCAATATATTTCGAGATATCCTGTTCAACCTTAAGTTTAAGATTTACACGGCCGAAGGATTTTTTGATCTCGTTAAGATTTCCGGATACAACGGCCTTTGAGCGGTGAAGAATGGTTATATCGGTACAAAATTCTTCCACAACCTCCATCTGGTGGCTGGACATGATAATGTACTTTCCTGCCGCGATCTGCTCTCTTACTACCGCCTT
>DBVS01000034.1:0-922 GCA_002308235.1 Lachnospiraceae bacterium UBA1258
GCGTTCAAATAAGTTTTCATTCATGCACCGCATGTTGTTTACGATAATTGAAGTGGATACGATCTGTATCCACTTTTTCTTTTTACAATTTGGAGGGTACGACTATTAGCGATTTAATGATCAATGAGCAGATACGCGACAAGGAAGTTCGCGTTATCGGTGAGAACGGCGAGCAGCTTGGAATCATGTCCGTTAAGGATGCCATGAAATTAGCTGAAGAGGCAGGCGTTGACCTGGTAAAGATTGCGCCCACGGCACAGCCTCCCGTATGCAGAATTGTTGATTACGGCAAGTTCAAATACGAGCAGATGCGCAGGGAAAAAGAAGCCAAGAAGAAGCAGCACGTCGTTGAAATCAAAGAAATCAGATTATCACCCAACATTGATACAAACGACCTTAATACCAAGATCTCCGCTGCAAGAAAGTTCCTTACAAAGGGCGACAGAGTAAAGGTTACTCTTCGTTTCAGGGGACGTGAGATGGCTCACATGCAGACCACCAAGCACATTCTTGATGATTTTGCCGAGGGTCTTAACGATTGCGCGGTTATCGAAAAGGCGCCCAAGGTTGAAGGACGCAGCATGACCATGTTTTTAACCGGAAAGAAAAACTGAGCCGGATAAAATATATTTTTGATATTGATTTAGGAGGAAAATACCATGCCCAAGATGAAAACAAGCAGAGCGGCTGCAAAGCGCTTTAAAGTTACAGGAACAGGTAAGTTGAAAAGATCCAAGGCTTACAAGAGCCATATCTTAACAAAGAAGTCTACGAAGAGAAAGCGTAATCTTCGTAAGCCCGCTATTACGGACATCACCAATGTTAAGAATATGAAGAAGATTTTACCTTACGCGTAAGTTGATTGGAGGAAATGAAAGATGGCAAGAATTAAAGGTGGCTTAAATGCCAAGAAAAAGCATAA
>DBVS01000034.1:959-5081 GCA_002308235.1 Lachnospiraceae bacterium UBA1258
AGGAGCCCGTTCCAAACAGTACAGAACCGCTAAACAGTCGGTTATGAGAGCTCTTACTTCCTCTTATCAGGGACGTAAGGAAAGAAAGCGTCAGTTCAGACAGCTTTGGATCGCTCGTGTTAACGCAGCAGCAAGACTTAACGGTCTTTCCTACAGCAAGTTCATGTATGGTCTTAAGCTTGCAAACATCGACATCAACAGAAAGATGCTTGCAGAGCTCGCAGTAAGCGATGCAGACGGCTTCAAGGCACTTTGCGAAGCAGCAAAGAAGCAGCTTAAGAAGGCCGAAGGCAAGAAGGCTAAAGAAGAAGCAACTGAAGAGGCAACCGCCTAAGTTATATATATCCCGCAGAGAGATCTGCGGGATATCTTATGTCGGGTGTTTACAGACCGGCAAAATATGAGGACAGATGTATATATGAATTACCTTGACTATTTCAAGAAAATCTGCAGCATCCCCCACGGTTCGGGCAATGTGCAGGCCATAAGCGATTATCTTGTTTCCTTTGCGAAGGAGCATAATCTTGAGTGCCACAGGGATGATGCGCTTAACGTGATCATCATAAAGGAAGCATCAAAGGGCAGAGAAGGCGACGAACCCGTTATCATTCAGGGCCACATGGACATGGTGGCTGTAAGCGATGACGGAAGAGACATGACAAAGGTTTCCCTTGAACTTAAAGAGGACGGAGATTTTCTTTATGCGGATAAAACGAGCCTCGGCGGAGATGACGGTATCGCCGTTGCATACGGTTTGGCCCTTCTTTCCGATGAAACCCTGAGTCTTCCGAGGATCGAGCTGGTGGTCACCACCGATGAAGAGGTGGGAATGATCGGAGCCACGGCACTTGATACCTCGGTCCTTAAGGGGAAGAGGATGATCAATATCGATTCCGAGGAAGAGGGCATTTTCCTGGTAAGCTGCGCCGGCGGAGCAAGGATCGATATAAGCTTTCCCCTGACGGAAACATCTCCCGAAGGAGGAGAAGCGTATGAGATCACCGTGGAAGGTCTTTTGGGCGGCCATTCCGGCACGGAAATAAACAAAGGAAGAGCAAATGCCATCCGTCTCATGGGCAGGATCTTAAAGAAACTTGCGGATGCAAAGCTGCTTCTTGCAATAAATGATATAAAGGGCGGTACGGCGGATAATGCCATTGCTTTGGGATGTACCGCAACAATATTATGTAAACCAATCGAATCGGAGCTTTTCGAGATCATCAAATACGAGGTCATGGAAAAGTACTTAAAGATTGAGACGACTGCTGAGATCACCCTTAAAAAGACGGAGGCAACCGCCAATTCCGGCAAGTGGTTTTATAATCCCGAGTCTACGCTTTCGGGGCTATTAACCACCCTTCCCAACGGCGTGATCGCTATGAGCAAGGACATCGAAGGACTGGTGGAAACCAGCCTTAACGTCGGCATCATCAAAATGGATGAAAGAAGCGTAGATATCTCAATCTCCGTTCGAAGCAGCATTGACGAAGAAAAAGAAAACCTCATTAAGCATGTTCTTGATATTGCCGCAAATTACGGTGCAAAGACCAACGTTCACGGCGATTATCCCGGCTGGGCTTACAGAGAGAATTCGCCGTTGCGTGACAGAATGGTTGAAGTTTACACGGAAATGTTCGGAAGCAGGCCTGAGATCAGAGCCCTTCACGCCGGTCTTGAATGCGGGGTTTTCGCAGGAAAGATCAAGGATCTTGACTGCATTTCCTTCGGCCCCAACCTTTACGACATCCATACCACGAGCGAAAGAATGTCCCTTTCTTCCGCAAAGAGAATGTGGGATTATCTTGTAAAAGTGCTCGAGAAATAAGAGATTAGGACTTTTTCACAAATTCAAGCGTCGAATTTCGGCGCTTTTTTTGTTGCCAAAAACAGATATATTTGTTACGATTTAGGAAACTGATAAACTAAAAATAGTTTCCAATTTCTCTTGACAGTCAACACTCACACTTGGAGAAACCGAATGGCCAGAGTATCTAAAAGTATCGATGAAATCCGGGAAGAGATCATACGGGCATGTATCGCTCTCTTCAATCAAAAAGGTCTCAAATTTACCATGGACGACGTGGCAAACTACTGCCGCATAAGTAAAAAAACCATGTACGTAGTCTTCAATGACAAAGAAACCCTGTTTCTTGCCGTAGTAGACTACCTGTTCGACGGCATTAAGGAAAGCGAAGCGGAAGTATTGAACGATACCTCCCTTTCTACCATCGAAAAGATCAGAAAGATCCTCGGTGTAATGCCCGAAAGCTATAAGGAGCTTGACTTCGGAAAGATGCTTCTTATCAAGGAAAAGTATCCCGCCATCTATGAAAAGGTTGAGGAAAGACTTGAAACCGGCTGGGAAAAGACCCTTGAACTTTTGGAGCGGGGCGTAAAAGAAGGCGTAATCCGTCACGTGGACATTTCCATCGTAAAGATCATGTTTGAGGCTTCCGTAGAGCAGTTCTTCAGACGTGACATCATCAACAGGGACAAGATCAATTACCACAAAGCTTTAAATCAGGTTGTGGAAATCATTCTCGACGGGATAAAAGCATAATTCTTTGGAGGTTCTATGTCAGAACGCATTTACTTGATGAATGACTGGCGTTTTAACGAGTCTTTCTCGGAGGAGATGAAAGGAGCGGATTTCGATGATTCGCGCTTTACCTCAGTGCGTCTTCCCCACACGGTTAAGGAGCTTCCCTTTAACTGTTTCGACGAAAGCGAATATGCCTTCGAATCCTGCTACAGAAAGACCTTCACGGCCCCTGCCGAATGGGAGGGAAAGAGCGTGAGGCTCACCTTTGAAGGGGTGGCTCACGAGTGTACTCTTTTCTTAAACGGAGAAGAGCTTACGACCCATCACTGCGGCTACACCGCCTTTACGGTAAATCTTACCGACAGACTCCTTTACGGTAAAAAGAATACGCTGTCTCTCAGGGTAGACAGCCGTGAAACCCTTAATCAGCCTCCCTTCGGCTACGTTATCGACTATATGACCTACGGCGGCGTTTACAGGGATGTATACTTTTCCGTAAGTGACAAGCGCTTTATCGAGGATGTCTTTCTTTATTCGGACATTGACGGAAATTCCGCTGTGCTGACCTCGGAAGTGATTCTTTCAAAGGCCTGTCTTAAAGAAACGGATTCCCTTGAGATCAGAGAGTATTCCGACGGAGTCGAGATCGGGCGTTTTGAGTTTGACGATGTTTTTGTGAAAAAAGAAACAAAGCTTGAGAACGTGATCCTTTGGGACACGGAAAATCCCAGGCTTTACGATATAAAGGTTTCTTTGTTTAAAAAGGGCGAAGATACGCCCATTGATGAGTACCGGGTGCGATTCGGTTTCAGAACCTCCGAATTTAAGAAGGACGGCTACTACTTAAACGGAAAGAAACTGAAGATAAGGGGACTTAACCGCCATCAAAGCTACCCCTACGCAGGCTATGCCATGCCAAAGTCCATGCAGGAAGAGGACGCCCGGATCCTTAAAAGAGAGCTGGGAGTAAACGCAGTCAGGACTTCACACTACCCACAGTCTCAGCATTTTATCTCAAAGTGCGACGAACTGGGGCTCCTGGTTTTTACGGAGATTCCGGGATGGCAGCACATCGGAGACGAAACCTGGAAAGAGCAGGCGGTGGCAAACGTAAAGGACATGGTGCTTCAGTACAGAAACCATCCGTCTATAATCCTTTGGGGTGTCAGGATCAATGAGTCCGCGGATGATAACGAATTCTACGAAAAGACCAACGGCGCAGCCCACATTCTCGATCATACCAGACCCACAGGGGGCGTGAGAGCCAATAAAAAGGGCAGCTTCCTTGAGGATGTATATACCTACAACGATTTCGTGCATGAGGGTAACAATAAGGGGTGCGAACCCAAGAAAAATGTGACCTCCGACATGAACCGCGCGTATCTTGTAAGCGAATACAACGGTCACATGTACCCCACCAAGACCTTTGATGATGAGGAACAAAGAAGGGAACACGCCATCAGACACGCAAACGTCCTGGATGCCGTGGCGGGAGAAAACGATATCGCCGGGTCCTTCGGCTGGTGTATGGCTGATTACAATACCCACAAGGACTTCGGAAGCGGAGACAGGATCTGCTA
>DBVS01000004.1:0-1549 GCA_002308235.1 Lachnospiraceae bacterium UBA1258
GTGAGATCTCCCATCTTTACGGTCATCGTGATGGTATGCTTGCCTGCCGTAAGGTAGAAGCGGTAAGGATCTCCCTTTTCGGGTCCCAGCTGGTTAAGCACCCACTTTGTGCTGCCCGTGAATTCGAACTTGTATGCCTTGAGCTCTTCAAAAGGAACATGTCCGTCGATCTGGATCTGTCTGTAGGAAGGAAGGCCGTCGTTCCATGCCTGCTTCTCATATAATCCGATCTTGTAAAGACCGTCCTCTGGAACTTCAAATTCCCAGGTGATGCTCTGGTTTCCGATCCTCCATCTGTATCCGCCCATTACATTAAGAAGTCTGTTGACGCTGGAGGCGGGCTCTACCAGAGGATCGCCGTCGTTGTCTCTTCTTAAGGTAATGTCGTTTTTCTCTATAGTGGTAAGTTCGGCCTGGAATTTGATTTTCTCAACATCCGTACCGATTTCCCGGTATCCGTTGGCTTTATATTCGGCAAGCTTTTCTTCGTAAGTAGGAACTTTCTTCGGGGAAACAAGCTTTAAACTTCCGATGTACATGTCAACCTTGTTGTAAATAAGGTCAATGGTATGCTTTCCTTTGGTAAGGTTAAAGCAGAAAGGCTCGGTAGCTTTACCCGAGGTATCCTCAAGGAGTGTTGTTCTCCATCCGTTTATGGCAACCTGTCCGGGTCTTGATTCATCTCCGATGGAGTTTACAACAGGTTCGCCTTCATCTTTAAAGTATCTTGCGAACTTGATGTCCGAGCATTCCGTGAAGGGGCTTTCTCCGTCTATATAAAGGATCCGCTTGCCCACATCCGTAACATCGGGATTAAGGAAGTAATCAACCTCTATTCTGTAAAGGCCGTCCTTGGGTGCATTGACTTCGAATCTTAAAAGCTCATTGTCCTTCTTTGAAGCGACGGCGGTCCTTCCTTCATATGAAACGGGTGAAAGGATATTGCCGTTTGCATCCTTAACATTGGAAATGTCTGCAGCGGCATCTTCCCCGGGGAACATCGACTCATTGAATTCGGAACAATACTTGGCGTAGTTATCTTCGCTGCCCGCTCCGTATTTCCATTCGATATGCGTTCCGTTGAAACCGGTGTATTTATCCTTGAGTTTGTCGCCGGACTTTGCATAAACGCCCGAAGCAAAAAACTGCCCCGATACCAGTGCTACCGAAAGGAAAAGCGCGGTGCTTCTTTTTATGTACGGCATAAGACCCTTACGTTCCAAGGTGTTACCTCCCACTTGTACAAAATGCAAAAAGCATGGCGTCTTTTTGCACGAGATTTACACAAATTTTATATTTCTTTCATATTCAGAATATAAAAACTGTGCAACATGTTCAATGAAACCTATTTGATATTGGTTTCTTTTTTTGATAATATGCAAGATAATTAATTGCTTTTTTTTGCTTTTTATTATATTATTTTGACCATAGAGGATTTTTTATGGACAAAAAGAACACGAAATTCAGGTGGTTTCGTTCAAGAAACGAACAGAAAACAACAGAATCGGATGAAACCCAAAACAAGACCCCGAATGCGGGTGCCGAACCC
>DBVS01000004.1:1617-4566 GCA_002308235.1 Lachnospiraceae bacterium UBA1258
GACAAGTTCCCCGAAAACTACGCGGAACAGTTTCAGACCATTATCGATACCTGCAGACAGGTATTTATGGTATCAAACATCCACTACTTCATCACCAGGGCCAATCAGGCCGGCGGAAAGTTCGTATGCTACCTGAATTTTGACAACAATAACATCCGTGTTATCACGGAATTTGTTAAGCAGCTGCTTTACAACAACACCAATTACATAGATTTCAACATCTTCTATGCTTCCGGTACCGACTCACCCGAGGAAGTCAAGGCAGAACTGGACTTTCTTCTTAATATGCCGCCCTATTCCCTAATCTTTGGCTACAACAAGAAGATCCGCGGTTTTTATTTCAAGGACTGTGAACTGTCCGACGCCGTCATAAATCCGGCGCCTTTGGCCATCAGCCTTAAAGAAAACCGCATCGAAGATGCCATCAATTTTCTGATTGAGGAAAAAGAAATTTTTGATAAGATAATCCATACGGATCTCAGATATTCCTATCGAAGGATATATGATTTTCTTATAGACGCCTATCTCACTCTCATGGATTTTTACAGAAATCCCGAGATGCCCGGCCCCGAATACAGTGAAAATTTCGAAGGATATCTGTCAGAATTCGAAGATGCGGCCCACTTTATAGATAAACTGTGCGAAGATCTTCAGGATTACGCCGACAAATATCCGGCCTTTCGCATGCAGTCCTTGGAAAGTGACCTTATCAGAAATGCCATGGACTATATAAAGGAGCATATCGCTTCCGTCACCCTTCAGGACGTAGCAACCCACTTCAACGTTTCCTATGCCCATTTGAGCCGTCTTTTCAAAAAGAACACCCGGATGAATTTCACGGACTATGTGGCTGATATCAAACTGGATCTTGCCACCGAACTTTTAAAAGAGACAAACCTCAACATAGCGGATATATCCTGCAGGCTCGGCTACAATTCGCCTTCGTACTTTTTAAACAAATTCAAGGATCGTTATAAGGTCACACCCAGTGTCTACAGAAAAAAGTACTTTATAGAAAACGGAAAAGGTTAACCCTTTTCCGTTTTGTTTTATCTTAATGCCATATAATTTCTGTTTACTTCGTCTATTATCCTGCCGTACCCGTCTTCCACTATCCGGTCGAGTCCCGCCTTGAAATCCTCAAGCGTTATGGATCCGCAGATATATCTTGTTCTTAATTCCGCCGCTGCATCATCAAGGGCTGCCCCGATGGCGGCATAGCTTTCGGAGCTTGCAAGATAGGAAAGAGCGGGGTTAACCTCGGCATAGGGAAGAGCCGCAGCATAGGCTTCGTTCTGGGCTATGGTAAACTTGGTTTCTTCCACGGGCACCACCGCAATTTCCGCAGAGGGAAGATAGGGAAGCATCTGGTTTAAGCCCTTATAATTGTTGGCCCGCGTCACATCATCCGTGTCGGTGTCCCTGATGACACCGTCCACAAGGTCGTAATTGATGCCCTCAAGCCCGTACTGGGTGATGGTAAGCATCTCTTCTTCGTTTAATTTGTCAAGGAAGGTAAGAACCTTCTCGATCTTCTCGTCGGAATCAAGGCTCGTTGCCGAAAGTGTAAAGAATCCGTTATATCCGGAGGTTGCAAGGGTATGTCCGTTTACAGCTCCGTAAAGCACCATGGAAGCGGTTTCTTCGGGATTGACCACCGAAGGAGTTTTGGTCTCCTCCGCTTCATAGTACTGCCAGATTCTTTTTCCTGAATCAAGGACGTCGATAAATACGCCGTTTTCGCCTGTTTTACAGCCGTTGGACCAGGTATTGGTGGGCCGGGCTGCGAAATCCTTCGCCATAAGTCCGTCGTCATAGAGCCTTTTAATGTATTCAACCGCCTCAAAATATTCGTCGCAACGCCATACGGGAAGGAGGCGTCCGTCCTTTACCTGCCATCCGTTTCCGCAGCCGAACCAGGTCTGTATAATATCAAAGGGCCCGGTATATGAAGTCATTTCAAGTCCTACGGTATCGTCCCTTCCGTTTCCGTCGGGATCCCCATAAGTAAAAGCATAAAGCATCTCATATACGTCTTCGGGAGTGGCTCTCTTAGGAAGCGTCACGTTAAGTTTTTCCGCCCAGTCGGCCCGGTATGAAAGGCCGAAACGCCCCACCACTCTGGACCTCGGGATAGCGATAAGCTTACCGTCTATGGTAAGGTTAGCCGCCACATCCATGGACATCTTTGAAAGATGGGGGTATTTTTCTTCATCGAAAATATATTTTGAAAGGTCAACAAAAGCTCCGTTTTTGGCTGCAGCGATCACATCTCCCGTAAGATCTCCGCCCCAGGACATAATATCCGGCATGGTCTTCGGAGACGAAACATAAAGAAGGTTCCTGTCGTAAACCGCGTCGTTTGCAATCCATATAAGATTAAGATTGACATCACAGTAATCTTCTATCCTTTGCAGGATCCGGGGCGCATATTCGCCTTCGTTGTTGACTCCGCCGTTTATGTCGATAAGCGAAAAAGAAACGGTCATCCGGTCCTTTTTCGGAGTTGCGGCAGGATCCGCGGAACTGCCCTTCCCGCAGGAAGAAAGAAGAACCGAAAAAGCCGCAAGCGCCGCGAGTATGTACTTTGCTTTATTTTTTCTTTTTAACATGTTTCCAACCCATTTATGACAGTTTTCTGAACTTGCCGGGAGTAAGACCCGTTGCCTTCGAAAAGGCATTTATAAATATCTGGGAATCGGGATACCCAAGAGCTTTTGCAATCTCCGAAACGGAGTTGTCGGTTTCCAGAAGCTTTCTTTTTGCTTCTTCCAGTTTATAGGCTTCAATGAATTCGGAGAAGGACTGGCCCTTTTCCATTTTCATGACCTTCCAGATATAGGTCTCGTGAACGTTTAACTCCCTTGCGCACTCCGAAAGAGTGATATTCCCGTTGTTTTTGCGGACCAGTTCCTCGAGTTTGTTCATTATGCTTCCGGAACCCTGTTC
>DBVS01000004.1:4671-16774 GCA_002308235.1 Lachnospiraceae bacterium UBA1258
TCAAGGTCTGTTTCGGAAGCCGCCTCGATAATGGCGTTGATCATGCGGGTGTAAAGGTACATGGCATCGTCGTTTGAACGGATCTCACCGATATAATTGCTGAAATTGTCAAGCACAAAGAAACACTGGTCTCTGTCAGAAGCCTTTATGGCGGTCTGAACGTCCTTCTCAAAGGAAGTGTTAAAGTTCTTTACCCTGGCAGTCATGGTGTTAAGGTAGAACCTGCATTCCTCTCCCGACTTTGAAACACCTCCCTTATCGCTTAAGATAAGGGCGTTTATACTCTCTCTGTAGGCGGCATATATGTGTCTGTGTTCCGTGTGGGTGGCGGAAATACCCATTAAAATCCTGTAGCCGAATCGCTCCTCCACAAAGCCCTGGATCCCTTTATAAAACCGCATTATCTTATCAAGCATCACGCTTTCGTCGTCATCGCCGAAGATACAGAACATGGTGCTTGCATTATACACAAGGGGGAGCCAGGAAAGCTCCTTTATTTCCTCCGGGATTTCTTCCACAATCTTAAGGCACACCGAGTCTTCGCTTATGTTGTCGCCCGAGTAATCTCCCGTCAGATTAAGCACCATAACTGCGGAAGCAAAATACCTGCAGGGTGCGATGTTCAAGCCCTTAAAGTACTCATTCCACTCATCGTCGGAACGGACTTCGCCCCTGATGAGCCTTAATTCAAAAAGTTCCTGGATTTTTTTCTTGTTGGCCACCACAGTCTGTTCAAGCATCTGCCTGTCGTACTTGATACCTTCGAAACGATCCCTGATATATTCGATCTCATTACCTTTGATGGCTTCCCCGGTCTCTCCCGCCACGTTTTTAAGGAGGGTATCTAACGGATGATAAGCAAGATACGCAATTACCACAAAGAAAACCGATATAAACACCAGGAACGCTATAAGTGTATAGGCGTTAAACCTTGAATATACGTGGGTCCTGGCGTCGATACTTCTTATTACGTCGAACTGCCAGCCAAGGACACTGGAGGAAGAACGGCTTACAAAAAGCCCTTCTTTTTCAAGTTTTTTGGAATTGCCCTCCGAGATCTTTTGATAATAATCCGTGTACTCGGGATTGGTCGAAAAAACGATCTTTCCGGTCCTGTCGGAAACAATGATCTCCTCGTCCGAATCGCAGAAACTGCCGATAAGATTCTGAACCCTGGACATGTTGATATTTACAAGAAGCATCCCGTAAACCCTAAATTTGTGGCTGGGAAGCTTGATAACGATATTAAGGCCAGCGGTATCCACACTCTTTCTGTAGTTTTTGGAAAGGGTGTCCGGGGTCTTTCCCGAAAAGTTATAATGCCAGTAGTTTTTGTCGGTCTTTTCGTTGCCCCGCTCAAAAAGTTCCCTGATATCGTCCGCATTTACGATCTCTATGGCGGGGTAAAGGCCCTTGTCGGAAAGGACCATGTTCATATTGTAGTTTATAAGGGTATATCCGTTGATGAAATCTCCGAAGATCTTGCCGTTTCCCAGGACTTCCTGGGCCTTGTGATAATAGGTATAGTCGGAATAGTCGACCTTGTGTTCAAGGAGCCACTCAACGCTTTCCTCCGTTACCGCATACTGATAGTACTGCCAGAGGTTTTCAAGGCGCTCGTCAACAGACCCTGCGATCTTCGAAGCCGTGTATTCGGCCTCTATCTTGGCTTCCGCACCCGCCTGCTTTTTATACTCGTTAAAATTGTAAGCATAAAAGAGGATCACGAAGGTAACGGAGATCGCGAAAAGTACAAGATAAACCTTATATTTGTATTTTAGTCTTCCAAATCCCTTGGCGGGCTTTTTTGCGGACTTTTCTTTTTCCATCAAAGCACTCCGTATACTTTAAGATCCGAATATTCCCCGATCATGGGCGCAAGCTGTCTGAAGCCTATCTTGCCCCCTTTAAGGCGCTCTCCGAAGGTCACGCCGTCATCAACGTACTCAAAAACCTTTAACTCGTTTATGTAAAAAGAAACCGTATCGCCCTTCTTTAATACCTTGATATCATAACTGTCCGTGCAGTCGTCTGCGTCGGGAATGGGGTCAGCGCCCTGAGATACCAGGTAAAAGCCGTAGCTTTTTCTCAAATTACAGGTATGAAAGGCTCTTTCATCCGCTTCTTTTCTGCGAAAATAAGACACATGAAAGGCATTTATGTCCCCGTGATGATACTGGGGATATTCACCGGTTCTTTTTGCCAAAGACTCATCGAAAATGTCTTCCCCGTTACGCCCCTTGGCCGAAAAGAACATGATGGCAAGCCCCGGTTCCTTTATGGGCTTAAATTTCCAGGAAATAAGCACATCTTCGGGAAAATCCCTGTTAAGCCAGAAAACATAATTTGCTTTCTGACCTTCCTTGGCGGGAAGACCGTTTTCCAGTCTCATTTTCCCGTTTTCAAAATATACCTTCCCCTCTCCCTCCATCAAAAATTCGGAAATATCGTTTTCGGAAGCAAGGGGATTTTCGTATAAGAGTTTAAAAGTTCCTACATCTAAATCGGACATTTTTACCACCTGAATTTTACGTACAATTTGCCTTTTAAGGCCGTTATTTAAAATATATAATAAAAATTTTTGCTTGACAACCGCCAAATAACGGTTTACTGTTGAGTTGTCTTTAGGTCGAAGGCAAAAATATTCAAAGAAGGAGGAAACAAAAATGACCAACAAGAACTTTTACTTTTTACTTTCAGTAGTTTCTATTGCTGTAAGTGCGCCCATTTTTGCTGCCTCCGGACAGGTCATTGTTTGACGATTGGATAAATAAAACTTTATCGTTAACTCAAGTCCCGGTAGCAAAAGTAATTGTTACCGGGTTTTTTTATGCGTTTTTATGTTACAAGGGAGGGATTATTATAAAGACTTCAAAGTTTAAACTCAAAAAATATCTTTGCAAATTCAAGTTTCATCTGCTGTGTGCATTGGCGGCACTGATCATTTCGGTGTCCCTTGACATGCTCTCACCGCAGATCGTACTTCATATCGTAGATGACGTAATCCTCGGAAAAGACTACTCTCACGTCAACTTCCTGCTGGCAGGTATCCTGCTTATCGGTGTGGGGCGTTTTATTTTCCAGTACGTGAAGGAATATCTTTTCGACTATACGTCCGTAAATGTGGCAAAGCTTCTTCGCCGGGACCTCTTCGTTCATGTGGAAAGCCTTGATACCGCTTTCTTTGACAAGAACAACACCGGTGAGATCATGGCCAGGGTAAAGGACGACATCGACAGGATCTGGGATGCCATCTCCTACGTTACCATGCTGCTTATCGAAGTGACGGTACACACCGCCATAATCATCTTCTGCATGGCCCGTTTAAAATGGCAGCTCACCTTCATTCCCGTCATCGCCATGGGGATCTGCGCTTTTCTTGCCATCATACTCGAAAAGAAGCTTGATAAGGTCTACGACGACATTTCCGAAGAAAATGCGGAACTTAACACCACCGCCGAAGAAAACATCGGAGGCGTCCGCACCGTTAAGGCCTTTGCAAGAGAAAAATACGAAATTGAAAAATTCAAAAAGCATAATGAAAAATACTGCGAATACAACATCAAGGAGACGGAAACCTTTGTTAAGTACTATCCTTACTTCCAGTTTATTTCAAGGATCTTACCGTTCCTTATCCTGTTTGCCGGCGGCTTCTACTTCGTAAAGGGTGAAATGACCCTGGGTGAAGTTTCCGCATATGTTGCTTATTCGCAGAACATCGTATGGCCCATGGAAATGTTAGGGTGGCTTACCAACAGTTTTGCCAGTGCCATTGCTTCCTACAAGAAGATCAACAAGATCTATCAGGAAAAAGCAACCGTGGTGGAACCCGAGAATCCCGTGATCCTTGACGGAGTCAAGGGAGACATCCGTTTTGAGAACGTCTCCTTCCACAAAGAAGATCTTCACGACATTCTTTCGGGCATCAGCTTCGAAGTAAAACCCGGAAAGACCCTGGGCATCATGGGTGCCACGGGCTCCGGAAAGACTTCCGTTGTATCACTCCTTACCAGGCTCTACGATGCAACGGACGGTCACATCTATCTTGACGGTACGGACATAAAGGAACTGAGCCTTAAACAGTTAAGGCAGAACATCTCTCTTATCATGCAGGATGTCTTTCTTTTTTCCGATACGATTTCCGAAAACATCAAGTTAGGCGACAGGGACAGGATCACGGACGAGATCATCAAAGAGTCCTCCGATAAGGCCTGCGCCAGCGAGTTTATCGAGAAGATGGACGACCGTTACGAAACCGTTATCGGAGAACGCGGTGTGGGCCTCTCCGGCGGTCAGAAACAAAGGATCAGCATCGCCCGCGCCATTTCAAAGCAGCATCCTATACTTATCATGGATGACTCGACCTCTGCTCTTGACATGGAAACCGAACGCGAGATTCAAAAGACCCTTGACGGCTTTGAGAACACCACCAAGATCATCATCGCTCACCGCATAAGCGCGGTAAGAAATGCAGACGAAATCATCGTTCTTGATGAAGGTAAGATCAAAGAAAGGGGCACCCACGAAGAGCTTCTTAAACTTCGCGGGCTGTATTACGAAACCTATGTATCACAATACGGCGAAAAAGAAGCGTCGTAATATTCGCAGACGCTCACCGTATTATAGAGAAAAGGAGGCATAAACATGGCCTTTAATGCAATAAAAGACGACGAATGGCAAAGCGACGTAAAGAAAAGCGTCACTATAAAACGCCTTCTCACATATCTTACAAACTACAAAAAGCAAATTGTCGGAGTCCTGTTCATCATGGCTTACTGCGTTACCGTCAGTCTCATAAACCCCCTGTTTATCGAGTCTGCCATCGATGATTACATCACTCCCAAGGATTTTAAAGGGCTTGCGATGCTTATCGGAATTGCCCTTGCGGTTAACATAATATGGATTCTTCTGGTGAAGCTCAGAATGAAGATCATGGCAAAAGTTACCAACAACGCCGTAAAGACCATACGTGAAGAACTCTTCACCCACCTTCAGACCCTTGATTTCAAGTTTTTCGATTCAAGGCCCACGGGTAAGATTCTTTCAAGGGTAATGAGCGACGTTAACGCCCTAAAGGACGTACTTTCAAACCTGGTGATCACTCTTATACCCGATGCGATCCTGCTTGTTTCCATCGTGGTGGTAATGCTTTTAAAAGACTGGCGCCTGGCACTCTTTGCCATGGCAGGTCTTCCCATACTCATGGTTTCATTGCTTTCGCTTGAAAACCTTTGCCATAAAAACTGGAAAAACGTCCGCAAGAAATCTTCCAACGTAAGTGCCTTTGTGCACGAAGAAATTGCGGGGATCAGGATCGTAAAATCCTACTCCGCGGAGGAAGAAACCCTTGAAACCTTTGACGAACTCCTGGACGAGCACAAGAAAAGCTTCCTGAAAGCCGTTCGAATCAACGACCTTTACAATCCTTTTATCGAGATCGGATGGGCGGTAAGCTCTTTTGCAATGTATTTTGCCAGCATCAAGCTTATCGGTATCGACAATCTTTCCATCGGTACCCTCATTGCTTTCGGAAGCTACATCGGACTCTTCTGGCAGCCCATATCCAGTCTCGGAGACCTTTATAACCACCTGATCTCCAACATTGCCGCCGCAGAGCGCGTGTTTGAGGTGCTTGATACCGAACCCGAAGTCGGGGACGCCGAAGGCGTTACGGAGCTTCCTCCCATAAAGGGAGCCGTGGAATTTAAGGACGTAACCTTTGCGTATGAAGATAACGTCAAAGTACTAAAGGATGTTTCTTTTTCCATTAAGCCCGGTGAAACCATTGCTCTTGTGGGTCCTACGGGGGCCGGCAAGACCACCATCGTTAACCTCATAAGCCGCTTCTACGATGTTCAGGAAGGAACCGTCCTGATCGACGGCCATGACATAAAGAAGGTTACCGTGGAAAGCTTAAGGCACCAGATGGGTATCATGACTCAGGATAACTTCCTCTTCAGCGGTACCATCAGGGAAAACATCCGCTACGGAAAGCTGGATGCCACCGATGAAGAGATCATTGCCGCCGCCAAGACCGTCAATGCTCATGACTTTATCATGAAGCTTGAAAAGGGGTACGATACGGAACTTGCGGAACGCGGAAGCGGCCTGTCCGTGGGGCAGCGTCAGCTCATCGCCTTTGCCCGCACTATCCTCTCCGACCCTGCCATTCTCATTCTGGATGAAGCAACCTCTTCCATCGATACCAGAAACGAACTTATGGTTCAGGCAGGTATTGCGGCCATCCTTAAAGGACGCACTTCCTTTGTCATTGCCCACAGACTCTCCACCATCAGAAAGGCCGACAGGATCTTCGTGGTGGATGACGGCCGGATTCAGGAAGAAGGCAACCACAAAGAGCTTATGGAGAAACACGGAATTTACTACAAGCTCTCAACTGCTCAGGCAGTATAATTTACGATCGTCGAAAACAAAATCAAAAGACCTGCAAACACTGCAGGTCTTTTTCTTTGTCTAAATATACTAAGATCAGTCGGGAATTACCAGTCCGCCGGTACGGGCCTTGACCGCCAGCTCAAGTCTTGAACGAAAGCCCGTCTTTTCGATCATGTTTGTAATGTGCATCTTGACGGTTCTTTCGGATATTCCCAGTTTATCCGCGATTTCTTTGTTGGAACGTCCGTCCGTAAGCTCGCGAAGAACTTCCGTCTCTCTCTCTGTAAACTCGGTACTTACGGCATTTCCGAGGCTAACAACAGGGGTTGAATCGGGATAAACCGATTCTCCGGCCATGGTGCGCTTCATAACGGCCAGGATAGGTTCTTCCTGAACCTCCTTGTACCAGAAGCTGTCTGCGCCGATCTGTTTGGCGCGGTTTATGTAGGAAACCTCCGGCATGGAAGTCACCATCAAAACTTTGGCGGAAGGACAGTTTTCTTTAATGGTCTTTGCCACCGTAAGGCCGCTGGCACCTTCGGTCATGACAATATCCATGATGACCAGGTCTGCGCCGAATTTAAGCACATAATCGGCTGCTTCCGAAGCGCTTGCGAAAGAACCCGCAAGAATAAATTCTTCCGATTCCGCAATCGCTCCTTCAAATACCTGCCTGGACATCAAAAAGTCGTCGGCAATAACCACTCTGTATGCCAAAATACGCTCTCCTTCTAGTCTGCGTCAAAGGGCAGTTCGATCCTTATGGTGAATTCGGGACCCGGGGTAACCTTCATGGTCCCGCCCGCCGATTCGACCCTGTATCTTAGATTCTTAAGCCCGCCGGTCTCTTTGACGGTTTCATTTATTTCGGAACTTGCTGCACCATCTAATTCAGCGGCATCTTCCTTTAAGACTATAATACACGACTTTTCGTCCGATTCAATCGAAACATAGGCCTTCCTGCCCGCTGTATGCCTTAAAATGTTGGTGATATGCACGGTTATTGCCGTATCGATCACACTTCTAAGCTGCTTGTTTGCAGGAATAGTCCCTGAGAGCAAAACATCCACGCCCATGGACTTTGCCTGACGGATGCAAGTTGAATAATCAACGCTCTCACTGTTTTCTGAAGACTCCTGTGAAGCCTCATCGATATTGCTCATTGCCCTGTTCCATTCAAAGAACAAAGCATCCTTATCGACACGCGCAGAGTTCAATAAATACCCTTTGGTCATAAGAAGGCACCTTCCGAGAGTATCATGAATTCTGATTTTCTCAGCCATTGCTTCTTGTTCAAGAGACAAAAACGCGGCAAGCCCCAAAAGACCGTAGTCAACGCGACTCATCTCTCTGCTTCTCTTAAGAAGATTCTTGGGTGTTTTACGCATTGA
The DNA here is from genome assembly GCA_002308235.1 of Lachnospiraceae bacterium UBA1258. Taxonomy (GTDB): domain Bacteria; phylum Bacillota; class Clostridia; order Lachnospirales; family Lachnospiraceae; genus UBA1258. The sequence goes on from DBVS01000004.1 coordinate 12,459, forward strand.
ATAGCGCGCGTTTAATTCAAATCTAAAGGTATCGTCAGACTCACTGCACTTTACTTTTGCGCCTAAGATATCAAGGATTTCTTCACTTACCCATTCACGTCTAAGCAGTGCGTCTGCGGCTTCAAATGGTTCCATTCCGACATCCACGCTCATCTTAAAGCTGATATGCTCATGCTCTTGTGACACCTGCACCTTTACATAGCAGGCGTTCAGAAGTCCGGAACCCATAATCTTGTCAAAAAACTCATAAGCTGTGATTATCAAAAGTGAAGGGACTTCAGCCTTACCGGTTTCTTCGTACCCGGTGGAAACACCCGCAAGTTCGTAGTATTCAAAGGATTCACGGATTGAAAGCGACAATTCCTGAGTGTTCAAAAACCCTTCTTTGTCTGCGATAAGTTCAAGATTGGCGCGGCGCTTAACATATGCGCCAAGACACCCAAGTTCGATTAAATCTTCTCTAAAGGTTTTTTCATCGCCGCAGTTTCTGAGTCTGTCAAAAATCAGCTTAAGTTCGGCCATTTTGGAGCTTACCGACTGTCTGATTCCATCTCTTATCCAGTCCCTTTCTTTAATCAAAGAATTGCCCGGTATCAGTCCAATCAGAATACAACTCTCCCACAGCCCAAGGAAAATGAACATCTCCACTTCCTGAAGATTATAAAGAGATATTCCCCAAGCCTTCGGGCTAGAGCCTCCGTTTGCATAATAAACACTCCAGGCTATAAGCCCCAGAAGCTGTGTAATTACAGGGATGTGCACCAGTTTCCTTGATGCGGACACTCTGCACTTTCCGAGTATGATTCCAAAAGAAATCAAAGAAAGCAACATATACCAGCCAATCGACACGTAGGCAACGGGGCCTAACTTTCCGTGAGCTGATCCGTTTGAGTACGTTATCACCACCCCGAGAGTATGATAATCGCTCATTAAAATGATTAGACACAGAGTCACGCACAGGCCTGTAAGCACGTTTATTGCCGTTCGTCTGGCATTTCTTGTTCCGATATGCTGAGTGATTGCCAAAGAAAGCACGGGAGTAACAAGCAAGGGAACATAATACAGATACCAGCAGAATCTGTCCAGAAAGCTTCCCGTTACGGCATAGTCCCATCTGATGACTCTCACCACAAAAAGCAGGATAAGCATGACCCCGCCAAGTTCCATGCGAAACTGCACGAATCTGTCCGGGATTTCCTCATAGACAGAGACCATCCAGAAAACAACAAGCCCGATATAAAGATAAGTGGTGATACCGTTTATGCCTATCACAGTGGACAGAATATTCCACGTCGCGGTAAGAAGTATCCACCCAAGTATCAGATAATCTGTTTTAAGACGTTTCTTTACCATACTTTTTCAAGGCGAAGAACTTCAAATCCGTCCGCCTTGCCCTTTAATTTTACGGTTCCGCCGAGACTTTCGACCTCTATCCTGTCTCCCAGCTGGTCGCATACTGCACGGCTTATATATACGCAGCCTCCCGGAGCATTGGCTTCGAGCCTTGCCGCGGTATTTACGGTATCACCGATGGCGGTATAATCCATGTGCTTGACGGCACCCATGTTTCCTACGACTGCGGGGCCGAAATGAACACCCACGCCCACCTTTAACTCTTCGCCCATTTCGGACTTAAGTTCTTCGGACACCTTGGCTGCTCCGTCAACTATATCTTTTGCGGTAAGGATTGCGTTATACACAGCGTCCTCCTGAGGGAGAGGTGCTCCCCAGAAAGCCATCATGGCATCTCCCACGAACTTATCAAGGGTTCCGCCGTGAGCTTCTACCGCGTCACTTGCCATTGTAAGATATTTATTGAGAATAGTCACCACCTTCTCGGGAGAAAGTCGTTCGGACATGGTGGTAAAGCCGCGTACATCAACAAATAAAACCGCAATATCGCAGGTCTTGCCGCCGAGCCCAATATTCTCGGTGCCTGTTTTAAGGATCTCTTTAACGATCTCAGGCGCCACGTAACGGGCAAAGGTGTTGGTGATCTGTCTCCTTTCAAGAGCAGCCCTGATGTAATGCATAGCAATCGAAACAAGGTAAAAGACAGCAGTTCCGAAGGGTATCCACAAAGGATGGATCAAGAGCCCCGAATTATAAAGAACCACCGAAACGATCATTGTCGCAGCAACGGTTCCAATAGCCGTAACCGATGACCAAAGAACCTTTATGTTCTGAAAGATAAATCCGCAGACAGCGCACAGCACAAAGAAAATCAAAAGCTGCGGAAAGTCCGGTGCCTCTGCTTTATACGAACGCGAAATCATCTGTTCTGCCACGTTTGCGTGAAGTTCCACACCGTACATCTGCTCGGCGGGATCAATCGGCGTAAAGTAAGCATCCTGAAGTGCCGTTGCGTAGGGACCTATGAAAACGATCTTTCCCGCATAAAAGTCCGAGGGAATCTTTCCTTCGATAAGATCTGCAATTGAAATACCTTCACTGTACCCGCCGGGACCTGCGGAATAATCAACATAGAACTGGCCGCGCTTGTTTACGGAAGGCTCTGTGATCTCCTCTCCGTTAGCTTTAAGAAATGCCTCCGCAACGCGGTAAGCCATGGAATAAATGCGTTCTCCTTTATTGTCAACATACAAGACACCATGGCGCATTATCCCGTCAAGGTCATACATGAAATTTATATGGCCCTGAGTTGTCACATTCTTAAGGGAAGAATATGGATCCTCGTAATCAAGAACCGCGTAATTTTCGATTTTAAGGCCGCCTTTGCCGTCATCCACATAATCCGTGCCCATAACGGCTACAGAGGCTGTAATGACGTTTCCGAGGGCTTTGGCGGCACTTGCAAGGTGCTCATCCGCTTCTTTGTCCGTTTCACCGCCGTAAAGAGTATCGATTGCCACCACAGCGGGCTTATTTGCGGGGTCTGCGTTGAGTGCTTCAAGAGCCCGGGCCATGATATGTCTGTCCCAGGTATTGTAGGCTCCGAGACGCTCAAAGGCGCTTTCATCTATCCCGATGATCACGATATCCGAAGACACCGCTCCGGGCCTTTGATAAAGCCTGTCCTGCGTCCATTTGTCAAGACGCTTCAAAGCCCCCATCCCCACCAGAAAGGTGAGAATGAGGCTCCCGCCAAGGGCTATTAAAAGACTTTGTTTAAGGTTCTTTTTCATCGTTTCCGATCCTCGATTTTATATACACATTATAGCATTATTCCGCCGACGGCATTTTCTTATTAAGGTTCCGGGAAAGCATCAACAGCATGTACTTCAAACTTTGAATTCCAGTTTATGCCTGAGTAAGATGAAGCATAAGCATTCAGATAGTATATTTTAACTTGTCCATCCTGGAACCCGCCAAAGACTCCGTCATACGAAGATGAAATGGTGGGACCGGTTCCTTTAAGGTAAATAGTATTAACATATTCCGAATCTGTAATAGCACTACTTGATGTTCCGTTCCATACTCCGCCAAATGCTCCTTGGTACAATTCACAGCCTTCCGGTATGTAGATACTCAAATTCTTACATTTTGAAAATGCATTGTTATAAATGGCATGAATATCATCTGATAAGACAACCTTGTTTAGGCTGTTACAATACATAAATGTATTTCCTATTATGGCTTTATTAGCGTTTCCCGATCCGGTTATAGTTACTGTTGTTAATGCCTGGCAAATGTAAAATGCATAAGAGCATGCGTACTGATCTGATGAATCCTGAGTTCTTGTAAAACTTTTGAACTTCCCTATTTCTACCGTTGTTAATGATGAACAACCCTTAAATGCATATATACCAAAGTTCTCCCCGTTAGGCATAATGGCTTGAGTTAGTGCTGTACACTGGTAAAATGCACCAGCGCCAACGGTTTTAACATTCGATAAATCTACCGACGCTAAACTCGTGCAATTACTGAAGGTTCCGTGAGCCTCTACATTGTCTTTCCTATTGGTAGAAGTACTTCCTATCGCAGTTATATTTCCCAAATTTATAGTAATCAAATTGGGGGAATTCCTAAACACTCCATCAGCAAGCGTAGTTATGGTGCTGGGTAACTGAACCGTGACAAGTTCGGCACTATCCTTGAAAATGTAGTCACTTATGGCTGTAATACCCTCACCTATAAGTATTTCCTGAATTGTGTCCCTGTAATTTGTACCATCAACATCCGTCCAAGGATTGGATGTTATTTGTCCCGAACCGGTAAACTCGAGAACTCTTGTTGTATTTCCGTTACTTTCGTCTCTATCATATATTTCCCACGATACATTATTGATTGTACCGGAAGCTACTGTTCCATCAGAAACTGTCACCGCGCATGTAGCTGTCTTGCTGCCGTCGGTT
>DBVS01000004.1:16812-17774 GCA_002308235.1 Lachnospiraceae bacterium UBA1258
CCGGTTCCCGGAGTCACCGTTACGATGCCCGCGGGACTTACGGACCAGGACACAGACTTATCTGCCGCATCGGCAGGTGCCACTGTTGCGGTCAAAGTTGCGGTCTGACCCACGCCAACACTCTTTGTGGTATTGTCAAGGGTCACGCCCGTTACATTCTTTATAAACTGCGCATCAACGCTGATATTTACATCATAAGCCGGCATGGTGATGGTTGCGGTGCCGCCGGATATACTTACGGGAACGCTTGCTCCGTTGCTGCTTGCCATAGCGTTTACGGAAAGCGCATCAAGTGAGCAGTTTGCTTCAGGAGTAGCCGTTACTGTGACCGTGGTCCCATACCCTGCGGTAGAACCTGCAATGGTAAGGCTTGTTCCCTCTGAATTTGTAACGGTAACATTTCCGTTGACAACATTACCCGTTGAGACTGTAACACCGTACTGTCTGGGGGATTCGGTAAATCTGGCATAAAGTACCTTGTTTCCGCTGTCGGTAGTAGATATGGAAGTTACCTTGGTGCCGCCGGTCCTTGTGGTATACCAGCCGTCAAAAGTATAAGATATCTGATCTGTATCGGCCTTGGTGCCGTTTGCGGGAAGGGTTGTGCCTGTACCGTAAACATATCCTGTGGGGATCGTTGAGCCCGCAAAGTTACCTCCCTCAAGATTAAGCGTAAGTGTATAGGTATCGCCTGTAAATGTAGCACCTGCAGTAACGTTTTCCGCTGGCATGGTAAATGAATATTTGTTACCGTTTTGTGTAAGTGACAGTGAGGAGTTAACACCGTTTGCATAAACGGTATCAAGATGATAATGCTCATTTGCCGAAACCGTCAGGGTAACAGGGTTGCCCGCCGCACACTCTGTCACGGATGAAGAAACCGTTCCGTTTGTGACTGCGGAAACATTTATCTGATATTTTACAAGGCCTGCCTGGACCGTTGCGGTAAAGCTTGCGGTCTT
>DBVS01000014.1:0-4863 GCA_002308235.1 Lachnospiraceae bacterium UBA1258
CAGTATCCCATCCCCACATATTCCATTACCAAGGACTTTGACTGGTCCGAGACCGAAAACAACAAGCTTTTGTTTGAAATGACCGCGAAGTACGGTACACCTTACTTCTCAAACTACGTTAATTCCGATATGCAGCCCAGCGACGTACGTTCCATGTGCTGCCGTTTAAGACTCGACCTTCGTGAACTTCGTAAGAAGACAGGCGGTTTCTTCGGATCCGGAGAATCCACCGGAAGCGTTGGCGTAGTTACCATAAACATGCCGAGAATCGCTTACCTTTCCACCGGTAAGGACGATTTCTACAAGAGACTCAACAGACTTATGGATATTGCCGCACGTTCTCTTAAGATTAAGAGAGGCGTCATCAGCAAGCTCCTTGAGGAAGGTCTTTATCCTTACACCAAGCGTTATCTCGGAAGTTTTGACAATCACTTCTCAACCATCGGTCTTATCGGCATGAACGAAGTTGGTCTCAATGCCAACTGGTTAAGGGCTGACATGACAGATGTAAAGACACAGGAATTCACGAAAGAAGTTCTCAATCACATGAGAAACCGTCTTTCCGATTATCAGCAGGAATACGGCGATTTGTACAATCTCGAAGCTACACCCGCAGAAAGCACAACTTACCGTCTTGCTAAGAACGACAAGAAGAAATGGCCCGCAATCAAAACGGCAGGTAAGCCCGGAGATACTCCTTACTACACCAACTCCTCTCACCTTCCCGTTGATTACACAGCAGACATTTTCGATGCACTCGACATTCAGGATGAGCTTCAGACTCTTTACACCTCCGGAACCGTATTCCATGCGTTCCTTGGTGAGAAGCTTCCCGACTGGAAGGCAGCCGCAAATCTTGTCAAGACCATCGCAGAGAACTACAGGCTTCCTTACTACACACTTTCGCCTACCTACAGCATCTGCCACAACCACGGCTATCTTGCGGGCGAAAAGAAAGCTTGCCCGTTCTGCGGAGAAACAACCGAGGTATACAGCCGCATAACCGGATACTACAGACCCGTTCAGAACTGGAACGACGGTAAGGCTCAGGAATATGCGAACCGTGTAACCTATGACATCCCGAATTCTTCGCTTAAGCGTCCGATTCGCACCCTTGTCAAGCTTACAAACGACGGTGATGATGTTAAGGTTGATTTCGAACAGGCCGAGAACGTTAAATATCTTTTCACCACCAAGACCTGCCCGAACTGCAAACTTGCAAAGGAAATGCTTCAGGGCGTGGATTACATTCCGGTTGATGCTGAAGAGAACGCGGAACTTGCTGCGAGGTACAAGATAATGCAGGCGCCTACGCTTGTGGTTATTGAAAACGGAGAGCAAAAGAAATACGTAAATGCCTCCAATATTCAAAAATACGCAGACAGCTTGACGGGTGTCACATCAAAATAGTTTCGTAAAGGGGCTGTATTACAGCCCCTTTTTTATGGTCTATATACAAACAAAACAGGAGAATGCCACATGATTGACAAACTGGTTTCGGACATCAAGAAGAAAAATGCTCCGATCGTCGTGGGACTCGACCCGACGTTAAATCTCATCCCCAATTTTATTAAAGAGAAAAATTTTAAAGCCTACGGTGAAACACTTGAGGGAATCGCTCAGGCAGTAATCGAATATAACAAAGGCCTTACGGATGCGATAGCGGATCTTGTTCCCGCAGTAAAGCCCCAGATAGCCATGTATGAGCAGTTCGGGATTCCGGGTCTTGTTGCTTTTAAGGAGACCGTTGATTACTGCAAGAGCAAAGGCCTTACCGTAATCGGTGACATTAAAAGAGGCGATATCGGTTCCACCAGCGAAGCCTATGCAAGGGGCCATCTTTCCGGTGTGACCGTTAACGGCAAGAAATTAAAAGCCTTTGACGAGGATTTTGTTACCGTAAATCCGTATCTCGGTATCGACGGGATTAAGCCTTTCCTGGATGTTTGCAGGGAGGAAAAGAAAGGCATCTTCGTGCTTGTCAAGACTTCCAATCCCAGTTCCGGTGAATTCCAGGACAGAGTCTGCGACGGAAAGCCCGTATATGAGCTGGTTGCTGAAAAGGTCCGTGAGTGGGGAGAAGATCTCTGCGGAGAATCCTACAGTTATGTGGGCGCAGTAGTCGGTGCCACATATCCCGAAATGGGGGCTGCGTTAAGAAAAGTAATGCCCAAGTCTTACATTCTTGTTCCCGGTTACGGAGCTCAGGGCGGAACCGCCAAGGACTTAAAGCCCTTCTTTAACGAAGACGGTCTCGGTGCCATCGTTAATTCCTCCCGCGGAATCATCGGTGCCTACAAACAGGAAAAATACGCACGCTTTACCGAAGAAGGTTATGCCGATGCGGCAAGAGCTGCCGTTATCGACATGAAGAACGATATAAACGGAATTTTCTAAGGAGAGAAGACATGGAACGCTACAAAGAGGAATTTATTGAATTCATGGTGGATTCGAACGTGCTTAAGTTCGGCGATTTCGTAACAAAGAGCGGAAGAAAGACCCCTTTCTTTGTGAATACCGGATTTTACCGTACGGGAGAACAGCTTAACAGACTCGGAAAGTATTATGCAAAGGCCATAAAGGACAATTTCGGACTTGATTTCGACATTCTTTTCGGACCCGCATACAAGGGCATTCCCCTTACGGTTGCCGCTACTTCCGCAATCTTTACCGAATACGGAAGCTCCATTGGGTATTGCTCAAACAGAAAGGAAGTTAAGGATCACGGCGACAAAGGAATTCTCCTTGGAAGCCCCATCACCGACGGAAACAAGGTTCTTATCATCGAGGATGTGACCACTGCGGGAACCTCCATCGAGGAGACGCTTCCCATCATCAAAGCCCAGGGCGATGTGGATGTTATCGGTCTGGTGGTGAGCGTTGACAGAATGGAACGCGGACAGGGTGAAAAGAGCGCTCTTTCCGAGATTTCCGAGAAATACGGCTTTAAGACCGCGGCCATCGTGACCATGGCCGAAGTTGTGGAGCACCTTTACAACAAGCCCTACAACGGTAAGGTTTTCATAGACGATGAGATCAAGGCAAGAATTGACGCTTATTATAAAGAATACGGTGCAAAATAGTCTGATTTTTCTCTAAAGAAAATATTAAAAGAAAAACATCTTGCACATGCAACGATATAACGATACAATATATTGTGGTATGAGGAATAATAGGCGTAAGTTTATCTATACAAACAAAAAGCACACCCTGAAGGGGATTTTTTCCACGATTTTAGGATTTATCTCGACTGCGGCACTCACTTTTCTGATTGTCATGTCCTATGTTTTCGGAGGAGATATAAGTCCCACATTCGGGGCTATTGCCTTTTTCTGCACCCTGTTTTCCGTTGCCGGGATCATAATCGGATTGATTGGCAAGAATGAACCCGAGAAATATTATCTGTTTGCTTATATCGGCATAGTTTGGAATGTGGTCGATCTCTTTTACGTAAGCGCAATCCTCTACGCCGGCATTTAAAGAAAGGTTTTTGAAATGGCACTTGTTTCGATTGTTATGGGCAGTGATTCGGATATGCCCGTCATGTCCAAGGCTGCGGAAGTTCTCGATGAACTTAAGATTGATTATGAAATGCGTATAATTTCGGCTCACAGAGAGCCCGACGTGTTCTTTGAATATGCAAAGACCGCCGAAGACAGAGGCGTTAAGGTTGTTATTGCGGGAGCCGGAATGGCTGCCCATCTTCCCGGTATGTGTGCGGCAATCTTCCCCATGCCCGTTATCGGTATTCCGATGCACACCACCAGCCTCGGGGGAAGAGATTCCCTTTATTCGATAGTTCAGATGCCAAGCGGCATTCCCGTTGCGACGGTGGCTATAAACGGCGGCACCAATGCAGGCCTTTTGGCTGCAAAGATCCTGGCGGTTTCGGATCGGGATCTTCTTGACAGAGTCAAAAAGTATGCAGAGGGTCTTAAAACGGCCGTTGAAGCGAAGGATGCGAAACTTCAGCAAAGGGGATATAAAAATTACGACAAATAAAGGAGTCAGAACATGGGATTGGATTATAAAGGAGCCGGAGTCGACATAGAAGCGGGTTACAAGTCCGTTGAACTTATGAAGAAATACGTTAAAGAAACCGTAAGACCCGAAGTAATGGGAGGTCTCGGCGGATTTTCGGGTGCTTTTTCCGCAAATGCATTTAAAGGCATGGAGCATCCGGTACTTCTTTCGGGAACAGACGGCTGCGGAACCAAGGTTAAGCTTGCATTCCTTATGGACAAGCATGATACCATCGGTATCGACTGCGTGGCAATGTGTGTAAACGACGTTGCCTGCGCCGGCGGTGAGCCCTTATTTTTCCTTGATTATATTGCCTGCGGAAAGAACATCCCCGAAAAGATCGCAGAGATCGTAAAGGGAGTCGCAGAGGGCTGCAAACAGTCAGGCGCCGCACTTGTGGGCGGTGAGACCGCAGAACATCCCGGACTTATGCCGGAAGAGGAATACGACCTTGCGGGCTTTGCCGTAGGCGTAGTGGACGAAAAGGACATTATCAACGGAAGCACTATCCGTCCCGGTGATGCTCTTATCGGAATTGCTTCAAGCGGTGTTCACTCAAACGGCTTTTCACTTGTCCGCAAGGTTTTTGATATGACAAAAGAGAGCCTTGAGACATATTATGATGAACTTGGAACTACTCTNNGTTCACTCAAACGGTTTTTCCCTTGTAAGAAAGGTCTTCGAAATGACAAAGGAAAGCCTCAACACTTATTACGAAGAATTGGGAACCACATTGGGAGAAGCTTTGATAGTTCCCACCAGAATATATGTAAATGCTTTAAAGCAGGTAAAGAACGCGGGAGTAAAGGTTAAGGGCTGCAGTCACATCACAGGCGGCGG
>DBVS01000014.1:4884-10081 GCA_002308235.1 Lachnospiraceae bacterium UBA1258
TCCGAGAATGCTTCCCGACGGAATCACAGCTTCCATCGACAAGTCAAGTTATGAGGTTCCCGCCATCTTTAAGCTCATGCAGAAGAAAGGTGAGATTTCCGATGAGATGATGTACAACACCTTCAACATGGGTATCGGAATGGTGCTTTGTGTGGATGAGCGCGACGTCGAAGCAACCATGGAAGCAATCAAGAGCGCAGGAGACACACCCTTCAGACTCGGAAGAACCATCGCCGGAACAAAAGGCGTAGAACTTAACTGATCGGAGACTTTATGTTAAGAGTAGCGGTTTTGGTATCGGGAGGCGGTACGAATCTGGGAGCCTTGCTTGATGCCGTTGATTCTCACAGAATCGAAAATGCAAAGATCGTGCGGGTGATCAGCAATAACCCCAACGCCTATGCATTAACGAGAGCAAAGGACCACGGAGTGGAAGCGCTATGTATTTCTCCGAAGTCTTTTGAGACCAGAGAACTTTTCAACGAAGCTTTGCTTTCGGCACTTAAAGAATGCAATCCGGATTTGATCGTGCTTGCGGGATTTCTTGTCAACATCCCCGAAAGCATCGTCAAAACCTTTAAGAACAGGATCATTAACATACATCCGTCGTTAATCCCTTCTTTTTGCGGCAAAGGTTATTACGGCCTTAAGGTACACGAGGCGGTACTTGCAAGAGGGGTTAAGGTTACGGGTGCCACGGTTCATTTCGTGGACGAGGGAATCGACACAGGCAGAATCATCGCCCAGAAGGCCGTGGAAGTAATGCCCGGCGACACGCCCGAAGTCCTTCAGAAACGTGTTATGGAGCAGGCCGAATGGATCATCCTGCCCGAGGCTGTGGCGAAGATCGCGCGAGGCGAAATATCCATAGGAGAAGGGGTATGAAAGTATTGATTGTGGGCGGCGGCGGTCGCGAGCATGCGATAGCCGTCAGCGTGAGAAAATCCAAGAGAGTTTCCGAACTTTACTGCGTTCCCGGAAATGCCGGAATCGCAAAGATCGCGAAGACCGAACCCATCAAGGTATCGGAATTCGACAAAATAGCGGATTTTGCCGTAGAAAAGGGAATCGACCTGGTCATTGTGGGACCCGACGATCCGTTGGTAGGCGGAATCACCGATGTGCTTACGAAAAGGGGCCTCAGAGTATTCGGCCCCAACAAAGCAGCTGCAATCCTTGAAGGAAGCAAGGCTTTTTCCAAGGACCTGATGAAGAAATACAACATCCCCACCGCAGCGTACGAAACCTTCGACAATGCGGATGAGGCTTTGAAATATCTTGAGACGGCTCCGGTTCCCATCGTTTTAAAGGCTGACGGACTGGCCCTCGGCAAAGGCGTTCTGATCTGCAACACCAGAGAAGAAGCCAAAGCCGGTGTCAAGGAACTGATGCTTGATAAGAAATTCGGATCTGCCGGAAACAAGATTGTAATTGAAGAATTTATGACGGGCCGTGAGGTTTCTGTACTTGCCTTTGTAGACGGAAAGACCGTAAAGCCCATGTCCTCCGCACAGGATCATAAGCGTGCAAAGGACAACGACGAAGGTCTTAACACAGGCGGTATGGGTAACTTTTCGCCCAGCCCCTTCTATACGGAGGAAGTCGATAAGTTCTGTAAGGAGCACATCTATCAGGCCACCGTGGACGCCATGAGAGCCGAGGGCAGGGAGTTTAAGGGAGTCATTTTCTTTGGACTCATGCTTACGGAAAAGGGCCCGAAAGTACTTGAGTACAATGCCCGTTTCGGCGATCCCGAGGCACAGGTGGTACTTACCCGTATGAAGAGCGATATCATCGATGTAATGGAAGCCTGCATCGACGGAAGACTTTCCGAAACAGACGTTGAGTTTTACGATAATGCGGCTGTCTGTGTAATCCTTGCAAGCGACGGTTATCCTCTTTCCTACGAGAAGGGCTTTAAGATCACCGGACTTGAGAAATTCGAAGGAAAAGACGATTACTACTGCTTCCATGCCGGGACTTGTTTTGACAGCGACGGAAACGTAATCACAAACGGCGGAAGAGTACTCGGAATCACCGCCACGGATGCGACCCTGAAGGGCGCCAGAGCCAAAGCCTATGAGGCTACCTCCTGGGTTGATTTCAAGAACAAATACATGCGTACCGATATCGGGAAAGCAATAGAATAAAGGAGGAAGAGCAAATGAAAATCAAAGCTGTTCTCTTAAATACTTTCGGAAGTCTTATAGCTGCGGGGTTATTGGCATTACTGCTTCCCATCGTGGCACATGCGGCCGGCAAAGCAACCGTTACTGCGACAGACGGCGTTAATATCAGAAAAAGCGCCAGCGTATCCAGTGTGATCGTTGCTTCGGCAAACAAAAACGATATACTTGATGTTATTTCCAGTGAAACCGGCGCAGACGGTCAGGTCTGGTACAAAGTACAGGTGGATGCAAATACCACAGGTTATGTACGCGGAGATCTGGTAACCGTTGACGGAAACGTAAGCTCCGGAAATTCCGGAAGCCAGGGCGGCTCCACTACCACCACAACACCCACGGTTTCACCTACAGTTCCCGTTGAAACGGAAGCCGTAAGCGGTACCGCAACACAGGACGTTAACGTTCGTGAAGGCGCTTCCACCAGCCACAAGGTTCTTGACACCGTTAAGAAAAATACCGCCGTTACCGTAACGGGATATGCAAACGTGTCCGGCGGACAGAAGTGGTACAGAGTTACTTATACATCCAATTCAAAGCAGGTTGTAGGATACATCCGTTCCGATTACGTGAAATTGAACGGAGATCTGGTTGAAAAGAAGGAAGAGCCTGAACCCGAACCGGAACCCGAGCCCGAGCCGGAACCCGAACCTGTTTACAAGGATTACGAGGCAGTTTATTCACCCGAAGAAGAAACCTGGTACTTAAACAACTATCCCGCAGGCGTTAAATACAAGATCTCAGAACTTGAAGCAGCCAACGAAGAGATCAACAAATTAAAGAAAGCAAACAAATCCGCCATCGGAAAGAAGAATTTTGTGATCGGTCTTTTGATCTTCATCATCCTTCTTCTTGTAGGCGCAGGCGTATATGCATTCCTTCGTTTCAGAAAGTGGTATTTCGGCTACGACGATGAGACCGAGACTCCCGTGACCAGAAGTTCTTCATCGAGAGATTCAAGAGTATACTCGGGAACCAAACCTTCTTCCTCCGCGGGAAGAACCTCTTCCGAAATCAGGACCCAGACCGTAGGAGCCGAAAAGAAGCCTGAAGCATCCGCAGTTAAGCCCACGGCACCCGTTGCACATACAGTAAGTGCCGGCACCCAGTCTCATCCTGCGGGAACTCCTTCTTCCTCACTTCCCGAAGGAAGCGTAAGACTGGCGGACGGACGTATCAAACTTCCCGACGGAACCATCAAGAGAGCGGTTGTGGGCGTAAAACTTCCCGACGGCAGCATCAAGCTTCCCGACGGACGCATCCGTAAGCCCGACGGAACCATAGTCAAACCCGTTTCCGAGGATACGGACACTATTCTTTCCCGTACCGCAAACTCAAGCCACGAGGTACATGAAGTCAAGGGTTCCAAGGGCATCGACGACGATGATATGGAATTCGGATTTCTTAAATTCAACGGCGATAAATAAAGAGATATAAATTGACAGAGAGACAGGCTTGTTATACACTGTGTATAACAAGCCTGTATTAGTTTGGATTTGGTTGCACTGCGTCTAATTTTGCGGGAAGGGAGCGGCCTATGTTGATAGAAATCGACTTTAACAGCGATGAAGCCATATATATGCAGCTTCACAATCAGATAATCATCGGAATCGCCAACAATCTGATAAAAGAAGGCGATTCGCTTCCCAGCGTGCGTCGTCTCGCAGAATCCATCGGAATCAATATGCATACCGTGAATAAGGCCTACACCGTACTTAAACAGGAGGGCTACATCAAGGTGGACCGTCGTAAGGGTGCGTTCATTGCAGTGGATTATGACAGACTGTCGTCACTTAACGAAATCAGGGACGACCTTACGGTGACCCTTGCAAAGGCCAGCTGTAAGGGAATATCCAGGGAAGACATCCATCAGCTGATCGAAGATATATACAGAGAATACGGAGGTAACGAATAATGCGATTGCCTTATACCGACAGTGCCGCCGCGGTACTTGCCATGGCGGAGAGAATTTCAAAGAGCTTAAATCATTACTACATCGGTTCCGAGCATTTGCTTGTTGCGCTTATCAAAGAGACCACCGGACTTGCCGGGGAGGTTTTAAGGCACAATCAGATTACGGAGGAAGCGGTTTACGAGCTCATTCATGACTTGATCATAAACGCCAGGGGAACCATGTTAAAGGAGCGCTCGGGCATTACTCCCAAAACCGAACGGATCCTTGATCTGGCAAGCTCTTTGGCGGAAAAATATAACGCTCCCAACATCGGCACGGAGCACATTCTTCTTGCCATCTTACGTGACGGAAGCAATTCCGCCTGCCAGATCCTTCTTGCCCTCAGAAAGAGCCTTGAAGACCTGATGGCGCAGCTTTTGATTGCCATGGGAGTCGATCAGAATGCCATTAAAGACGAAGTTAAAAAGAACGGGAAAAAGAAAAACGCCGGAGTCCTTGAGACTCATTCAAAGGATATCACCGCTCTTGCAAAGAACGGTAAGCTGGACCCCGTTATCGGCCGAAATGACGAAATAAACCGCATCATTCAGATACTTTCCAGAAGGACCAAGAACAACCCCTGTCTGGTGGGAGAACCGGGCGTAGGTAAGACCGCCATAGTGGAAGGTCTTGCTTTGCGGATAGTCTCGGGAGATGTTCCCGAAACCATCAAGGACAAGAAGATCTTAAGCCTCGATCTTTCGGGCATGGTTGCGGGAACCAAATATCGCGGAGAATTTGAAGAGCGTATGAAACGCCTTCTGGAGGAAACTTCGGGAAATAAGGATCTCATTCTTTTTGTGGATGAGCTTCACACCATCATCGGTGCCGGCGGTTCCGAAGGTTCCATGGACGCTGCAAACATCTTAAAACCCGCACTTTCCAGAGGCGAGATCCAGATAATCGGCGCCACCACCATGGCAGAATACAGGAAATATATCGAGAAGGATGCGGCTCTTGAGCGCCGTTTCCAGCCCGTGGATGTTTCCGAACCGGATGAGGAGGAGGCTATCCGTATTCTTTCGGGTATCGCCGTTAAATTCGAAGAGCATCACAGGGT
>DBVS01000014.1:10132-13252 GCA_002308235.1 Lachnospiraceae bacterium UBA1258
GACAAGGCCATCGACCTTATTGATGAGGCCGGTGCCGCAGTAAGACTTAACAGCCTTAAACACTCCGACAAGACCGAGCCCCTTAAGGAGGAAATCAAAAAGATCGACCTCATGGTGGCCCGCAGTGTCAAAATAGAGGCCTATACCCAGGCCATAGAGCTTCGCAACAAACAAAAGACACTGATTGCCAAGCTTAACAGGATCGAGGCCAAGGACAGGGCAAACAGAGAGAAAAACGTGTGTATTGTGGACGAAAATCATATTGCCGATGTGGTTTCCGTATGGACCAAGGTGCCCGTTAAAAAACTTACGGAAAAAGAAAGTGACAGGCTGCTTAAACTTGAATCCATTCTTCATAAGCGCGTTATCGGTCAGGAGGATGCGGTTACCAAGATCTCAAAGGCCATGAGGCGCCAGAGAGTGGGACTTCAGGATCCGCACCGTCCCATCGGTTCCTTCCTGTTTTTGGGACCTACAGGTGTGGGAAAGACAGAACTATCAAAGGCTTTGGCAGAGGCCATGTTCGGATCCGAGAATGCTCTTATAAGAGTCGATATGTCCGAGTATATGGAAAGCCATTCGGTTTCGAAACTCATCGGTTCACCTCCCGGATATGTGGGTTTTGACGACGGCGGACAGCTTTCGGAGAAGGTCCGCAGAAATCCCTATTCCGTGGTGCTTTTTGATGAGGTGGAGAAGGCTCACCCCGATGTATTCAACATCCTTTTACAGGTGCTCGATGACGGACATATTACGGATTCCAAGGGCCGAAAGGTCAACTTTAAGAATACTATCATCATCATGACCAGTAATGCAGGCGCTTCCAGAATCGTGGATCCCAAGAACCTGGGATTCTCCGCCAAAACGGATGAAAAGAAAGACTACGATTCCATGCGCTCACAGGTCATGGACGAGGTTAAGCGCATATTCAAGCCCGAGTTTATCAACAGGATCGATGATATCATCGTATTCCGCGCCCTTAACAAGAAAGACATGGGAGAAATCTGCACACTGGTTTCTTCGCAGCTTATCAAACGATGCGCGGAGCAGATGAACATTAACCTTTCTGTTGCTCCTTCGCTTAAAAAGTACATCATCGACAAATATACGGACGTAAAGATGGGTGCACGTCCCATCAAACGTGCAATACAGTCCGAAATCGAAGACAAGCTTTCGGAAGAAATCCTTAAAAAGGCCATCATTCCCGGTGACACGGTTACGGCCAAACGCGTGAAAGACACGACAGTCTTTGAAAAGAAACAGGCGCGTTCGAAGAAATAAGCTTTAACGGAGAGATCTTGATGAAGCACATGGTATATTACTGCGGAAACTGCGGATACGAATCCTCCAAATGGATGGGGCAGTGTCCGGCCTGTAGGGAGTGGAACACCTTTGCCGAAGAACCTGTTATGAAGGCCGAAAAGGGCAAGCGTACCGCCTCGGGTACCGCTTCCGCAACATTTTTAAAAGACGTCACGGGTGCCTTTGAAGAAAGGGTCTCCTCGGGTATTCCGGAACTTGACCGGGTACTGGGAGGTGGCATTGTAAGGGGTGCCCTGATGCTGATCGGCGGTGACCCGGGAATCGGTAAATCCACCCTTCTTTTGCAGGTTACGAGAAACCTTTCTTTGAGCGGAGAGAAGGTTCTTTATGTATCCGGCGAGGAATCTCTCTCCCAGATCAAGATGCGAAGCGAACGAATCTGTAAGGATTACGGAGATCTGAAGGTTCTTTGTGAGACCAATCTTTCTGATATTTCGGATGTGATAGCAAAGGAAAATCCGGGAATTGTGGTGATAGACTCCATCCAGACCATGTATCGGGACGACATAGCATCGGCTCCCGGAAGCGTTTCCCAGGTAAGAGAAGCCACATCGGTCCTTATGCAGATAGCGAAAAAGCAAAACATCTCCATCTTTATAGTGGGCCATGTTACCAAGGAAGGCGCCGTGGCAGGACCGAGAGTCCTTGAACATATGGTGGATACGGTGCTTTATTTTGAAGGCGACAGACATGCGTCTTACAGAATATTAAGGGGCGTTAAGAACCGTTTCGGATCCACCGATGAGATTGGTGTTTTCGAAATGAGGAGCGAAGGCCTTAAGGAGGTTCCGAACCCTTCGGAGTTCATGTTAAACGGCAGGGCGGAAAATTCCGGCGGCTCCGTTATTTCCTGCTCCATGGAAGGTACCCGCCCCGTAATGCTTGAGATACAGGCTCTTGTCTGCAACAGTAACTTCGGTATTCCCCGCAGACAGACCACGGGCATGGACTTTAACAGAGTCAATCTCCTGATGGCGGTGGTAGAGAAGCGCGGAGGCCTCCAGATCGGCAATCAGGACGCCTATGTGAACATAGCCGGTGGAATTAAGGTTTCGGAGCCCGCTCTTGATCTTGCGGCCGTTATGGCCCTTATTTCAAGCTACAGAAACAAGGCCGTGGATTCCGGGACCGTTATATTCGGAGAAGTTGGCTTAAGCGGAGAGATCCGTGCGGTTAATCAGGCCGAGCAGCGGGTACTCGAAGCCAAGAAACTCGGATTTAAGACGGTGATTCTGCCGAAAGCAAACTTAAACGATAACCTAAAGAAAATCAGCGGCATTGAACTTGTGGGTGTTTCCGACATCCGCGATGCCATGCAGATACCCATGGGATGACGATAAAACGGCATTCTTGTTTTTGCGGCAACAATTTTAGCACCCGACGAAATTGAGTTATCGTAAACAGAGTATTTCTTGCGTGCAAAAAAGGCTTGATTAGTGGACAAATGTATGTTATCTTCTAGTTGTACCAAATGAGACTAAATAGGTTATGCGAAACCCCGAGGAAAGCCACTTCCTTGGGGTTTCATTTTGGGCTAATTGTCGTCCTTATCCCGGCTTAGCCACTTGCAAATATAGAAACAGATTATATTTGCCACGACCGAGATCAAAAAAGAAACTAAATAGGTTATGAGAATCACCTCCTCCTGTTGTCAGGAATGGAGTGACGACAACCATATTTAGACTGTAAAGTGTTTTAATTCAATCTACCTGTGGGAATTGTTTGTGATTCGCCGGGAAAAAGAATGAATAAAAGAAAAAAGAAAATAAAAAAGCAGGGGCAGTAGGAATCGAACCC
>DBVS01000014.1:13264-17475 GCA_002308235.1 Lachnospiraceae bacterium UBA1258
CTGTTCTACCTTTGAACTATGCCCCTGTACGGCCGTTTCAAACCGACAAGAGAGATTATAGCACAGAGATTTGAGGTAGGCAAGAAGTTTTTATACAACGCAAAAACCTCAGGTATAACCTGAGGCTTTTGGTGTGTAAAAAGGGGAATTTTCTCGGAATATTTTGGCTTTCGCCAAATCCATTATTAATATACAATCGTGGCAATTTACGTTCTATAACGATGTTGACCGCGAATAACACAATATAACCCGATGGGTAATAAATCTATATCGTGCCCTCTATAAATGCGCGGTTTGTGATGATTTCAGGGGGTACATCCTGACCGCTTGCTTTTATCTTGGTAATGACATTGTCGATATGGTGGAGCTTCTGAAGGGTCTTAACCTCGTAATGCTCGATGAATTCCTTGTAGATAGGGTTCTTTGCCACCTGCTCACGTAAGGGAGCGGGGAAAGGACAGTAGGTACAAAGAATTTCTCTGGCAATCTTGTTAAGTCTCGGTGAGCCGGCACCTTCGTAAAGAATCCATACGATATAGTCTCGTACGAACATTTCCTTGAAGGAATTCTTTGCTTTTACAAGAGCGTTCTTGATCTTTTCCTTGGCTTCCGCGGAAAGCTCGTTGTTCTTTTTATAGAACTGGGCATAATCGCAATATTCGCTGGTAAGAGAGCGGTCTGCGATATCGTTCCAGCGCGCACCCTGGATTCTTTTGCACATTTCCCAGCGATACTCGCCCACGAGACGAGCCAGAGTGGTGGTGAGGTCTTCCATGTGGAATACGGAGAGCATGAATCTGGCGGGAGTGGTCCTCTTACGGCCTTCGATCTCCTGCCACATAACGCCTCTGGAACCCACGTTGGGGAAGAGAATGATATCGGGAGTGATTCTTACGTTTACAAGCTCCTTCGGAATGCCGCACTTTTCATTGACATAGACCGTTTCTCTGTAGAATGCGCCGTAGTCGATCTTTTCAAGATTGGCAATGGCATCCTTGATGGTATTTACGTCAAGAAGGCAGGACTGAAGGGGTTTGATTATGTTATGTTCGCTGAAAACGGGGCAGAAGATACTGAGTCGCGCGTAGGTGACCTTGTTTACCAGGGGGAACATGTTTGAAAGCTCGAAATTGATCCTTTCGGAAGGATCTGCGGCCATTCTGGTCTCGGTTGCGGCATCGATCTTTCCGGCGACTTTCTGCTCGTGGAGATAAGAAAGAAAGTCGGTGTCGAATTCGTTACGGCTGGGATCCTTTTCTTTGCGATAGATGGCAAGAAGCCATTCATAGGCTGTGTAGACTCCGAGAGACGAGTCACCTCTGAAATCCTCCGCCAGGCTGTAAAGGTATGCGGCGTTCTCGGCGCCGGCCAGTTCTTCGTCCACGTATCCGAAGTTAAAGAACATCTTCACAACTGTGGGGATGTTATAGCTTCTGATGCTGACCTGGAAGGCTTCGCTGTAGATCTGATAGAAGAGTTTGGTGATCTCGTTACGTAACTTGCGTGCGGAATCATCGGTGGAAGCCTTGTCCGAAAGGCGCTTGAACCTGCCGACGGCATTCCTGAATTCATCTGCGATCTCGGAATCAACACCCGAATATTCCAGGATCGTGTCAAGCGAATTGGAAAGTTCGGGAACCACTTCTCCGGAAGAGGCGGTAGCGGCCGCATTTGCTTTGACCTCTGCCTTTGCGGTGGCTTCGGAAAGTCTTTCGTCGATCATGGCTTCCGGAAGCACATTCTTTTCCTTAACAAACGCAGCGATGGAATTGAGAGTGTCAAGGACGGTCTTTGCGTCCTCCGTATCGTGATTGAGACGGGAATAGAGAGCAAGATAGAGGTCGAAGATATCCACCCTGCTTTCCTGTATGAAAATGCTTATATTGTCGCGGATATAATCGGACATGGTCTCACAGGCCGAAAATGCGGAGTGGATATCAAGGCTTGCCTGATTGAGGAAACCGTTGATATAACCGATCTTGGATGCGAGGATACCCTTTAATTCGGGGGGAAAGTCCTTCATGGATACGTAGTAGGGAAGGACCCAGGGGTTAACGTCCTCTTCAAGGCTCAATTCCTCCAGGGAATCAAACTGGGGAAGAGAGCGGGAACTTATGTTGTTCTTCGCGCAGATGTCCACGTATTTTTCGTACAAAGAAGTGACTTCTTTGTGTATATTAAGGCAGGCCTCCTTGGATTTTGCGTAGGATGCCATGACCATGAATACCTGATTGATCATCGAGGTATACATCATTCTTGCGGTGTCCGGTTTTGATTTTAAGACCGCGATTATTGAATTTTTGCTCTTTATGGGAAAAGAAACAAAGGAAGACTGTTCAAGCGTTACATACGAAAAGAAATGAGAATCGAAGGCAATGTCGCACAGACCTACCACATCACCCTTCTTTAAAACAATTTCGCCCCCCGGAAACTGTGCACGCACGCTGCCCGAAACTATTATATGAATGGCGTCAAGAGCCTGTCCTTCCGCACAGATGCCCTTGCCCTTTGCTACTTCGGTTGCTGCCATATTCCGCCCCTCCAATTAATGAATATCACATTGAACATTTTATCATATATTGAAAAATCTTCAAGGATATAAGGGGTTTTGCTGTTGTCTTTTCCGCAGTTTATGTTAAAATATGAAAAGTATCACTTGTGGGAGGCTCGGAAAGTATGAAAGAGATCAAACTCGGCGACTACAGAAGCGACGTAGAGAAGTTACTTAAATATCTTCCATGGCTTGAAAGCAAGGTCGGAAGCAATGTTTCCCACATATACGACGATAACGGTCTTTCCGCATCGTCTGTGGTATTTCCCGTATATGATTCAACTCTTTTGAATTTCGTTAATGAGGCTGCATCCACCGGCCTTATGGACGAAAATTACGCCTATGTTTTCTCACAGAATTTCATTCGTACAATCGCAGACGAGAAAGCGGCGATCGAGAAAGCAACGGTCACCGATTGCGGAATCCTCACGGGCATTTTAAGTAAATACGTGCTTGGCGGCAGAACCAAGGGTCGTCTTTGGACCGAAGCGGTATATGAAGGAATATTCCTGCTTGTCCTTAAAAAGATGAAAAAACTCCTGGATATCTGGGATTCGCCGCTGGCATAATGTGAAGGGAAGAGACAATGAGCGATAAAGCAGCTAAGAAAAGACAGTACATTCTTGACACGGCCAAGACTGTTTTTTCCGACAAAGGCTTTAAAAGCGTTACCATGAAGGATATTGTGGAAGCCTGTGATATCAGCAGGGGCGGTCTTTATATCTATTTTGACGGTACGGAAAGCATTTTTGAAGAAATCATCAGGGAAGAATCCGGGAACGCGTTCAAAGGCAGCGGCAAATCCGCAGGGGATAAGCTCGCTTTCTTTTTGAACGAGCAAAAGAAACAGATACTCTCAAAAGAGAAAAGTCTTGCCGTTGCGCTGTATGAGTACATGTTTTTCAAGCACGAGAACGGTGAAGATTCAAATCCCGCCACTGACTTGTTCAAGACAGGTGTCTTGACACTCGAAAAGATCATTTCCGAGGGAGTTGAGTCGGGAGAGTTTTATGCCGATGATGTTAAACGTGCGGCACTTAATGTAATGTATATTATCGAGGGGCTTAAAATTGCTGCGGAGACTGTGGGAGTCACCCAGGAAGATATCGAAGAAGGTCTGATCTTCGCTTTGAGCAGCCTCATTGCCGATGAATAGAAAACGGACGGGGCCCGAAAGGACCCTGTTTTAATATTTTAAAACCATTTTTAAGGAGTGTAAGATGAGTCAGGTTCGACGCATTTACGTTGAAAAGAAAAAGGACTTTGCGGTAAAGGCAAAGGAACTTAAGGATGAGATCGCAGGATTTCTCGGAATCACCGGGGTTACCGGTGTCAGAGTGTTGATCAGATACGATGTTGAAAACATTTCGGATGAAGTTTTCAATAAGGCCATACACACCATTTTTTCCGAGCCTCCGGTAGACGATGTTTATCTTGAGGATTTTAAAAGAGAAAGCACGGATAAAGTGTTCGGTGTCGAATTCCTTCCCGGACAGTTTGACCAGAGAGCGGATTCCGCCGTACAGTGCGTTAAATTCTTGAAAGAGGACGAAGAACCCGTCATCAGAACTGCGGTTACATATGTAATTTCCGGTAACATTACCGAGAACGAACTTGACAGAATCAAGGCTCACTGCATTAACCCCGTTGATTCGAGAGA
>DBVS01000048.1:0-1918 GCA_002308235.1 Lachnospiraceae bacterium UBA1258
ACTGCGGGAGTCGAGGGAGATCTTTTCAGGATACATTGCTTTGACGAATCCCTGGCCGAGGGCCTTGACGCCCTGGTCTTTGAAAAGCTCCTGTTAAAACTGGAGGGAGGTTTTACGCGTGACAATCGATAGATTCTACGAAATTTACGATAAATTCGCCATCGTCATTTTGATAATACTTGGGGTCATCGCAGTTGCCTGTCTCATAAGGGCAATTTCGGGGCCAAAGGCTTACGACAGGATCGTTGCGGTAAACATGCTGGGCACCCTTACCATGGCCATGATAATAGTGCTTCTTGTCAAGTTAAGAGAAGGGTATCTTGCGGATATCTGTCTTATCTATGCACTTATCTCTTTCCTTGCGGTCATCGTTCTTACCAAGGTTTATAAGGGCGCATATGAAGCAAGAAAGAAAAAGAGAGAAAAGGAGGCCCGGGATGGAAATAGTTAATCTTGTAAGACTGGTTGCGGGAACTCTTTTGATCGCAGTAGGAGTGCTGGTCTTCATCATCGAAACCGTCGGAGTTTTCCGATATAAGTACACTCTCGACCGTATGCACTTTTCGGGAATGGGAGACACGCTGGGACTCTTAAGTCTTACCGCGGGCGCCATCATAATAAACGGGATCAATTTCACCGGATTCAAGCTTGTACTGGTGCTTGTATTTTTCTGGTTCACATCTCCCGTTTCGTCTCATCTTATTTCTAGGCTCGTGACCGACACCGACGAGCGCCTTAAAGACAATTGTGAGGAAAAAGACGAACAATGACGATTTTTATCTGTATCTTATTATCATTTCTGGTCATATGCGCCGTTGCGGCAAGCTTTGCAAAGAACCTGCTTAATTCGGTGCTGATTTTTATGGCATACAGCCTGATAATGTCGGTTATCTGGATGATCTTAGAGTCTCCGGATCTTGCCATCACCGAAGCCGCGGTGGGAGCGGGAATTACCAGTGTGCTTTTCTTTGTGACCCTTAACAGAATCCGCTCGATGTTTAAGAATGCCGTCGAGAATAAAGAAAAAAAGGAGAGTTCAAATGAAACAAAAACTGAATGATCTCCTTGACTGGATAAGATCCGGTCGCGAGGTTTTCGACGGAAGCATGTCCGTTAAGAGTGTTGAAGAGGACCAAATCCGCGAAATCTCCAAAGAGGAGCACGAGGAACATGAGCACTATGCCAAGTCCCGTGTTTATGACGAAGAAAGCAACCGCGCACTTAAGAGAAGAGAAGCCTTTTACCGGATCTCCGCGCTCCTTTTTACGGTTTTCCTGGCGATCGTAATGGTCCTCACGGTTTCCTACATGCCCCCCACAGGGGAGATAAACAAGCCCGACAACAACGAAGTTGCCAAGCGCTACATCGAGAAAGGTCTTGAAGAAACAGGCGCCGTCAACATAGTTGCCGGTATGATCCTTGATTACAGAGCTTTTGATACCCTCGGCGAATCCCACGTGCTTTTCGTGGCGGCCATCGCCGTTATGGTACTTCTTCGTGTGGACAAAGAAAGTACCAACAAAAACAGGCTGGGTATGCCCGACCTTGAAAACGACGAAATGTATGAACCCAAGGACGACACGGTCCTTCAGAAAGTGGCTCTTCTTATAATTCCCGTCATTATGGTCTTTGGTATCTATGTAGTGTTAAACGGCCATATCTCGCCGGGCGGAGGCTTTTCCGGCGGAGCCATCATAGGCGCTGCACTCATGATGTTTCTTAATGCCTATGGCTTTGAAAAGACTGAAAGATTCTTTACGGAGAAGGTTTATAAGAGAGTGACCTTTGCGGCCCTTGCTTTTTACGCAATGGCTAAGTGTTATGCGTTCTTCTGCGGAGCGAACGGCTTAAACAGCCACATTTCCAAGGGAATCGCAGGACATATCATAAGCGCCGGACTTATACTTCCCCTTGATAT
>DBVS01000048.1:2074-3851 GCA_002308235.1 Lachnospiraceae bacterium UBA1258
ATAATCGGCTTAAACATAATGGACACGGCGGTTTACCTGTTCCTTGCCTTAAAGGGCTATATTCGCGGAAGAGTTGCGCCCATCATCACCGACGGTGTTACCTCGGCGGAAAAGTACATAAACCCCATTCCCAGCGGTCTGGTGCTTACGGGTATCGTGGTCTCCGTATCCGTGACTGCCCTGATGCTGGCGCTTACCATCAGACTTTACAAGCGTTATCACACTCTTGACATAGATGAGATTTCCAAGCTTTTAAAGAAGGAGGGAATGTAATGCGCGACTTCGTTCAAAACTTCCCTCTGTTTTCCATAGTGCTTTGCCTCCTGTCCTCTTCGGGAAGCGTGCTCTTGAAAGAAAAAGCAGCCAAGATCGTAAATACGGTGCTTATCTGTCTTTGCGGCATCATGTCTCTTTGCGTGATGCTTTACTGCCTGGAAAACGGCCCCTTTGTATACACCATGGGACACGTTCCCGCACCCTGGGGAAACGAGGTTCGCGGAGGTGTATTGGAAGGCGGAATGGCACTTTTCTTCTGTCTTATCATGCTCCTTTCCATGACCGGCGGCAGAAAGAAACTCCTGGAGGAAATAGAAGATACCAAATACAATCTTTACTATATTCTTGTGAACCTGATGCTTTGTTCTTTGATAGCACTTGTTTACACCAACGACCTGTTTACCGCCTATGTTTTCGTTGAGATAAATACCCTTTCGGCCTGCGGTCTTATCATGATAAGACAGATCGGAAGAACGCTGGTGGCGGCGGTAAGATACATGATCATGAGCCTGCTGGGGTCAGGTCTTTTCCTGGTGGGCATATGTATGCTGTACGACCTGACGGGGCATCTTCTCATGAGCAACATAAAGGAAAGCGTGGCGGTGCTTGCGGCAAGCGGGCAGTACAGAGAACCCCTTCTGGTGGCCATAGCGTTTCTTATTGTGGGTCTTTCCGTTAAGAGCGCGCTTTTTCCTTTCCACGCATGGTTGCCTGATGCCTACGGATACGCCACGATCTCAAGTGCGGCGATCCTTTCCAGTCTGGTCTCCAAGGGATACATTTTCCTTGTTATCAAGATAATCTACAGAGTCATCGGCTTTGATGTTTTGAAGGATACAAGGCTTTTAAACGTGCTTTTCGTGTTTGCGACCTGCGGTATCGTCTTCGGAAGCGTCAACGCCATGAGAGAATCCGACATAAGAAGAATGGTGGCTTACTCCTCGGTTGCGCAGATCGGCTACATTTATCTCGGTATCAGCCTCGGAACAAAGGAAGGAATGATAGCGGCCATCTTCCAGATCATGGCTCACGCTGCTACAAAGTCCATGCTTTTTATTTCCGCCATCGGACTTACGGATACATCGAATACGAGCCGAAAATTCAGGGATCTTACGGGTTCCGCACACAGAAACAGAGTGGCGGGTCTGGGATTTGCCGCGGGTTCCCTCTCCATGGTGGGCATTCCGCTGTTTTCGGGCTTTATCGTTAAACTTTTGTTCATGCAGGCTGCCCTCGAAAACCGCGGAAAGATGCTGCCGACACTGATAGTTCTGGCTGTCAGCACCATTTTAAACGCCATTTATTTCATGAAGACGGTTATCAGAATTTACTCACCCGAACGCGATATCTACGAGGGACGGGAAGGCTTTTACAGCGTAAAGACAAAGAACATTTTAGGTTATGCCCTTACGGTGCTTTGCTTTATCGCTCTTAACATAGTTTTGGGACTTTGCTCGAATCCCATACTTAAATTCATTGAAAAAGGAATTGATATGTTTGC
>DBVS01000048.1:3937-5186 GCA_002308235.1 Lachnospiraceae bacterium UBA1258
TATTGTTCGTGGCGGCAGCCATTTATTCCTGCGGCTACATGAAGGGGAAGAAGCACCTTGTTTCCTACTCGGTCTTCCTTACCCTTGCGGGCCTTTCCATGGTCTGCATGGCTTTTGCCGCAAACCTTTTCACGTTCTATTTGAATTACGAGCTCATGACCCTTTGTTCCGCGCCCCTGGTAATGCACGACCGCACGAAGGAAGCGGTGAACGCGGGCTTTAAGTACCTGATCTATTCATTTCTCGGAGCCTATCTTGTGCTGTTCGGGTTCTTTGTGTTAAGCGGAAGAGGCGCCGATTTTTCCTTTGTTTTCGGGGGAACAGGTTCGATCTCCCCGGATTCGGGCTTCACTACCACGGCCGTATTTTTCATGATCCTGGGCTTCGGAGTAAAGGCCGGCATGTGGCCTTTCCATTCCTGGCTTACAAGTGCCCATCCCGTTGCGGTTTCGCCTGCAAGTGCGATCCTTTCGGGTGCGGTGGTAAACGCGGGAGCGGCCGGCATCATCAGACTTTTGTTCTATAATCTGGGGCCTGAGTTTTTTGCGGTAAGCCGCTTTGTTACGGCATGGAGAATTCTTACGCTTATGACGGTGGTTATGGGTTCCCTGCTTGCTTTCTTTGAGCCTCTTATGAAGAAAAGGCTTGCGTACTCGACCATAAGCCAGATGTCATATATTCTTTTCGGACTGTCACTGCTTTCGCCCGAAGGATACGACGGAGCACTTTTGCAGTTATTGGCCCATGCTTTTGCCAAATGTGCGCTGTTTATGATTGCGGGCGTGTTTATCAAAGTTTCGGGGCTTGTCAGGGGTTCGGACTTTAAGGGCATCGGGAAGAAACATCCCTTTATCCTTGCATGCTACACGGTCTGCGCTCTTTCCATGATAGGAATACCTCCCACGGGAGGATTTATTGCCAAGTGGCATTTGCTGACGGCTTCCCTTGAAACCTGCGGATTTGTGGCCGTTGCGGGTCCTGTCTGCCTGCTTGTTTCTGCCCTTCTGACGGCAGCTTATTTGTTGCCGCTTTCCATGAAAGGCTATATGCCGGGGCATGACTTTGAATACAAGAACGAGGATAAGAAAATTCCCGTTTCCTGCGCGGTTCCGGTAGCTGTCCTGACCGTGCTTTGCGTACTGGTCGGAATTATCCCCGACCTCTTCCTTAAGTAATCAGAAAAGGAGATATAGATGAGTTCCGTTTTGCTTCTTACCGCCATTTTAATACCGGTAATATTTGGAATATC
>DBVS01000048.1:5236-5796 GCA_002308235.1 Lachnospiraceae bacterium UBA1258
GTAAATCCCCCGGAAGGTTCTTTCGTGCTTTTCAAATTCGTGGATAAATACGCCATCGAGTTTAAGATCGACGGGCTTTCCCGCGTGTTTGCGGGACTGATTTCCACCCTTTGGCCCCTTTCCGTGATTTATGCTTTCGAGTACATGAAACATGAGGCTTCCGAAAAGACCCTTAAGGAAAAGACGTTCTTCGGAATGTACACCATAACCTACGGCGTTACCCTTGGAATCGCAATGTCCGCAAATATCCTGACGCTTTACTGCTTCTACGAGATGCTGACCCTCGTTACGATTCCGCTGGTGCTTTTTACACTGACGAGAGCCGCCATCATGGCAACCAGATCCTACATGGTATTCTCTCTGGGCGGTGCGGCATTCGGATTTATTTCGCTTATATTTATCATGGTTTACGGCGATTCCATCAACTTTGTTTACGGCGGTGTATTCAACAATCCCGGCATTGACGGAAGAGAAAACCTTTTAAGACTTGTATATTTCATGGGCTTTATGGGCTTTGGCGTAAAAGCAGCTGTGTTCCCCTTAAACTCCTGGCTTCCCAA
>DBVS01000073.1:0-215 GCA_002308235.1 Lachnospiraceae bacterium UBA1258
GAAGCAGACCTTCTTTTTCCGAAGGCAAGCTTTGATGCGGTAACTTCGAATCCCCCTTATATGATCGGGGCCCATGGGCTTAAAAATCCGGAATCCGCACTGGCCATCGCACGTCACGAAACCCTTTGTACTTTTGACGATGTGGCGAGGCAGGCTTCGATCCTTCTTAAGCCCGGGGGAAGTTTTTTCCTGGTCCATAGGCCGCTTCGACTGGC
>DBVS01000073.1:261-775 GCA_002308235.1 Lachnospiraceae bacterium UBA1258
TTTATAGACAAAGAACCCAATATGGTCCTTATCGAAGGGATCAGGGGAGCGAAGTCGGAACTCAGGGTTATGAAACCCCTGATAATATATAAAGAGCCGGGAGTTTACACCGACGAAATTTATAGTATATATGGGTATTGACAAAAAATAACTTGAATATATATACTTTGCTTAACGGATACCTTTTGTATACGATTTTTAGATTTAGGAGACGGATATGTTAGAAAAGGTAATTGAGATTATCAGAAACCAGCTTGGAATCGAGGATACGGAGATTGATGAGGATACCTCCTTCAAGGACGATCTTGGAGTTGATTCACTCGATCTTCTGGAGCTTGTCATGGCCTTCGAGGAGGAATACAACATTGAGTTGAATCCCGAAGAACTCGAGGATATCCAGACTGTCGGTGATGTATGCGAATTTATCAAGAAATACGCTGATTGATTTTGTGAAAATATTGACTCCGGCATTTTATGCCGGAGTCTTTTTTGTAGCGAGGAAGGAAAACAAGCG
>DBVS01000073.1:806-20388 GCA_002308235.1 Lachnospiraceae bacterium UBA1258
CCCGAGCGTACATGAAGCAGAAATAAAAGTTGCGAAGCAACGAGAGCCACGAAGTGGCGATTTCTGCGAGTATAGAGGAAGGAAATGTATATAAATGTTTAACGACTGGTTCAGTATAGGACCCTTCACCGTGCACGGCTACGGGTTCTTTATTGCGGTGGGCGTGCTCACCGGTTTATGGCTTGCCTGCCACAGGGCAAAGAAAAAGGGCTTAAATGATGACATTTGCTTTGGGCTGGTGCTGGTTGCGGTATTCTTCGGTGTCATCGGCGCAAAGCTGCTTTATATGATCGTGGAATGGCGGGATCTCATAAAGGACCCCATATCGGTAATTGCTTCCAGCGGTTTTGTGGTAGTGGGCGGACTGACTGTGGGCATGATCGCCATCTTCGTTTACTGCAGGATAAAGAAAGTCGACGGCTTAACCTATTTTGAGCATTGCCTTCCCTCGGTTCCTTTGGGACAGGCTTTCGGAAGGATAGGCTGCTTTATGGCGGGCTGCTGCTACGGAAAAGAGACAACCTGCCCCATCGGTATCACCTTCACGAATTCACATTTTGCACCCAACCACGTAAAACTCCTTCCCACCCAGCTTTTCTCCGCAGGCGCGAACTTTCTTCATGTGATCGTGCTTTTGCTCATTGCGAGAAAAGTTAAAAAGAAGGGTGTTCTCACCGGATGCTATTTTATTTTCTACAGCATCGGAAGATTCATAATCGAATTGTTCAGAGACGACCCCCGCGGCTCGGTGGGCGCTCTTTCCACATCCCAGTTTTACGGTATTTTCATGCTGGCGTTCGGAATCTTCATGGTCGTATGGGGATTAAAGCACAAGGAGAAGACTCAGGATGAAGCGATACAGGAGAGAGGATGAGAACTCTTACGCTCTCGGAATAACTCTGACCTTTGAATTATTGAAATTTGCGCCGAAACAGGCGAGAAAAATATATATTCACTCGAAGATGCAGGAGGGTGAATCGTTAGACCGGCTCAAGGAATTGGCCGGTTCTTTGCGTGTGCCCGTGGAATACGGCGACAAGCCTTTCAACATTCTTTCTCAAAAAGAAAACTGCTTTTGCATCGGGGAGTTTGAGAAATTCAATCGCCCCCTTTCAAAGGATGCCTCCCATGTGGTACTTCACAACCCTTCAAACGCGGGAAACTTAGGCACCATCATGAGAAGCGCGGTGGGCTTTGGAATCAAGGACCTCGCGATTATTAAACCTTCGGTCGATGAATTTGACGTAAAGACCGTCAGAGCCTCGATGGGAGCCGTTTTTCATCTGAACATTCGGCTGTTTGATTCCTTTGACGATTATCTTAAAGAATACGGCAACCGCAATCTCTATCCCTTCATGTTAAAGGGTCGGAAGAACCTTTCGGAGCTTGAATTTGAGAAGCCCTGGTCCCTGATATTCGGTAACGAGGCAACGGGTCTGCCCGATTCGTTCCTGAACATCGGCACCGGAGTGGTTATATCCCATTCCGACAACATAGACAGCCTTAACCTTCCAATAGCGGCGAGCATTGCGCTCTATGCGGCAACAAGAAAGGATTTCGGCAAAGGTGACTGACATGGAATCATTCATTAATTTCGAGAATGTAACGAAGATCTATCAAAGCGGAGAAGTCAAAGCAGTGGCGCTGGACAAAGCAAGCTTTACCGTTGAAGAGGGTGAGTTTTGTGTGATCGTGGGTGCCAGCGGCGCCGGAAAGACCACCATCTTAAACATCCTCGGCGGGATGGACACCCTCACCGAAGGGAAAGTTGTGGTGGACGGATGCGAGATCTCATCCTACAAAAAGAAACAGCTTACAACCTACAGGCGTCACGATGTAGGTTTTGTTTTCCAGTTTTACAATCTGGTGCAGAATCTTACAGCCCTTGAAAACGTTGAGCTGGCGGCGCAGATCTGTAAGGCCCCTCTTCCCGCACAGGAAGTGCTGGTCGACGTGGGACTCAAAGAAAGAGTCAATAACTTCCCGGCCCAGTTATCGGGCGGTGAGCAGCAAAGAGTTGCCATTGCAAGAGCCCTTGCCAAGAACCCCAAGCTCCTTCTGTGTGACGAACCCACGGGAGCCCTTGACTACAACACAGGTAAGGCCATCTTAAAGCTTTTGCAGGATACTTGCAGGGAACGCGGCAAGACGGTAATAGTCATCACCCATAACCAGGCCATCACCAAAATGGCCGACAGGATAATCACGGTCAAGAGCGGCCACATCGAATCCGTTGTCATGAACGATAATGTAGTGCCGATTGAGGAGATTTCTTGGTGAGAACTAGTGCCCTTCGCAAAAATTCATACCGTGAAATACGTCAGAGCTTCGGGCGTTTCTTCGCGATCCTCGCGATAGTTGCGCTGGGGGTTGGTTTCTTTGCGGGCTTAAAGGTCACGAAATCCGCCATGATCGCCACCGGCGACTCCTATTTCAGGGATAACGCTCTTTTTGATTTCAGGCTGATTTCAACCCTCGGTCTTTATGACGAAGACCTGGAGGAAATATCAAAAAAGCCCTTTGTTACGAAAGCCGAAGGTGCTTACAGCACAGATGCCATAATCGACACCAAATACGCAAGCAGTGTAGCCAAGATCCACTCTCTTTCGGATTCAATAAACAAAGTTATTCTTATGGACGGAAGGCTTCCCGAGAAACCGGGTGAAATCCTTATCGATTCAAACTGGTTTTCTGCAGACGATATCGGATCCAAGGTTTCTTTGTCCGACGGAAACAAGCAGGAAACCCTCGACATGTTCAACTCCACGGAATTTACTATAGTCGGAACCTGCAAGGCCGTATCCTACATCAATTTCGAGCGGGGAAACACCACCCTCGGAAGCGGTAAGATATCGGGCTTCGTTTACATGCTCCCGGAGGATTTTGTCTGCGATTATTATACCGAGATCTTTGCGTTGACAGATGCCTCCGGATACGAGATATACACCAAGAAATACAACGATACGATCGACGCGGAGAAGGAGGAGTTCGAGGAACTCCTTACGAGACTCGCAAACGACAGATATACGGATCTTAAGACCGAGGCTGACGAAGAGATAGCAGATGCCGAAGAAAAACTTGCGGACGCAAGAGCGGAAATAGCAGACAATGAGCAGAAAATTGCCGATGCCGAGAAAGAGATTGCTGACGGTGAAAGTAAGCTTTCCGATGGTTACGATCAGCTTAACGCTGCGGAATCGGAGTTTGAAAGCATGAAAGCGTATATGCCTCCTTCGATGTACGAAGAAAAGAAGGCGGAGCTTGACAGTGCAAGAGAGGAACTTGAGAAAAACAAGCAGGAAATAGTAGATGCCAAGGCCGACATCGAGGATGCAAAGCAAAAGATTGAGGACGCCAAGGCAGAAGTTTCGGAACATCAGAATGAGCTTAATGATGCCAAAGATAAGCTTGCGGATCTTGAAAAGCCCGATACTTACGTGCTTACAAGGGGCACCAACATAGGATATGCCTGTTATGAGAATGACTCCTCCATCGTTGAGGGTATCGCCAATGTGTTCCCGGTATTTTTCTTTCTGGTGGCAGCCCTTGTATGTATGACCACCATGAACCGGATGGTGGAGGAACAAAGAACCCAGATCGGTATCATGAAGGCCCTCGGATACAGCGAAGCCGCCATCATGGGTAAATACCTGTTCTATTCGGGGAGTGCGGCGATCATCGGGTGTGTGCTCGGTTTTTCCGTGGGCTGCGTGATCTTCCCGGCCGTTATATGGGAAGCCTATAAGATCATGTACACCATCAAGGAGATCGTCTTTGTGTTCAGTCCTGTACTTGCCGCTGTTTCCGTTGCGGTATCCCTGCTTTGTTCCGTAGGTGCAACCTATGTCACTTTAAGGAACGAATTGAGGAGTCAGGCGGCGGATCTTATAAGACCCAAGGCCCCCAAGAACGGAAAGCGCGTTTTGCTTGAGAGGATCGGATTTATCTGGAACCGCATCAATTTTACCGGCAAGGTTTCCGTAAGGAACGTGTTCAGGTACAAGAAGCGTTTCTTTATGATGGTGCTGGGTGTAGGCGGCTGCTACGGACTGCTGATCACCGGCTTTGGGATCAAGGATTCTATTGCGGACGTGTGCGACTGTCAGTTTGAAAAGATCCAGAACTACGACATGACGGTTACCTTCAAGGACGATATGAGTCCCGAAGATTTTGCCGGATTTGAAGAGTCGGCGGCCATCGACAGCGAATTTATCTATGCCCGTTTAAAGAGCGTGGATGTGGAATCCGGAAACAAGGTTAAAAGTGCCACTCTTGTTGTCTTTTCGGAAGAAGACGGAAAGAGCGGCGCGGATTTCATAAACTTCATGGATTCAAAGGAGCGTCCCCTTACGCTTCCATCCGAGGACGAAGCAATACTGAGCCTGAAGCTTGCAAAGATGCTGGGTGTCAGGGTGGGAGATGAAGTGGTGTTAAGAGACCCGGACCTTAAGGAAATAAAGGTCAAAGTCTCCGCAATCATGCTCAATTACGTATATAACTGGGCTTATATTACCCCGAAGACCTACGAAAAGCAGATGCGGGAGGATGCGACAATAAATACCGCATATGTACGTACATCGGCAGACGAGTACGAGACGGCTGCCAGACTGTCTGCTTTGTCCCATGTGTCGGCGGTGAGCGTTTCCGATGAACTGAGCAGACGGATCGACAACATGATGGAAAGCCTTAACCAGATAGTGGTTCTGGTAACGTTTTCCGCTGCTGCCCTTGCTTTTATCGTAATGTACAACCTTACGAACATAAACATAACCGAAAGGCTCAGAGAGATCGCGACTTTAAAGGTTCTGGGCTTTTACTCGAAGGAAACCAACATATACGTGTTCAGGGAGAATTTCATCCTTACGGCCATCGGGTGTATTGCAGGGCTTTTCATGGGTTACGCCCTTCACAGATACGTAATGTATAACATCACCGTGGAGGTGGTCTCCTTTGATACCAAGATCCTTCCCATGAGCTATATTTGGGGTATCATTCTTACGTTTCTGTTTGCTTTGTTCGTGGATGTATTTCTGTCGGGAAAACTCGAGCGGATCAAGATGGCCGAATCATTAAAATCGGTTGAATAAAAAGCGGAGATTGTATTATACTTCTTAACAGAGAAAAGAAAGGAATACTTCTTATGGAAAACATCTCAGAGATCAAAGATATCATCGCATCCGGCAAGGCTGTTCTGGGGATCGAATTCGGTTCCACCAGGATCAAGGCGGTGCTTACCGACGAAAACAATAATCCCATCGCATCCGGCAGCCACGAGTGGGAAAATCACCTTGAAAACGGCATCTGGACCTATCCCATGGAGGAGATTCACGCCGGCTTCAGAAGCTGCTATAAAGACCTTAAGAAGGACGTTTCCGAGAAGTACGGCGTTACTTTGAAGAAACTTGCGGCTGTGGGCATCAGCGCCATGATGCACGGCTATCTGGTATTTGACAAGGACGGCAAGCTTCTTGTTCCCTTCAGGACCTGGAGAAACACCATTACCGAGGAAGCTGCTGCCAAGCTTACCAAGCTCTTTAACTACAATATTCCCCAGCGCTGGAGCATTGCTCACCTTTATCAGGCAATCCTTAACAAGGAGCCTCATGTTTCCAAGATCGCTTTCCAGACCACTCTTGCGGGCTACATCCATATGATGCTCACAGGTGAGAAGGTTATGGGTATCGGCGAAGCGTCGGGTATGTTCCCCATCGATACCGACACCAAAGATTACGACGAAACCATGGTTTCGAAGTTCAACGCTCTTCTTGAAAAAGAAGGACTTAAATTCAAATTAAGAGACATCCTTCCGAAGGTTTTGGTTGCGGGTGAAGCAGCCGGAAAGCTCACTGCGGAAGGCGCCAAGTTCATGGATGAGGACGGAGATCTTGAAGCAGGAATCCCCGTTGCTCCCTGTGAAGGCGATGCAGGTACCGGAATGGTGGCAACCAATTCCGTTAAGGTTCGCACTGCCAACGTTTCCGCGGGTACCAGCGTATTTGCCATGGTTGTTCTTGAAAAGAATCTTTCCAAGGTTTACGAAGAGATCGACCTTGTCACCACTCCTTCGGGCGATCTTGTGGGCATGGTCCACTGCAACAACTGTACCTCAGACTTAAATGCATGGGTTGGCCTTTTCAAGGAATCTCTTGAAGCATACGGCGTTACCGTCGACATGAACAAGCTGTTTGCAACCCTTTATAACAAGGCCCTCGAAGGCGACAAGGACTGCGGAGGTCTTATTTCCTTCAACTATTTTTCGGGCGAAGGCGTAACCAAGTTTGACGAAGGACGTCCTCTCTTTGTAAGAGAGCAGAATGCAGGCATGAACCTTGCAAACTTCATGCGTTCAAACCTTTACGCAAGCCTTGCGACCCTTAAAATCGGCTGCGACATCATGTTGAAGAAAGAAGGCGTTAAGGTTGATTCCATCACCGGTCACGGCGGACTCTTTAAGACCAAGGGCGTAGGCCAGACCATTCTTTCTGCGGCGCTGGCAGCTCCCGTTTCCGTAATGGAAACCGCAGGCGAAGGCGGAGCATGGGGTATGGCGGTCCTCGCAAATTACATGATCTCGAAAAAGAATGGAGAGACCCTTCCCGATTACCTTTCTTCCAAGGTGTTTGCAGGCATGAAGGCAGAAACCCTTGCAGCTTCCGAAGCGGATGTTAAGGGCTTTGACGAATATGCCAAGAAATACGCCGAAGCGCTGGCGGTTGAACGCGCGGCAATTCAGGCAGTTAAGTAAAGGAGTCACGATGTTAGAACAACTCAAGAAAGAAGTATACGAAGCCAACATGCTTCTTCCCAAATACGGTCTTGTTACTTTCACATGGGGTAACGTTAGCGGGATCGACAGGGAAAAGGGGCTTTTCGTAATCAAGCCCAGCGGTGTTGAGTATGATAAGCTCACTCCCGAAGACATGGTGGTCATGGACCTTGACGGGAACAGAGTCGAAGGAAAGTACAAGCCTTCTTCGGACACCCCCACACACCTTGAACTTTACAGGGCTTTTAAGAATATCGGAGGAATCGTGCACACCCATTCTTCCTACGCCACCAGCTGGGCCCAGTCCGGCAGAAACATTCCCTGCTACGGAACCACCCATGCGGATTACATTTACGGCGATGTTCCCTGTCTTCGCTGCCTTACCAAGCGTGAGATCGATGAGGCTTACGAAACCAACACGGGACTTTTGATCGTGGATTATTTCAAGAACAAGGATTACACAGCGGTTCCTGCCGTTCTTTGTAAGAATCACGGCCCCTTCACCTGGGGTAAGGATGCCCATGAAGCGGTTCATAATGCCGTAGTGCTTGAAGAAGTGGCAAAGATGGCATTCAGGACGGAACTTATAAACAATCAGGTACGCCCCGCACCTCAGGAGCTTCAGGACAAGCATTATTACAGAAAGCACGGAAAAGACGCTTACTACGGACAAAATTAGCAACAAATGACCATGTGTTAACAAGATTGCATGTAGTTTGCAGCTGTAAACTATGCTAATCTACAAATAGAATCATCGTCCGCACGTAACGGGCGAACAGAATGTGAGGAGGAATTATGACAAACTTAGAGCTTCAAAAAATGGCAAACGAAGTTCGTAAGGGTATAGTTACCGCCACTCATGCCGCAAAGTGCGGACATCCCGGCGGATCTTTGTCGGCAGCAGACATATACACTTACCTCTACTTCGAAGAAATGAACATAGACCCCAAAAACCCAAAGATGGAGGACAGAGACCGTTTCGTCCTTTCCAAGGGACACACCGCTCCCGGACTTTATTCGGCACTTGCTCACAGAGGTTATTTCCCCGTTGAAGACCTTACCACCCTTCGTAAGCTTGGTTCCTACCTTCAGGGTCATCCCTGTCTTCAGCATGTTCCCGGCGTGGATATGTCCAGCGGATCTCTCGGACAGGGTATCTCCGCAGCCGTAGGTATGGCACTGGGTGCCCGCATGCAGGGTAAGGATTTCAGAGTTTACACCCTCATCGGCGACGGCGAAAGCGAAGAGGGACAGGTTTGGGAAGCATGCATGTTCGCAGGCCACAGGAAGCTTGACAATCTCTGCGTGATCCTTGACTACAACGGACTTCAGATAGACGGTAAGCTGGAGGATGTTTGTTCCGCAGAGCCTTTCGAAGATAAATTCAAGGCATTCCGCTTCCATGTGATCAACATCGATGCTCACGACTTCGATCAGATCCGCGCAGCCTTTAAAGAAGCAAGAGAGACCAAGGGACAGCCCACCGTTATCATTGCCCATTCCTTAAAGGGTAAGGGAGTTTCCTTCATGGAGGGAAGCGTTGACTGGCACGGCAAGGCGCCCAACGACGAGCAGTATGCCATCGCCATGGCAGACCTTGAGAAAGTAGGTGAAGCATTATGTCAGAAGTAATCAAGATCGCAACCAGAGAAAGTTACGGTAATGCTTTAAAGGAACTTGGAGCAGAGTATCCCAACCTTGTGGTACTTGACGCAGACCTTGCTGCAGCTACCAAGACCGGTGTTTTCAAGAAAGCGTTCCCCGAAAGACACATTGACTGCGGTATCGCAGAGTGCAACATGATGGGCATAGCGGCAGGTCTTTCTTTGACAGGCCTCATTCCTTTTGCTTCATCCTTTGCCATGTTTGCTGCAGGCCGTGCTTTCGAGCAGGTACGTAACTCCATCGGTTATCCCCATTTGAATGTAAAGATCGGTGCAACTCACGCCGGAATCACCGTAGGTGAAGACGGTGCCAGCCACCAGTGTAACGAAGATATCGCTTTGATGCGTACCATCCCCGGAATGGTGGTTATGTGCCCCTCCGATGATGTGGAGGCCAAAGCAGCGGTACGTGCCGCAGTTGAGTACGTAGGCCCGGTTTACATCCGTTTCGGACGTGCCGCAGTGCCCGTTATCAACGACCGCCCCGATTACAAGTTTGAGATCGGCAAGGGCGTTCTTTTAAGAGAAGGTAAGGATGTTACAATAGTAGCCACCGGTATTTGTGTTGACTCCGCTCTTACCGCTGCGGAAATGCTGGCTGCGGACGGCATCAGCGCCGAGGTCATCAACATTCACACCATCAAGCCCCTTGACGAGGACATCATCGTTAACAGCGCAAAGAAGACCGGCAAGGTCGTAACCGTTGAAGAGCATTCCGTTATCGGCGGCTTAGGCTCCGCAGTCTGCGACGCACTTTGCGCCAAACATCCCGTACCCGTTAAGAAGCTTGGCATGCAGGATGTATTCGGTGAGTCCGGATCCGCTTCCGCTCTCGTTGAGAAGTACAAACTCGACGGCAAGGGCGTTTACGGTGACGTTAAAGCATTCCTCGGAAAGTAATTTCCGATTCGCCGTGATGTGACATCACGTTCATGCATCAATAATCAATCAAACAAACTTACAGCCGGTTTCGGACTCCGAGACCGGCTGTATGATTTGCGCCGGAAAAGGTCAATTACTCCATTGATACAATGGGTATCTTTTGCTATTATGGATGCAAGGGTACATTATTGGTGAGGGGTAATGGAATATGGACAGTGAGAATGAGCTTGGTAGACTGATTGTCAAATTTCGCGAGAAGAAAGGAATGAATCAGAAAGCATTTTCTGAGAAGATTAATATCTCGCAGCCTGTTCTTAGCAGATGGGAAAATGGCAGTCGGCAGCCTGCGTATCACAATATAGAAGCAATCTGTCGTTGCTTTGACATTTCGGTTAAGGAATTCTTATCGGGCGAGATGAAGCCGTATTACAGGATTAAGAGACGTCTGATGATCAATCGGATTATCATAGCAATTCTCATAGTAGCGATACTTTCCATTCTTGCTTTCTTGATGATTCCGAGATATCGAATGATTGATAAGCCTGAATATGTATCCACTGATTTTGGCTCCACTTTACTTATCAAGGTTTATCCTGTTTTTAGATACGCTGATGATACAGCAGCAGAATACAGCAAGAAGCTTGCCGACAAGTATCGAAAAACCGCAGAAGCTGATGCAATTCAAATAGACGTGTTCAAATCCGCAAAAGATACAGACGATCCCGATGATTTGCATATGTCCTCCGTGTATCTGTTGAATGTGGTAACGGATTATGAGTAACAATTAAAATATACTCGCTTATTTCAGCCGGTTTCGGATTCCGAGACCGGCTGTTATTATTTATTCCAAATCGGAAACCTCGAAAACCGCATACTTACCAAATTGGAATTTGACATTTCAAGGGACGGTTTCCTATGGTTGTATTATCAGTCTTTGTGCCCTGTGCTGTGGTATAGGCGGCGCGGGGCACAGCAAAAGGAAAACCATCATAAACATGAGAAGACAGAATATCATTTTTTTTGTATTGTTTCCGCTAATCTTTCTCGCAGGTTGTGGGAAGAATATGATTGAAAAAGAAATAGAAGAATACAGGCTTTCGGACGCGGCGCACCAATGGGAGGGTGGGCCGTTACAGGAGGTTATCGTTCCGCCGCTAAAAGATTTCCTTTTAGAAAACGGAGTAGTTCCTGTGTGGGAGGAAAAACTTGAGATATCGGATGATTCAATTGCGGAGTACTGCGCTTCCAAAGACGGCGAGAAATATCCGATGTGTATTCCTGTGTTTTCTTTTGAGAAAGGTGAATGGGCTTTGATTGATGCAGACGCATCGGGAGAAACCTCCGACGGAATCAAGTATTCAAGCATGTCTTCGCCGGCCATGGGTTTATCCGGTAAAACGGGAGTGAAGATACATACGGATTCCGGTAACAGAATGGCTGAATTATCGGGTGCTGTTCCGGGGGAGTCTTATGAACTTGTGACGGGATCTCTCGAGATTTCAACCGGCGACAAATTCGGTTCATTTTCGAAAACCATCATTGATAAAGGCGGGGATGTATATGAATGGGTGAGCCCCGGAAATACCGCCGAGACATATTGCAAGATCCCCGATATGCAGGATAAAACCCTGCTTAAATGCAGAACAAAGGACAAAGGAACGGTCGAGATTGACGGCTGGCTTTGCGGCGCAGTTCAAAAAAATCGCGACTCTGATGTTCTTTTTTACGGAA
The DNA here is from genome assembly GCA_002308235.1 of Lachnospiraceae bacterium UBA1258. Classification (GTDB taxonomy): domain Bacteria; phylum Bacillota; class Clostridia; order Lachnospirales; family Lachnospiraceae; genus UBA1258. The sequence goes on from DBVS01000073.1 coordinate 11,850, forward strand.
TCGACAGAGGAAACAATCCTTCCATGTGGGACGCCACAGGAAACAAAAAAGATACAGCTTTTCCCGAAGAGGTTTCTTTGTACGAGTACTATGTAACGTGCTCTGCGGAAGGCAGTTTCATATATTTTGACATCAACGGCCTATGGGAAGTATCAGAGCTTGGCACCAAGAAACTGCTCTCATTCGAAGAAAGCGGTTATAAGCTTCAAAGCGCTCTCGGTATTTCCTGCGGGGACGGAAGGATTGTCAGACTTCTTGGCGAGATGGACGGAGAGCCGCTTGTCCTGACTTACGACCTTTCAAAGAAAGATGTTCCCATGGACAAGAAAGAAATAGTTCTTGCGATGGGTCTGTCAAACGCCGCATTTAGTAGGATGGTGGCCGATTTTAACAGATATGACGATGAGTACCGCGTTACGGTCAGAGTCCCCGAGCGCGGCGAAGATATTGATTCTTTCAGGCGAAGGATCCAGCTTGAGATTTCAGCGGGCAAAGGGCCCGATCTTTTGGAAGAAGCTGTTGTTAACGACATTGAGACCATGATTGATAAGAGCTTTTTTAAAAAGCTTGATATAAAAACCTTCAAAAGCAGCGGATGTTTGGAGACTGCACTTTTGACAGGCGTGTATGGAAAAGACCTTTACGGAATTCCCTATGAGTTTTCTCTCGATTTTGCGGCAATCAGAAAGGATGAAGCAAGCGATAACGTGAATCTGTCCGTAGAGAAAATGATGGAACTGGTCCGTGCTTCCGGAAAGAAATATCTGGATTCCGAGTGCAGCCCGGCAAACATAGTGTTAAAGTATGGGCTTTACGATGAATCCAACACAGATTACATAGATTGGGCGAAACACAAAAGCAAGCTGACGGAAAAGCCTTTTCTTGATCTTCTTTCTTTTGCTGCCAAATACGGGGCGGGAGACAGTGATTATGAAAGTATGAAAAAACAATCTTTCGCGAAGAGCCCGACCTACTTTACATTCACTTTATCTGACTTTAAAGAGTATTCGGAAGATCTTGGGGAATATGTGATAACGGGATATCCGCGAAAAGAAGGCCACGGAATATATATGACGGCGAATCGCATTTATCTCAGTTCTCACAGCAAGGAAGAAGAAGGGGCCGTAAGATTTCTGAGATATCTCGTAAGCGAGCGGGCACAGGGGTTGTACGCCGCATATGATGATATGAATGATATAGTCAGAAGCGCAGACAAAGATGGTTATTCGCTTATTGGACGTTCTCTTTTTCCGATACACAGAACAATTCTTGAGCAGCTGATAAAGAAAGAAGACGGAAACAACCCCGATAATCAGATTAAAACCTACGGCGGGCAGATTCTTTATCTTAAGGTTCGGTTATCTGAGAAGCAAAAAGAAGAGTTTTGGTTCATGGTAGACAATGCTTTGACGGGGAATTTCAGGATAAAGCAACTGGAAGAAATATTCAGGGAAGAGCTCGAACCATATTTTGAGGGTCAATGCAGCGCGGAAACTGCAGCCGCGAAATTGGATAACAGAGTGCAGACTTATTTAAATGAAAAAAACTGATGACAAATGGGGCTCCGTACGGCGGAGCCCTTGGTTTTTGGCGGGGTTGCATTTTTTTTAATTATGATATATTATCATGTATCGCAACGGTAAGGGGAGCCGTATGGCGCATAATACGGAGGCTTGACTTGACAGAAACAGTAAACGCCAATATCCTTAGACAGACAGACAGACAGACAGACAGACAGACAGACAGACAGACGAGATAGTTCTGTCTTTTTTTCGTATCAAAACAAAACGCGAGTGAATAAACGCATGCGGCTTACAGGGCATTCCTGCAGGCAACATGCGTTTTTTATATGGTAACGCATCAAGCGGCTGCTGTGCCTGTGAAGGCATATATTTCGCAGCTGTATATAACAGAAAGGAAGAAAAAATGAAAAAACAACTCAGAAAAATACTTACAGGACTTCTTGCGGCCGGGATGGCACTTTCACTTATTCCCGCGAATCCCTCTTATGCATTCAACAAAGAGGATTACGAGATCGTTTTGGAGGCGGAAAAGCGTGGCCCTGCTATATATTTCGATTTTAGGGAAGATACCTTTAAAGCCAATCATAATAACAATGTAACAACCGCATATTTCTTTCTTTATTCAACCCCTCCGTCTCCCGCCGATGTTCAACCGACTCTTCCCGATGAGTTTAACCTGGGGACTTTCATCGATGAGGATGGTTCATGGCACAGCGAGTTCTATGACACTTCAACAAGCGCTCTTAATACTTTTGAGGAGGTGGGAGAGCTTGAACACGGCAAAGTTTATAAGTTCGTAACGTGGTATCCCTGCGGAAAAGTCGGAGTTTTCAAATATAATGACGGAACAGGTGATGCTGTCTTTTTCAGTGATAAAAATAAAGAATATACTCCCGCATATCTAAACGACGAGACAGAAGTTGATATCTATGAGGTCACGCAGGACGATGTTGTATTTCTTGTTTATTGTGCTTACAGATTGGAGAAATATTCGGATGAGATCACGGAATTTGTCAAAAACTATATCGAAACCGAGCAGATCGTGACCAAATGGGAGCTCACCGGTGAGACCAAGCCCGAAGCAAAAGAAACGCAGACTGTAGCCCCCGGCCCGGAAGCATCCGTAAGTTCCGCAAGCACCGAGACTTCATCCGTCGCTTCTACAAGCGTTCAGCCCGCGACGAGCGCGAAAACTTCGGTTTCCGAGGCTAAGATAGAAAAAGCGGACAAAGAAAGTTCCAAGAGCAGTCTCCCTGTCATCGGAGGTATTGCGGCACTTGTTGTTATTGCGATAATCGCTGTTATCGCTGTCTCAAGAAAGAAAAAATAAATGAAAATCGACAAGATTATAGTTAAAAAATGGACAACCGGAATCGTACTTGCTTTGATGTTTGTCTGGGCAGGACTCGAAATCTTTTTCTATCAAAAGAAGTACGGCGATTTTATGAAGCTTGCCCTTGATTCCAAGGAATACGAGAGTCTTTACGCCTATTTTCTTGTATTGCTGATAGGCCTTGCCATGTTGCTGTTTCTCGTAGTTTTCCTGGTTGCGGGTATCAGCCGAAAGGCACCGTTGCTTGATATTGTTTTCCCGGCTGTCGGCTCGATTCCGTTATTCTTTATTTCGATGATCGGTGCCGCAAGATCATTTCATGGGGATGAAGGCTTCTTTTTTAACGCGGTTATTGATACGGTCGACGTTGTCGCTGACGTATTTTACCGTTTCATGAAAAACGTTATATCGGTTTGGAATCCCGGTATTGCAGTGGTCAGAATCGTGGTTGCATTGCTGATCGCCGGAGTTCTCATGCTTGTCTACGGAGTCTTCAAAGGCGGCGGAAAGATTACAGTCATTGCCTACAGTCTTGTCTGGTTCCTGGCTTCTTTTTTAGGCTGTACGTTAACGTCGCTTTTCGGCTCGATAATATGGCATGACCATTCGGTAAATATGTTTTATGCAACACTGATAGGAGCAGTTCTCTCAGCCGTAGGAGTCGCCTTTGCGGGTGGATTTATAGAGAGTGTCGGAGAGGACGAAACAGATGAGTACTCTTCTTATGAAATTCCGGAAGAGAGAGGTCTTTCGGATGAGGAGATTTTGAGAAAACTCGAAGCTGAAGAGGCCGCAGAAGAGAACCACACTTATGTAATGCCGGAAGTGAAAAAGCCGGATGAAAAAGCGGAGGATGTGATCTGCATCAATATCCCCGAGAAGATAAAGTCGCGGATCGCTTTCTTTACGGACAAAAGGAATATTCCCTCCATCGCGGTGGGCGCAGTGGGCTTCGTGTGTTTTCTGGTTTCGCTGCTTTCGGGAAAGCTTACCCTTTACGCTGAACTTCGTAACAAAGCAGGCGGAATCGAATATAAGGAAATTGCGTCTGCAGGTATAGATATTTCTACGGCATCAATATTGACTTCGATGCAGCTTGTCGTATCCGGCTGGGTGATCTATGGCTTTTCCGCGGCAGAGGGCTTTTTAAAGCGGAAATTGAATGTCAGGCTTTCAGCCATAATCACTGCTTTGTTTTCGACGGCAACTCAGGCGCTTATACCGCAAAAACTCGGAAGCTTCATTCTTGAGCACCTTAATACGGCTTCCTCGGCGAGTTTTGATACCGTTTCGGATAAAGTGACCTCCGGATTCGGAATCATATTATTTCCGTTTGCATGGTTGCTTCAGCGGTTTTTCCCGATGGACCCCGAAACGATGAAGGGACCGAAATTTTATATAGCGATTCTTATATTGGCGGTTATCTTTTTGGCTATTCTGGCCGTGACACTGCTTTTATGCGTGCTGATCCCTGCAGTGATGATAATTGTTATCGGCAGTGCAGTCATGTCATACATGGTTCAGTTCTTCGTGTATTTCTATTCTTACTTTGCCGACACTCTTTTCAAAGGTATCGGCGCGGGACTGAGCTGGCTGATCGGTTCGTGGATATTTACGCTGCTGATAAACTACTTTATTGCACGGGTAGCAAGATCGATCAATTACACGAAACGCCCGCATGTTTTTGAGAAGACCCTGGACTTTATAAAAGATTTGCTGCACATAGATTAAGGTAAGCACGGCTGCTCAAGCGGGCAGCCGTTTGTTTACTCTTTTTTTATAAATACTATCTTGCATTACAACATAGCATGTGATACAATCCACTTTGTAAAGGAAAAGAGAAGCGTCACCGCAGACTTTTCTTTGTACGGAATGTGATGATGCATAATAAGAAAGGAGAACGGCATTGAACGCACAATTTAAAAAGGGTGCCCTTGAGCTTTGTGTTTTATCGATGCTCACGGGGGGCGACAGGTACGGATACGAACTTACCGACGCCATATCGAAGGAGATGGAAATTGCTTCCGGAACATTGTATCTGGTGTTAAGGAGATTAAAGGAAGAAAATCTCGTAACAACCTACTTAAGAGAATCTGAGAACGGTCCCGCCAGAAAGTATTATCATCTTACCGACGCAGGACGCGATTACCAGAACGGACTAAAAAAAGACTGGCTTGCATTTGTCAGAGCAGTTGCAGGCATCGTTGGAGAATGAGGAGGACAGCATGAACAAACAGGAGTATATGGACAAGCTTTCAAAGGCTCTTGAGAGTTTTGGAAGCGATATAAAGGACGAGATCGTAAGTGATTACGAGGAACATTTTCAGGACGGTCTTGCCGGTGGCAAGAGCGAAGAGCAGATAATCAGCGAGCTTGGCAGCGTTGAGGACCTGGTGGAAGAGCTCAAAGGCCTTTCCGACGGATCTGCCGACAATGTTGATGAAGAAGCTCAGAGAGAAAAATTTGAACAGCAGGCAAAGAAGACCTTTGATGATATTTCGAAAGCCTTTGCAAGCTTTGTGGGATCCATGGCAGCAGGGATCACCAAGGGTGCGGGCAAGATCGGTGAAGAACTGTCCGGCGGAGCCGGGGATTTTGCCAAGTCCATGAGCAATGCAGCCGATGTGGTTGCAAACAAATCCAAGCAGTTTGCCAAGGATATTGCGGAAAGCTACAGAAACGCCAGGGGACCCGTTGAGACAGAGGAGCAGGAATATGAAGGCGAAGAACTCATCACAAGCGTTGCTTTTTCGGATATTACCGAAGTCATCGCAGAAACAGACTGTGCAGACATAGTTGTTGAGCCCTCTGCAGACGGCAGCGTACATTTTGACTGCGATTACGATGCGACACCCGGTCAGAAACTGGGATATAAGATCGATTATCACTGCGAAGACGGCAAGGCTTATGCCATAATCAAAAAGAAAAGCGCCACCAGCGGCTTTTTCAAGAAGCTCCTCGGTCCCGAAACACTTTATGTTAAGATTCCGGATCGTCTCGAAAGGATCAATCTTTCCTCCCTTTCCGGCGATGTTGATGTGAGCAATGTTACCGTCAAGCGCGCAGATCTTAAGACCATGAGCGGCGATGTTGTCATCAATGCGGTAAATAACAAGGATGTTTACGCTTCCACTATGAGCGGTGATGTTAACGCAGTTAACTTAAGCGCGGTAATCGCGGAACTTAAGACCATCAGCGGCGACGTTGAATTCAGCGGAGACAGCGAGAACTTAAGCGTTTCATCCACCAGCGGCGACTTAAATGTTAAGGCCGACAGAACCAAGGTCGTAAGAGCAGCCAGCGTATCCGGTGATATCAATCTTGAGCTTGAAGGCATAGACGGATACAATGCCAAAGTTGATACCAAGAGCGGAGATATCGACCTGTTCTTTGGCAACGAAGCTCATGAAGATGTCAAGCGCGGAACCTACACTCTCGGTTCCGGTGCCTGCGATATAACCGCATCCAGCGTATCCGGCGACATCAAAGTAGAAGCATAAAACGCCGGGCAGTTATATAAAATACGGATAAAGGAGAAACGGTCCCACCGAAAGGCGCGGGCCGTTTCTTTATTCATTTTTGGCATATGGTTTGTTCAATAATAGGCAAGAAGAAAATGGTTTACATATCTATTTCTTTATGTTAACATCAAGAAGGTACTAAATCTTATTTATGGGAGACTAAAAACTATGTCAACTGTTAATTCACGTGCTACCAAGAAAAGCGGAAAGGTCAGCATGCGCTTTACGCTGATCATGTTCGCATTGTTGCCGATGTTACTTACCACCGTAATCATTGCGGCTGTTATAATCGGCAGAGCATCCTCAGAGATGAACAAATCTACAAGTAATGCAATGGTTTCGGTTATCAGAGGAACCGGTGAAGCATTCGATTATGCAACCACGACGTCTACCGAAATTCTCAGAGCATATTCATCGGCTCCGATTATCGTCAGAGCATTACAGAATTCCGACAACCCTATCATCATGAATGAGGCACAGAAGTTTACCCTCGATTATTTTGCACAGCTGGACGGCTGGGAAGGAATTTATCTTGCCGACTGGAACACCAAGGTGCTTACTCATCCGACTCCTGCTATTATCGGTAAGTCGTTAAGAGAAGGCGATGCGCTTGAGAGCATGCGCAGTTCCATTCTTGGTGCAGGCGGAGTATTGAACAACGGTATTCTTACTTCCCCCGCGAGCGGAAGACTCACCATGGCTATGTACTATCCCGTTATCGTTTCCGGCAAACCTCTCGGTTTTGTAGGCGGTGGTACCTTCGTAAATGACGCGGCGTCGAAGATTTCCGATGTGTCAGCGCTTGGACTTAAATCCGCGTATATTTATTTCGTGGACAGAAACGGTGTTATGCTTCATCACCCCGATCAAACCAAGATCGGAAATCAGGTTGAGAACGAAGCCGTAAAGGGTCTTGTGGCAAGACTTGCCGCGGGCGAACATCCCGAACCCGGATACATCAAGTACATGTACAAGGGCGAGATGAAATACGCCGCTTATTATGTAGGCCAGGACGAGCACTACATCGCAGTTCTTACCGCAGATGAAAAAGAAGTATTGGAAGGCATCAATTCCTCCAAGCTTACAGCAGTTATAGTATGTTGTGTCTGCGTAGCAATTCTTCTTGTTATTGCACTTGTTGTAGGTAAGATAGTTTCTGCACCTCTTAACAAGGTATCCAAGGCTCTTGAAGAACTCAGTACAGGTGATGTTACGGCAGATTGTGACGCTAAGTCCAACATCAAAGAAACCGTCAGCATCTTAACCGCATTCCAGACCCTGAAGAGTGCACTTAACGACTCCATGGGTGCCGTTAAGAATTCGGCTAACAAACTTAACCTTGCAATCGGCAGTGTAGATGAAAAGACAGCCGACAACGTTGAATCCGTATCTCAGATTAATACCGCAATCAACGAAGTTGCATCCACATCACAGAGCGTTGCAGAAAATGCTCAGACACTTGCCGAGAAGGCTATCGAACTTGGCAGCAACATTGAAAGCCTTAACGAAAACGTTAAGAACCTCTTCGAGGATTCCGAGGCTATCAAGAATGCCAACAACGAGGCAACACAGTGCATGGATTCCGTACATTCAGGTTCAATAGAGTCTGTTGAAGCTATGCAGGACATTGCCGCTAAGATTACAGAAACCAACGAAGCTATCACCAAGATTTCCACTGCAGTACAGGCTATCGAGTCCATCGCTGCACAGACCAACCTTCTTTCATTGAACGCTTCCATCGAGGCAGCACGTGCCGGTGAAGCAGGTCGCGGATTCGCGGTAGTAGCAGAAGAAATTCGTACACTTGCAGATTCTTCCGCAGAATCGGCCAAAGAAATCAAGGAGACCATCGACAACGTTATCGCACTTTCCAACGGTACAGTTGAAATCTCCAACAGAGTATTTGAAGTTATCACCAAAGAACAGACCGATATCGAGACAGCAAGAGATAAGTTCCAGGCTCTTTCAGAATCTGTTGAAGCATCCGTTGTTGAAATCGATACTATCCAGAAGATGGCTGACAAGCTTGAAGCCATTAAGGCAGAAGTTACCAATGCAACCACAGAACTCGGTGCTATTTCCGAGGAACTTGGTGCATCTGCTCAGGAAGTTGCAGCTTCCTGTCAGACCGTTACCGACGCCTGCATGGATACTCAGACTTC
>DBVS01000073.1:20418-20632 GCA_002308235.1 Lachnospiraceae bacterium UBA1258
AACAAGGAAATGACCGAAGCCATCGAGTTCTTCAAACTTTCATAATCATAACCGCACAAAAGCCCTCGCGCCTTAAACGCGGGGGCTTTTTTACTAAGGAACTAAACGGTCAGTCAACAATCATAAGCTTTTCATTTGGGCCTGCCTGCCAGATATTCCTTTTGATTAAACAATTCACAGATGACCCGAAAAGAGTTATAGACTTCATCGGCGG
>DBVS01000073.1:20642-24360 GCA_002308235.1 Lachnospiraceae bacterium UBA1258
TCGCCGCCAATATCTTGTATTTACGCCAAAGAAGAATATGGAGCTGCTTGGAATTGTTCATTTTGCACAAGTATTCTATTCCCTTATTCACATAGACAAGTGCCTCCTCCAAATTTCCGTCAGAGAGCAAAAGAACACACAAATTGGATATTACCGAAGGGTAGAACTCAAAGATAAACTTTGTGCTTTGATACAGCTTTGAACTGAAAGAAAGCAGGCTTTCTATACATTGAATAATATGTTTGTATATAAGGATGGCAAGGCTGTAGTTTTCCTTTTTTATATAATTGAATGCTATTCTGTTCAGAAGGCAAAGACCAATATTTGAGTAAACTTTTACCTGAAGAAAAGACTCATGATTGCCCGGATTATCGGGCAATTCGTACCGAAGACCCGTGATGGCGTAATCGATTGATATATCTGTGTCCTCTTCGCATAAAGATTTCCCGTAATACCAAAGCATTTTGGAATAAAGACCCATGGAATCAAAAGAATCCGAATATTTGGATATAAGTTCTTCAATCCTTTTTACATCCTGCAGATCTATGGCATCATTCATTTCGTTGATAAAGGAAAAATCATTGTCGGAATTGGACCGCTCGGCCTTTTTGTAGATGGTAAAAAAATCAAGATTGTATTTGCTTGATAAAGAATCGAGCACAAAAAGAGTCGGCTCATTAGTGCCGGATTCAATTCGTTTATATTGCCTTAACGAGCAGATACCATCGCAAAACCTTTCCTGGGTTTGACAAAGTTCTTTTCTGATAGAACGTAATTTTCTTCCAAATAGTCCCCAATTATCCATAATTAAGCCCTCCATCATGTTAATTATACCACAGCTTGAAGTAAAAGTGCCGTAAGTGTCACTTTACTGTATCAATAATTTTCAAATATCATATTTGTATAAGGAGGTGGGCACATGAAGACAGTTGATATCGATGAAATTATTTCCATAATTGCTCCGTTTTTTGAAGTAGTTGAAACAACAACGAAGTAAAAGAAAACAGGTTACAGCGGGGTTGGGTTACATGAATCAGAAGGGAAGGTACGAATCAGATGGGAAACGTATTACCGATGAGAATTCCACCGTCGGAGACATATCAATGTATCGCATTCGTCATGGGAATCATGCTCGAAGACGAGAACGTCAAGGAAGCCTTTTATAACCACTACATAAGACTCAGATGCGATAGGTTTGATGAGAACCAGTTAAGATATGTCGGTTGTCAGGCAGAGGACCTTAGGGTGGAGGGAATTGCGGAACTGAATAAGTATTATATCAAGAATCAATCTCCGGACAAAATAATCGGTTTTCTGGAAGAAAGACTTGATCAGGGTGATTACCTGTTACTTTTTTGGATTGATGAATACTATCTTCCGTATTCCGAATTCTATAATGTAAGACATTTTCATCATGATACACATGTATACGGTTATGATGATGAATGCTTTTATGTTATGGCGTACAGAGATCTTCATCTTCAGAAAATGAAGGTAAAGAAAGAGCATATAGCCAATAGTCTTGCAGGCGGATTGGCTATAAATCCCGAAGGCGATTTCTGTGCAATAAAGTTTCATGGAATCAAAGTGAAATGCTCGATAAAGACAATCGCAAGTGAAGTACGTGAATACTTAAACGGCGGTTATGACGAGGCTACCGGAGCTGACGGAATTGATTCCTATAACACAATTAAGGATATAATGTCGGATTGCACTGAAAATTCGGAAGATGAAATGAGGATAGACCCGAAGCTTCTAAGAATGCTTTGGGAGCACAAAAAAATATTTTCGCTCAGAAATCAATTTTTAAGTGAAAAAATAGAGGGGTTAAAAGCATTACAAAAGGATGTTGACGATTTGGTGAGGGATACATCCATGATGATGCTTATGGCACTTAAATTCAATAAAAATCAAGATATAAGTATTCCTGAACGCATAAAGGAATATGCCGATGATTTATATGAACGAGAAGAGCGATATTTGCGGGGATTTTTGGCTGTTATAAGCGAATACGAGGTATCGCAGGGTGATAAATCAGATTACAAAGATTGATGAAAAAACATACTTGATTGAATCGGATATGACGATTAATGAAGACATATTCATTACCGACAAAGAGACACTGATAATCCGGGGAAGTGACACCAAGGTATATATCGGTACAGAGAAAAAAGTAACGATACGTATCGACGGGGCTTTGGATAATCACGGAAGATTGATGTTAATTAACTGCACGATGCATTTGGGTGGGTATGCGTTCAGAAATTACGGAGTACTGATGATTACCAACCGTTCAAAATTTGTAATGGGCTATAGAGTCAAGCCACGAATGCTGAATGCAGGAATGATATACATTAAAGACAATGCCGAATTTAAGCAAGACGGTGAGAGCGAGGAAACCGAACTTGAAAACGCCGGAATGATACAGGTGGCTGATGGCGGGAGATTGTTTTTGAGTCAAAAAAGAAGCAGTCCCGTACATAATTCGGGAGTAATGCGTTTGTCGGATGAGAAGAATTTCATGCTTGAAAACGCCGAGGGCTTTCGAAATGACGGGATTGTAAAAATCAGTAATGAAAACGGGGGAACGGAGGGTGAATAAGAAAAGCATACAATTCGGATACAAGCACTTTATCAAGCCTGTAGGCATAAAGAATATTTACATACCGGCGGGGGNNGGGATTGCTTGGTTCGATTGCGGGAATAATAAATATCTACTTTCCCGGCGCGATTATAAACAGGTTGTATCCAAACTCTGAGGTTCGTGCGGCAGCAATATTGGTAACGGTATTCTGTGTATCGACATTAGCCGTTTCGTCACTTAATACCTTTTTCATGAGAAAAATGGACTATGAAAGCTTGAAGGTTACGACGTCCGTAAAGAAGCAATTGGTAAGTAGGCAACTAAGCCTGAACCTTCTTACGATGGAGTCGCCGGAATATGCAGATGACTTTAGCTTCGGCTCCAAATGTCTGGATCGGAATTTCTATTCTGTCATATCAGGCGTAATAATTTCCGTCATATCGCTTGTTCTTTTACTTATCGGCAGCGTGACAATCATCAGGGAAAAGAAAATAGTTTGTCTGTATATTGTTGGGAGCTTGTTACTTCTTCCCGCGTCATACGTGGCGCAGAACATGATCAATAAAAACAAGTACAGCGAACAGGTCGCCGATAACAGCGAAAGAAGAGAGATGGAAACGCTTCAGTGGAACATGTTGGATTTGCAGTATGGACAGGAAGTAAGAGCTTTCGGACTTAGGAAATTCCTTGCGGGCAAGTACAACTATTGCAGAAACTATGTGTACGATGCGATGAAAGTTTGCTGTAAAAAGAACGCTGTCTGGGCAATTATTCCAGCGGTAATATTCGGAACTCAGCTGATAGCGGCGTACTTGCTTACCATGAACCAATATACGCGAGGCGAGATAGAAGTAGGCGATTTCGTGATGTACGTAGCGGCCTTTACGGGAGTTGCCAATGCTATCATGCAAATCGCAGATGAAGCGGTGCGAATAAAGGCGGAAGGCAGATACTTCGGAGCACTGCAAAAGTGTTTTGCATATGATACTGAATCCGAAGGTGAGCGCCTTGAGCGGCAGACCGGGGAACTTTCTTTTAAAACCCTTGAGTTTAAAGATGTTTCTTTTTCCTATGGCGGTGACGACACGTATGCTCTCAAAAACATAAACCTAAAAATACATGAAGGGGAGCGAA
>DBVS01000073.1:24386-26420 GCA_002308235.1 Lachnospiraceae bacterium UBA1258
GGTAAGACTACCTTTATAAAACTGCTGACGGGTCTGTATAAACCGACAAAGGGAGCGGTTTTGATAAATGGTAAAGATATATCTCTGTTTGGCAAGGATGAGATATCAAGGCTTATTTCGCCGGTATTTCAGGACTATGCACTGACCTACTACACAATCAGAGAGAACATTGCTTTTGCGGATGAGATTGATGAAGAAAGAATGGAAGCAGTGTTAAAGGAAGTAGGACTTGATCAAAAGATAGAAACCCTTAACAAGGGAATAGATACACATGTATTTTACAAGTTAGACAACGAGGGTACAGAGATGTCGGGAGGAGAGCTGCAGAAAGTTGCTATCGCGAGAGCGCTTTATAAGGACTCACCGATACTTATCCTTGATGAGCCGACGGCGGCACTTTCGCCTAAGGCCGAGAGAGAACTCTATCACCGCATATGGGAGTTTAAAGACCAAAGAACAATATTCCTTATTTCACACAGATTATCCAGTTGTGTGGAGGCTGAGAAGATTGTGGTTCTTAAAGACGGTGAGATAACAGAACTTGGTACGCATGCTGAACTTACTGAAGCGAAAGGCTATTACAATTCGCTGTTCAGTGCGCAGGCAAAAAACTATAAAGATTAAAACAGGAAGGACGAGAAAAATGGGCAGAAGGTTTCAAGCGTCAATGTTTAACGTAGTGGTTGACGAACAGGAAAATGGAATGTATCTTTACAACTCTTACAAGGGGTTGGACAGCATCAAGGAGGTAGCTCCCGCGGCAAGAGAAAAGGTAAAAGACTACCTTAGCGGAAGAAAGGTGGATGAGAGCGACGATCCCATTCTTAATGAGCTTATCGAGAACAGATTTATGGTACCGGAACTCTATGACGAGCGTGCAGACAGAGAGCAGTTATTCTACGAGTATACGATGGAAGATACGCTTGATATTACGGTTCATACGACAGATGCCTGCAACTTCAGATGCAAGTATTGCGCACTTGATTTTAAGACAAATGTAATAAGTAAAGATGTTCAGGACAGAATAATTAAACTGATTGCAAGAAATGTCAACAAGTATAGCAGAGTTCATATCGATTGGTTTGGAGGAGAACCCCTTATTGGAATCGATGCCATCGAATACATTTCCGAGAAGGTTATTGATATCTGCAGAAAGGCAAAAAAACCCTATACAGGTTCAATTACAACCAACGGATATCTTCTTACCAAAGAAAACGTTGAGAAGCTTATTAAGAGCAGAGTAGCCAACTACACCATAACTGTCGACGGCTTAAAAGAGACTCATGATAATCAGCGAATTTATATGGACGGCGGCCCTACGTGGGACAGAATCATAGGTAATCTGGAAGGTATTCGCGACAATGTCAAAAACAGATATATCTCGGTTGTAATAAGAGGCAATTTCACCAAGGAGATGCTTAAGGACCTTCCTGAATTTTACAACCTCTTAAATGACAAATTCGGAAAAGATCCCAGATTTTCTTTCTTTGTACGTCCGGCAGGAGATTGGGGTGGAGAAAGAGTTAAGCTCATAGCGGATCATCTGATGCCTTACAGTCAAATGGCAGAAGTGTATAACTATCTGGCGGAGAATCAGAAGGATCTTAAATGCATCATAAATCTTTATAACATTCATACATGCGGCGCTATGTGCAGAAGCAATAAGAAAAACAGATATGTTATTACTTCCTACGGAAAAGTACAGAAATGCGAAACCTGCAGACCGGAGCATGAAATCGGAGAAATCTCCAAGGATGGGCGTCTGGATACGGATAAACATCTTGAAGCGGTATGGACGGTAGGTTTTAGACGAAACAAAAGAGAACAGTGTGATGAATGTCCGCTCAGTTGCTCATGTTTGTGGGGTAACTGTCCGAAAATCGGTGTGTTAAATCCCAAAGACAAAAACTGCGGATACATAACCGAATATAAGGAGTTAATTAAACTGGCGGCTAAGACATATGATGTAGAAACTTTAGGAGCGGAGGCGTAGAAATGGGAATAACAGAAAGTGTAAAAAATGCTTTGGATACG
>DBVS01000092.1:0-788 GCA_002308235.1 Lachnospiraceae bacterium UBA1258
TTCGGAAGTTTTTTGCCGAAGGCTTCAAAGGAAACACCCTTTATGTCTTTAAGCTTCTCCCCTCTTTGGTGGTTGTTTACGAAGATAAAGCCTTTTTCTTTATCTGCCCGCATGCAGTATCTTAAGTCAGTAAGGTTATCCTCCTTAACGAAGTTTTCTGCAGGCACGTGAACAAGGGGCGCCAGAAGCTCCCCAAAATCATTTATGAAAAGATGCAAAAGGTTTAAATATGCATACTGGGGCCTTGCTTCGCCGTACTGGGAAAGACAGGTTCCGAAATCATAGTTCAACACAGGATAGTCGTTGGGATATCCCGTAGCCTTGGTTTCGTTCATGGTGGTTTTTCCCACGGGATTTGTTCCGCCGTGATACATGTAATAGCCAACCAGATTGTTGCCGGCGCCAAGCTTAACCAGGCTCATGGCATAGGCATCCATGGCGGAAACCACCACACGCCTATGGTGAGTCGACATCATTCCGGGTCCGATTTCGCAGGTCACAAAGGGATATCTTTCGTATGGAAGCTGCCATCCGTCTCCGCTTCCTCCGATAATATCGGCACCTATGGCCGTATCGTTACGCATGGTATAAAAAGCATAATGCTTGGAAAGGGGAAGTTTTCCCGTTCCGCCTGCCCAGGGAGCGTCGGGATACGCGCCGAATACGGGCAAAACTTCATCAACGGGTATTTTGGCACCAAACTTTGAGTTCCAACCGGTTACGGTATAAAGAGGTGCAACAAGCCCCGTTTCCAAAGCGATTTCCTTCAATTTTGCAAGGTGTTCCGC
>DBVS01000092.1:926-1114 GCA_002308235.1 Lachnospiraceae bacterium UBA1258
ACCTTATAGGGCTTTTTAAGGATCCAGTCGGGAAGTCCGCCGTTTCTGCACTCTCCGTGAGCCCAGGGTCCGACTCTTAAGCAAACCTTGAGGCCCACACTCTTTGCTGCTTCCACAAAGGCTCTTACATCAAGATTTCCCGTAAATTTAAGCTCCCCTTCCGTTTCTTCGTGATGGATCCAGAAAAG
>DBVS01000092.1:1164-3422 GCA_002308235.1 Lachnospiraceae bacterium UBA1258
GGAAAGCTCTCTCTCCCAGTTTTCTTTGTCATCACGGGAAAAATGATATTCTCCCATGACAGACATCCAGGGGCGTCCGTTCCTTTCGATATAACGGCTCGTTACCGCATATTCTTCTCCCGAAGGGCTCTTTCCCCCGAGGTTTAAATGATTCTTCAAAATGGGTTCTTCTTTATATTCCGCGAACTTGTATGTCATAATATTCTCCGTTATGTTTTTGGCACTGACGTGCCCTAACATTTTAACATAATGTTTAAGCATACTCAATCAAACAAAACCCAAACTTCCGCCCGCTCCCGCAATAAAAAAACCTGCCGGCAATGCCGACAGGCTTTTGGGTTAACCGCGTATTTTCTTTATGATCTCATTCATTTCATCAAGCTTTGATTCCATGTCCTCGATCAGTTTAAACTGATTTCTGGCTCTCTCCAGGTTGTGTGTTTCGTGGGTTGTTTTAAAGTACACATCGCCTTCGAGATAATCTGCCAGGAAACGGATGCCGACCTCAAACGTCATGAGTATGCAGGAAAATGCAAGCAACTCGGTCTCTGTGTCTGTGAGAGTATCCTTTGCCTCTTCCATAAAGCCTTCGGTGTAAGCTTTGAACATGTCAAGGTTAAAGGTTACTTTCGACAGATCCGTTTCGTCCTCGGTGGCGTTGTTGGAACCGAATCTGTTGCTGTCGCCAAAGTCGTAAAGAAGTGACCCGGGCATTACGGTATCAAGATCGATTATGCAAACGCCTTCACCGGTTTTGGGATCCATAAGGATGTTGTTAAGCTTGGTATCGTTGTGGGTTACACGATAAGGAATCTTGTCGGTTCCGAGAAGGCTTGTAACTTTGTTACAATACCCTTCTCTGTCAAAAGCAAACTTTATTTCTTCCTTGGCAAGCTTTACACGTCCGCAGGCATCCTTGTTCACCGCATTCTGCAATGCTTTGAAACGAACACCGGTGTCATGGAAATTTTTGATGGTTTCTTTAAGCTTCTTGGCGTCAAAGTCGGAAAGCTGCTTCTGGAAGTGACCGAAAGCACGGCCCGCGTTCTTCGAAACCGTTACATTTGCGGCACTCTGGTAAGTAATGGTATCCTCGATAAAGAGGTACATTCTGAAGCAGTTGCCTTCTTTGTCCCTGTAATACAGGGCGCCTTCTTTTGTGGGAATTATGCTTAAAGTGTTTCTTTCGGGATCTCCTCCCTCGTTCTCGATCTTCTTTTTCAGAAAATCCGTTACAAGCTTAATGTTTTTCATAAGCTCTTCGGCGTCAAAGATCGCTGTGTTGATCCTCTGAAGGATGTAACGAACGGGAGACCGGTCCTCTCTCTTAAAATATACGGCGTAGGTGTCATTGATGTGACCGCATCCGTAGGCTTCTCCGTAAATGAATTCGCCCTCCGCGGCAAAGTGTTTTACGACACTCGATATTTCTTCAGCCATATTTTTTATCCTTATTTACCGATTTTCTTGAAGTATTCGTCAAGCTGACGCTGAACTTCCGCAACGACCTTGTCGATTCCGGCATCTTTAAGCTTCTTCTCTACTGCGGGGAAAGCTTCGTCGTAGGAAACGAAACCGCAAAGGATGGGCATAAGATCCATGGTCCAGATCTGTCCGATAGCGTCTGCTTCTGCTTTTACAGCGGTGCTGTCATAGTGGAAAGCGATAACATCGGAAACTCTGGTATTGTCATCCCACTTCTCGTACATGTCGATGAACTCCTGAGGAACATCATCGGTAAACTTCTGGTAGTTTTTGTTTCTGAACATCCACTCATAGAAGTAACCTTCGAATCCGGGATCCTTAAGGGAAATTCTGCCGTTGTTCATGGTGTAGTTTTCACCTTCGGGTCCGTAGAGTGCGAAGAGGTAGTTAGCTTCGCTCTTGTAGATCCAGTTAAGGAACTTCATAGCGCCTTCGGCGTTCTTTGCGGAATAAGGAACACATAATACTTCGCCGCCGCATGCGGTGATGAACTTATCTTTTTCGGGAGCAAGGATGTAGCTCTTAAGAACTGCTTCGGGAGCGTTCTGACGAACGGTACCGATGATCTCGTTTTCCTTGCCGATGGAGCCTTCAACCCAGATGTAGGTACCCTGCTGCATACGGGAATCTCTCTCGTTGTAGTTGGTGGTAAGAACGTCACGGTATAAGCCTTCTTCGTACATCTTTCTGTTGTACTGAGCTACCTTCTTGAATGCTTCGGATTCAGCGTAAGAATAGATCTTCTTGGAATCTTCGCCGTAAACGATGGCATC
>DBVS01000045.1 GCA_002308235.1 Lachnospiraceae bacterium UBA1258
TGATTGGGGTTGCATCCGTATTTTAACTGAATTTCGCTCATATTCGATCCTTTCTTTATGCCTGATTCTTGTTTACGATTCTGGTTTCCCACTTGCCCGTTTCAAGATCGATATATCTTACGAACAAAGAAACCTTGTTTTCAAAGTTAAGATTCTCCCATATCTCGTCGGTAAACTCATCGATGTTTCCTTTGATGGAAACGATCTCGGGCTCGCCTTCGAAGGAAGGTAACGGATCGTCATCGCACTTGTAGGTGTGGATGAAACGGCCCTCACCGATCTTCGGGTTATCGTAGAAGAAGTTATATCGGTTGCAGGAAGAGGGGTCTCCTCCGTTGCTTTTTAAAATGCTGATTTCGTATGAGAAGGTATCTCCCTCAAAGTGAAGGATACCGGAAATCCTGGGGGTGTAGTTGGGGCCGTCGGGCTCGAAGGTTCTGGCACGGAGAGCCTGGTCGAAGCACTTTCCGGCTCTTAAGCCGTCATATACGGTGTCCGTCTGGTCACCGTTTGTAACTATGGTGTGAGAGCCGAATACTCTGACGGGGGAATAAATGATAAGGCTGGGATCCGACATTTTCGAAGGGTCGAAGGCTTCGGTCCGGATGCCTTCACCGTCTTCCACGAAGATGCGGTTTCTGGAGTTTACGCTTCTGCCCATGATAAAGTAAGCGACCACGGCCTTGCGTCCGTCTTCGGAACGGCCGATGACTATGCCTCTTCCGGGATAGCTGTTGGTGTTAAGAAGTCTTGAAAGTTCGAATGATTTCATATTGCTCTCCTCCTATTATTTTCTAAGCCGTGCGAATTGCCTGTAAGAATAACAAAGGCCGACAATCCGGGCGGTTTTGCCCAGACGGTCGGCCTCAATAATCTATACTCCCTGTGGTCAATTCCACTTCCGTCAGTCATATAGACTTCATACATAAAGAATATCTGTTTTTTATTTTCAAGTCAATCGTCACTTTTAACAGACTTTCGACCGAAAATCACTTTTTAATTGCCTTAAGTACCTCATCCTTAAGATCTCGTGCTTTGTCCTTGATACGGGGGCTGGCACCGGGAGCCTGCAGGATTGCTGCAATCATCTTGGATGCAACGTCGAAGTGAGACGTCTTGAATGCAAGCACGCCGATAAGATAGTTAACGGTCTGCTCATCCATTCCGCACATGGGGAAACTTTCGGTGGATACCGCACTAACGAAACCTTCGTAAGCGTTCTTGGTATACTCGTCCTCCATGGCCTTGGTCTTGGCATAATCGGGATGACCCTCTCCGAGCTCCTCAGCCTTGCCGCGAACGATCCAGGAAGATTTAAGGCAGATATATGCCTTCTCACTTGCCTTTGCGCCCTTAACGATGGCATTTACGAGAGCCATCTTGTAGCGCTCGAGAGCCTCATCGTAGGTGTAGGTTTCGGGCTGATCAAGCTTAACCTTGAAAGAAGGAGAAATCTTTTCACGAATTCTCTTGCCCTGTGCCTGCAAAAGCGAAGGGAAATATCTGGACAAAGCAGTGTATCCGCAGAAAGGACACATAATGACATCGTATTTTGCGATATCAAGTTCCTTATATCTGGGACGAAGGTCCATATCAGTTCCTTCCAGCTTGGCCTTACCGCCCTTTACCACGCGAGCCTTGAATTCGGCATCGCACAAAGGACACTGCATGGTCTTGTCCAAAAGAAAGTCTTTTTCAGTTACTTCGGGGGCAGCCGCCTTTTCTTCAGGCTTCTTCTCTGCCTCGAATATGCTCATTCCTTCGAGATTCCCAAGTCCGAAAGACTCAAGACCCGATAAAATTCCGTCTCCCATTTTATTCCTCCACTGCTAGTTATATAACCCGGACGCCCGTTTCGTCAAGCACTCTCTTTCGAAGCAACGTATTTTTCTTCGAATTTATCCTTTGGCATGGGTCTGTCAAAATAGAAGCCCTGAACCATTTTAACCTTCATGTTTCCGAGAACTGCAAACTGTTTGTCGGTCTCAATACCTTCAACGCAGATGTTAACGCCGATGGTTTCCGCAAGCTCCGCAACCATCTTGATGAAGGACTGTGAATAAGCATCCTCCGCAAGATCTCTTACGAAACTCTGGTCAACCTTGATGATATCGAAGGGTATCTCTCTTATGTGGTTAAGAGAAGAATATCCGGTTCCGAAGTCGTCAAGTGCTATCTTAACACCGAGAGTCTTGATGCTGTTAAGGATTTTCTTCATGCGCTCCATATCGTTGATGGCCAGGCTCTCGGTAACCTCCAGAGTGAGGTTCTTCGGATTGATACCGGTTGAATTGATGGTATCCCTGACGATATCCACGATATCTGTCTGTAAGAGCTGTACCACGGAAAGATTGACGTTGACCTTGTAATCGGGATGGCCGTTGTCGTTCCACGCTTTACAGGTCTCGCAGGCAACCTTAAGGACGTTGTTTCCGATGGGATTAATGAGTCCCAGGTATTCCGCAAGGGGTATGAAATCGCTTGGATTGATGAATCCGAGTTCGGCCGAATTCCATCTGATAAGCGCCTCGGCGCCGATACATTTGTTTCCGCTCATAATATCCACGATGGGCTGATAGTAAACCTCGAATTCAATATAGCCGTCCGTGATGGCGTCACGCATGTTCTTTTCCATGTCAAGACGTTCGCTGGAGGAAGAAACGATGTTGTCCGAGTACTGGGCAACGCGGTTCTTACCGCTTTTCTTGGCATCATACATGGCGATGTCGGCCTTCTTGATAAGGTCCTGAACGCTCTCACCGCTTTCGGGGAATTCAACGATACCCATACTCATGGTGCAGTAATAATCCGCATCCTTAAGGAACCAGGGCTTGCTGAATATCTCCGTGATGGAATCGATGATGGTCTTAAATCTGTCGTAGCTTTCCGAAGGGACGATGATGACGAATTCATCGCCGCCCATACGGTAGCAGGTATTCTGAATGCCTTCGATCCTCTGAAGGCTGTGGGATATCGCTTTTAACAAAACGTCGCCGTACTGATGTCCGAGACCGTCGTTTATGTGCTTAAAGTCGTCAAGGTCAAGATAAAGAAGGGCACCCTTGGTGTTGTTCTTCTTGGCATTGTCGATGTGAGCCGCCAGATCTCTTTCGCAACACATACGGTTATAAAGGCCTGTAAGGAAGTCCGTGTAGGCCTGCTGCTCAATCCTTCGCTGATAGTTTTTCTTGTCCGTAACATCGTATGCCGCGCACAAAGAAACCTTTCTTCCGTCCACCCAGTTGATATAGGTGTAGTGAAGATCGTACCAGCGGTTTCTGTC
>DBVS01000137.1:0-6483 GCA_002308235.1 Lachnospiraceae bacterium UBA1258
CAGCCGTAATGGCAGCCGCAATGATGCTCGGCCTCACCGCATGTGGAAACAACAATTCTGCTTCATCAGCAAGCAATTCCGCTTCCACACCCGCATCTCAGGCCACATCCGCATCTGCATCCGCATCGAAGGCAGACGAGCCCAAGGCTCCTCTTAAGATTACTGTCAATCTTCCTTCAAACGCTCTTCACGATGAAGCTGATCCCAACTACGACAAGCTGGTTCAGTACATCAATGAGTACACCAACATGGATATAACCTGGGAGTGGGAAGATGACAAGGATAAGGAAGTCGGTTACTATGCAGTACTTGCTACCAAGTTTGCAGCAAACGATTTCCGTGATGTCATGAGAGTCGGTAACGATGCTCTTTTCAGAAGCGTTGCCAAGGACTATTTCTGGGATGTAACCGATTACATCGATGACTATGACAACCTTCGTACCATTCCTTCCGTTACCAGAGCCAACTGCTCCATCGAAGGAAGAATGTACGGTATTCCGCTTTCAAGAACACTTGCACGTAACGGCTTCGGCTATCGTCAGGACTGGTGCGACAAGCTCGGTATCGACGCTCCCAAGACCTGGGATGAGTTCTACGATATGTGCTACAAGTTCACCTATGAAGATCCCGACGGAAACCACGAACAGGATACCTATGGTATCATCCTTGACTCCTGGAACGATGTATGGCCCATCATCACCGTATGGTTCGGCGCTCCCAACAAGTGGGGTCTTGATTCCAAGGGCGACCTTATTCCCGATTTCATGACCGACGAGTGGAGAGCCGCTATGAAGGAACTTCGTAAGATGTACGAAGAAGGCCTCATCAACACCGACTTCATGGAAGTTGATCCCGGTAAGGCTCGTAACGTTCTTCAGGACCAGAAGGGTGGCGTAGGCTTCCAGGTTCTTGATACCTTAAGAAAAGTTGAAACCTACTTCGAAGGCGCTGATGTTGGTCTTTCCGATCCCGAAGAGCCCATCTTCATGCTCGGCGGATATCTTACCACCGAATCCGGTAAGGGTCAGGCATATTGCCTTCCTACCGACGGCTTCAACGGTATGGTTGCAATCTCCAAGAAGAACATCACCACAGAAGATCAGTTAAAGCAGGTACTCGGATTCCTTAACGACATGTGCGACGGCGAAATGATGAACGCAGTTGACTACGGTTTCGAAGGCATCACCTGGGATAAGGACGAGAACGGATATATTAAGTTAAAGACTGCTGAAGAACTTGAAGCAGCAGGTACTTCCGCAACCTTCAGAAACGGATTTAACCAGTGTATCGCTTACTTCACCGCACCCGAGAACGCAAGAACCATCGACAAGGCTCCCGCTGACACTGTAATCACTAAGCTTGAACAGCAGCTTTACAATGATGACATTCAGTACTGCGTACCTAACTACGGCGCAGGTTTCACCTCTGCTACCTATGATGCAAAGGGTCAGGAACTTGACGCTCTTATTAAGGGCGGCGCTGACGGTGCAATCGTTAAGTACATCAAGGGTGAGATCGATGATGCAGGTCTTGACGAGATCATCAACACCTGGAAGACCGCAGGCGGTAACGACGTTATCAAGGAAATGAACGAAGCTTACCACGCAGCAGGTAAATAAGTCTTAGCAACAAATCAATATGTAATGATGACCCTAAAGTGTCCCAAGGGCGGGATTTCCGCCCGGGGGCACCGCGAGGGCTTAACCCTCGCCGATTCGGCGGGGGTTGCTTGTTAAGTAGGAAAAATTTTTCTCTTTAGCAAACAATCCTCATTCGAAGATATTGGATGAATGTATGATAGATCTGAGCGGAAAATGGGAAACAGAATATAAGAACGGTGACGTAAGTGTTTCGGGAACCATGTACCTTCCCGGAATCATGCAAAACGCAGGCTTCGGAAATCCCGTGAACAAAGAAACCGAGTTCGTGAGTTCCCTTCACGACCCCGACTGGTTTTTATGGGATGAATTTGCTTGCGACGAAACAAACGTCAACGTTCCTTTTCTTTTACAACCAAGGCGTCATTTCGTGGGAGTCTGCAATTATTCGGTGGAATTTGAAGTCACCGAAGACCTTACCGAGGATCATTTTCTTTTTATCGAAGTTACACGGAGAGAGTCAAAGGTTTATCTTGACGGAAGTTTCGCAGGGGGAGACGAATCCCTCTGTGCTCCCCATATAATCAGGCTCGGAAAACTTTCCGCAGGGGTTCATAAACTTACCGTTTCCATAGACAATACCTTGGGACACAAGTTCAGGCCCGACGCCCACACCGTTTCGGATTCCGTAGGAGCTTCCTGGAACGGAATGGTGGGAGAGATCGCGCTTTTATCGGAAACAGAAATCAAAGACCGGTACAAAAGAAAGCATGAGTATGCCGAAAACCACAAAAGAAACGTGGAAGTAAAGGACGGCAATTTCTATGTGGACGGAAAGCCCGAATACATGAGAGGGACCCATTTCGGAGGAGAATTCCCCATAACAGGCGCGCCCTCAACGGAGAAAGATTATTATCTTCAAATCTTCAATACCCTTAAAGACTGGGGCTTTAATATGGTCCGGTGCCATTCCTGGTGTCCGCCGGAAGCGGCTTTCGCCGCCGCAGACGAATGCGGAATGTTCCTGCTCATCGAATGCGGCATGTGGAGTACCTTCGGAGAGGGCTTTGAGGTTATTGATTTTCTTAAGTCGGAAACCAGAAAGATATTGAAGGAATTCGGCCATCACCCTTCCTTTATCATGTTTTCACCGTCAAACGAGCCCGGCGGAAACTGGTACAGGGTCCTTCGTAACTGGGTAAGTTTCGCCCAAAACTGTGACGAAGCTTTAGGGTATGAGGGAAGGCGAGTATATACCGCCCAGTCCGGCTGGTACTACGATACGCCTCCCGCATATACGGAAGGCACGGATTTCCTTTATTTTCACAGATCCGCTTACGGACCTTTAAAGGGCGGCACCGTTCGAAATCCCATAGGCTGGAAGGGTAAAAACTATTCTCCGTCTCTTGAAGGAGCCAAACTTCCCGTTATCTGTCACGAACTGGGGCAGTGGTGCGCTTATCCCGATTTTGATATGATCTCGAAGTTTACGGGCTTCTTAAAACCCGGCAATTATGAAGCATTTAAGCGCCTTGCCGAAAGAAACGGGCTCCTTCCCTATGCAAAGGAAATGCATTTTGCCTCCGGGAAGAACCAGTTACGGTTATTAAAAGAAGAGTTTGAGGCTAATTACAGAACCAAGGAATTAAAGGGCTACGAGTATCTTGATGCTCACGATTATCCCGGGCAGGGCAGTGCCTTTGTGGGGATTCTCAATCAGTTCTTTGAACCGAAGGCCTACGCAGACAGAGATTTTTTCAGAGCCTTTAACTCAGAGGTGGTTTTGACCGCTGCTTTTTCCTCTTATGTGGTAAAGCAGGGGGACGAAATATGCGTACCCATTTCCATAAGTGTATACGGCGAAGATCTGCCCGCGAAGTTTAATCTTTGCGAGGAACTGAGCCTGGAGGGCGAGACCGTTTTTCGCCGTGAGACAGAGTATGAGACCGTGTATGGTGCCAAGACCGATCTTGAGCCTTCGGTATTTACAATCCAAAACTTTGAAAAAACAAGGATCTTAAAATACAGGCTTTCGGTGAACGGAAAATATGAGAATTCCTGGGATCTTTTCGCGGTTAAGGAATTAAAGGAAGTAAGAAGTGACACCTTTGTCGAGTGCAGAAGCTTTAATGAGGTATTTTCGCTTTTGGCAGAGGGTAAGGATGTTTTGTTTCTTCCCCATCTGTCGGAGTTAAACTACGACTGTACGCCCGCAAGTGTCAGAAACTCCTTCTGGAATGCCCAGATGGGTCCTAAGTGGGAGCGGACCAACGGTATGATAATGGATACCGAGTGCCCAGTATTTAAGAATTTTCCCACGGACAAGACCGGGGGATTTCAGTGGGAAGGCGTGTTTGATGCGGGAAGGTGTATGGTGATACCCCCTGAATTTAAGCCCATCATCAGAATTATCGATGATTGGAACAGAGATATACCTGAGGCTTTTCTGATGGAAGCAAAGGTGGGAAAGGGCAGAATCTTAATGGCTGCCTTTGACCCCGCAGATACGGACAGGCCCGAAAACAAGCTGTTTTATACCTCTCTTGTAAATTATATCTCATCAGATGCCTTTGACCCCGTACAGAGCCTGACCGAAGCGGACCTTCGGAAGATGTACTTCCCCGTAAATCGCATGGAGGGTCTTGTTTCGGGAGTTAAGCTCCTGCGGGGAGAAAATCCTTCGGGCCTTACGGGCTTTATCGATCCGAACCCCAATATCGTAAGCGCCGTTGAGGGTGCAAACCCTTCTTTGGAGCTTTTCTTAAACGGAAAACATATTATCAAAGGTTTTAAGTGGTTAAGCAACCAGCGTAAGCGCATAAGAGACGATTTTGCAAAGCGCGTTAAGCTGTCTTTCTTTGAGGGAGAAGAAAAGACCCTTGAAGAGGAATTTGACATAAAGAATATGGTCAGAGAGCAGGAACTGATGCTGTCAAAGGAAGTGAGCGCCGACCGGGTGATACTTGAAGTCCTCGAAACCTACGGACGCGAATTCGTGCCCTTTTACGATGAGCGTGAAGACGGCTTTGTAAAGATCGTAAAGAAAAAGCAGGCAAAGGTCTCCGTTGCCATATTTCACTTTATCACGGATGAAGCGGTTGAAGGCTCCGACGTTAAATTCTGGGAAAAGCACAGTACCATAACCACAAAGGAAATCGACGCATAGAGGTAGTCAATCTATGAAACTAAAAAACATAAGAAAAACCGGCAGAGGCTTTACGGGCTTCGGAGCCATGTGGAAGAAGGGTGAGCTTAAGCCTTCGGAAATGGGGAAGGTTTCCGTTTTATCCGAGGATGGTGCACCTGTTCCCGCCCAGTCAAGAATCACTGCATTCTATCCGGACGGGAGCGTTAAGTGGACCGCGCATCTTGCGGACGCAAAGAAGCTTGGCAGAGTCATTTCCGTTGAAAAGGGTAAGAAAGCTGCCCCGACCTTTGACGGCATAAAGGAAACCGAGTCCGAAGAGGGACTTTTGCTTGAAACGGGCTATTTTAACGTATATTTATCCTACGGTTCCGATACGCTCTTTAAGTGTGTAAAAAGAAAAAATAAAACGGTTTGGGAGGACGCGCGACTCGTTCTTTCCACGGTCGAACCCACGGTAAAGGCCGGAAACAAATGCGAGATCACTCACGATTTTACGGGAAAAATCAAGGAAATCTCCTTTGAAGAGGAGGGCCCCGTTGCCTATGTGGTAAAGTACGAAGGCGTACACACGGACAAAAGCGGAAGAGAAGCCTTTCCTTTTGTGGCGCGCATGCGCATAGGCCTTAACAGTGACGAAATTTCCTTCACCCATACCTTCCTTTACGACGGCGATGAAAACAGGGATTTCCTTAAATCCATGGGTATCGAAATGAAGGTACACATGGACGGCGAACTATACAATCGTCATGTGAAATTTGAGGAAGAACACGGCACGTTCCATGAGGCTTTGGTGCATTTGACAAGCTGGAGGCCGAGACTTCCAATGGCTTACCTTGAAACACAGATGGCCGGTAGGAAAGTCAAGGTAGATTCAGAAAATACCGAATCCGTGGCCAAAGTCATGGAGGCTACTCCCTACTGGGACGAGTATGTTCTTACCCAGAGTGAATCAAATCATTTCGACATAAAGAAAAAACTCGCAGGGGACGAGCTTTGCTACATCGACGCTTTTACGGGAAACAGAACCGAAGGCGCCACTGCTATAGGCAGCCCCATTGGTTCCACGATTTTTACAATCCGTGATTTCTGGGAAAAGTATCCAAGCGGCTATACCTTTAAAGGCCTTACCGGGGACAGTGCTACCTGTACCGCATGGTTTTATGCGCCTGACGCAAAGCCCTTTGATTTCAGACACTATGCGACCCGCGGCTACAATCAGGTCTGCTACGAAGGTTACGACTACAAAGGAGCGACTCCCGACGGGATTGCCGTTACAAGTGAATGTACGTTTTCTTTTTGCGATAAACTCATACCCTCAGATGCTGAACTATCCAAAAAGAGCAAAGAAATAAACGAGCCCGCTCTTTACGTGGCAAGCCCCGAAGATTATCATGAACTTAAGGCCTTCGGTTACTGGTCTTTGCCTTTAAAGGGCACCGAAACCGGCGAATGGATCGAAAAAGAGCTTGATAAGGCTTTCACCTTCTATAAAAACGAGGTTGAACAAAGAAACTGGTACGGCCTCTTTAACTACGGGGATTTCATGCACACCTACGACCCCGTGAGACATACATGGAAATATGACATGGGCGGTTATGCATGGGACAACACCGAGCTGGTGCCCACGCTTTGGCTTTGGCTTTATTTCATGCGTACCGGAAGAGAGGACGTTTACACTTTGGCGGAGAAACTTTCCCGCCACGCTTCCGAGGTGGATGTTTATCACTTCGGAAAATA
>DBVS01000137.1:6535-9690 GCA_002308235.1 Lachnospiraceae bacterium UBA1258
ATGGCAGGCCACCACAGATACATGTATTATCTGACCGGCGACAGGCGCCTTGAGGATATTTTTGATGAGCTTAAGGATAACGAGCTTTCGTTTTTGAATAAGGATCCTCTGGGTGATTTCTTTGAAAAATCCGAAATGGTCTATCCGAGTCACGCCCGCTCCGGCCCCGACTGGTCAAGTCTTGTTTCAAACTGGATGACCGAGTGGGAAAGACACAACGATAATAAGTACCGCGACAAGATAATCACGGGACTTAACGATATAAAGGCAGCGCCCTTAAAACTTTCTTCGGGTCCGGATTTTGAATTCGATCCAAAGACTGTGCACCTTCGCTATATCGGAGAGCGCACCACAGGCGGCACCCACCTTCAGGTATGCATGGGAGCCCCTTCCATCTGGACGGAGACCGCGGACCTATTGGAAGACGAAGAGTTTAAGCGGATGATTGCCGAGCACGGAAGATTTTACTTCCTTTCTCACGAAGAACAGCTTAAGGAATCGGGAGGCATCATCGGAAACAGACAGTCCACATTGCCTATGCTTTCCTGTTCCATGGGAGCCTACGGTGCCAAGTATTTAAAGGACAAAGAACTTGCTCTTACCACCTGGAAAATTCTGCTTGAAACCATGCTCTCAAATAAGGATGTTGACACAGGATTCACACCTAAGACTCTTAAAAACCGGGGCGGAAAATCGAAACTTAAAGAAATCGCCTGGATTTCCACGAACTTTACGGCCCAGTGGTGCTTAAATGCAATAATCACGGCAGAATTTATCGAAGAATATATGCCGAAAACTTTGAAAGAAGCGCGGAAGCTTGTTTCCGACACTCATCCCGAAAGGTTACATGTATCATGAATAAATTTGAACTCAAATTAACGGAAATTACCGAAAAAGAAATAAAGGGCAGATGGGACAGTGTCGTAAACGCCGATGAATACAGAGTTTTCTGGGCAGATACAAACAGGAAAACCACGAAATTCCTGCCTGTATGCGTTACAAAGGAAACTTCCTTTACCTTTAAGCGGTCCACCCACAGGTGTTTCACGTTTTACGTGGAAGCCTATAAAAACGGCGAGTTAATCGCTGCCTCCGACAGGGTTACAAGCACCAAAAAGGCTCACTTTAACGAATATCTTGAGAAGATTAACAGAGGACTTGTGGCTGTTAAGGTAAACAACGGCGTATTCGTAAGCTGGCGCATGTTTAAGGATGAGGCTACAGGCGCCTCCGAAACCGGCCTTACCGGCACCGACTTTGTGATCTACAGGGACGGGGTTAAGGTGTCATGCGTGACCGATTCCTGCAATTATCTGGACAAAGAAGGAACCCTTGAATCGAAGTATGCGGTTGCTCCCCTTAAGAATGGCAAGGAGGGTGACAGATGCGAAGAGATCACGCCCCTTTCAAAACCCTATTTTGAGATCCCCGTAAAGAAACCCGAAGGCGGAGTCACACCTGCGGGAGAAGTCTTTGAATATAACGCAAACGATATGTCTGTGGGTGATATTGACGGAGACGGCGAGTACGAATATTTCCTTAAGTGGGACCCTTCAAACTCCCACGACGTTTCCCACAGAGGCTACACGGGACATCAGTTTATCGATTGCTATAAGCTTGACGGAAGGCTTCTCTGGCGCCTTGATATGGGCGTAAACATCCGTGCCGGTGCTCATTATACTCAGTTCATGGTTTATGACTTTAACCTGGACGGCAAGGCCGAAATGGCCGTTAAGACCGCCCCCGGTACCAAGATCACGAAATATGACGCCGAGGGTAATGTCATAAGCGAAAAATACATCACCCTTCCCGCGGAAGACGTTAAAAAGGGTGTTACAAACGAAGACAATTACGTTTGCTCAAAAGAAAGCTATCTTGAACATTTAAGGGTATTATTCAAGGGCTGGAGCGACAGGAAAGAAGTCAAGAGCGGACAGTGGCCGAAAACTTTGGAAGAGTGCTTCGGCACAAAGCAGATGTTTTCTTATCCCCTAAGTGACGAAGACGCCGCCAAGGCTGTAGATTACTTTGTGGATGTATATGCTCCCGCCAGAAGCGATAAAAACAAACTCAGGGAATTTGAGGGCTTTATCTACGAAGGCCCCGAGTATCTCACCATGTTTTCGGGAGCAGGGGAAGAGCTTTCAACGATTCCCTACAGATTCCCGAGAGTCGATGACGGATTCCTTTGGGGAGACTATGCTTTCCGCAGGATCGAGCCCTGCAACCGCGTGGACCGCTTTAATGCAGGGGTTGCATATCTTGACGGCGAGAGACCCTACCTTATCATGTGCCGCGGATACTATACCAGAGCAACCCTTGTTGCCTACGATTTCTTTGAGAATAAATTTAACGAGGTCTGGGCCATCGATTCGGGCTTTGTTCCCATGACAAATCCCTTTAACGATGAGGCTGCCCACGGAATCTGGGGAACGGATGAAAAATACGGACGTCTTTGCGGTCAGGGCAATCACTCGATTTCCACTGCCGATGTGGACGGTGACGGCTGCATGGAGATAATCTACGGTGCGGCTACCGTAGATCATGACGGAACCCTGCTTTATTCAAGTACGGATAAGCGTCCGGACGGCGTTGAAGCCAAGCTCGGTCACGGCGATGCCATGCATGTGGGACGTTTCGACCCCGACAGACCCGGGTTCCAGATTTTCAATGTGTTTGAAGGCGCAAGATGGGTGCCTTACGGCTTTGCCTACAGAGATGCTGAGACAGGAAAAGCCATGTTCGGTGAGTTTGCGGACAAGGATCTGGGCCGCTGCATGGTGGGTAAGATTTCAAAGGACATCCGCGGATATCAGATGTGGGTAAAGGAAATGTTTGATGTTAACGGAAACAAGGTTGATCTGCCCCTTCTTGGTACAAACATGTTAATCAGATTTGCGCCCGACCTCACCACTCAGGTAACGGACGGCGTCGATTATGTGGGTCATGAGCATACCGGCATCGTTAATGATAATATTCACGGTATCATGCTTGCTCCCGAAAACACTGTGACCAACAACGGAACCAAGGGAAATCCCTGTCTGGTGGCGGATCTTTTCGGCGACTACAGGGAGGAACTGGTGCTTCGTACCAAGGACAACAATGCCATCAGAATCTATATAAACACTGACATTTCCACCCATAAGTTGTATACT
>DBVS01000137.1:9779-12477 GCA_002308235.1 Lachnospiraceae bacterium UBA1258
GATATGAATTTCGAAGATGTGCTGAACGTTTAATGTCATTCTGAGCGAAGTCCGGAGGACGGAGTCGAAGAATCTAAAATTTTAAGGAGAAAACCATGAATAAAATTTACACCTGCTTTCCGGAGGGCAAAGCAAAAGCCCTTACCTTCAGTTACGACGACGGCAAAGAAGAGGACAAGCGCCTTATCGAGATTTTTGACGCCAACGGCGAGAAGGGAACCTTTAACTTAAACTACGGGCTTATGGACAATAAGCTCTATGTGGACGGACACCCCAGAGTTACCCCCGAGGAGGTTAAAGAGGTCTATAAGAATCACGAGGTTGCCACCCACGCTTATACCCATCCCACCATCGAACGCTGCCCTTTGACTGAGGTCGCATACGAGATCATCGAAGACAGGAAAGGCCTTGAAAAGCTTACGGGCAAGCTTGTAAGGGGTCATGCATACCCCAACGGTTCTTATTCCGACGACATTAAACTGCTTTTAAAACAGATGGGTATCGCATACGCCAGAACAGTCGGATCCGATGCTTCCTACGCACTTCCCAAGGACCCCTACGAGTGGAAACCCACCGCTCACCACAGAGATCCCGAACTTATGAAGAAGGCCGAGTATTTCGTTAACTTCCAGAAAAAGCAGTATCTTAAACTCATGTACATCTGGGGCCACAGCTATGAATTTTCCATGGCAAACAACTGGGATGTTATAGAAAAATTCTGCGAATATATGGGCAAAAAGGAAGATATCTGGTATGCTACCAATATCGAGATCATCGATTACATGGATGCGGCCAAAAATTTGAAGTTTGCAGCCGACAATTCTTTCGTGTATAATCCGAGTGCGATCACTGTTTGCCTTGACGTCGAAGGAAGATATGTGGAAGTCGGCGCGGGAGAATACAAGAATCTGTAGGTAGTTTTATGAACGTAGTTGAATATTTAAAGGGAAAAAGAACCTATCGTAAATTCAGAAGAGATGCCATCATGGGAGAGGCTCTGACAGCAATTCTTACTGCGGGACAGCTTTATTCAAGCGCAGGTAACAAGCAGGGCATCAAATATGTTGTGGTAAACAAGCCCGAGGACGTAAAGGTTGTAAACAGCCTGGTTCACTGGGCTGCGTATCTTCCGAAGGAGGTAGGTACTCCTAAGCCCGATGAAATACCCGTAATGTTTATTGCAGTAATCCAGGATACCGATGTTTGTCCTCCAAACGATACGGATGCGGGCCTTGCCATCGGCAATCTGCAGGGAGCTGCCTGGTGCTACGGTGTGGGAAGCTGTATCATGGGCGCCATAGACAGACCCAAGCTTAAATCCTTTCTTAAGATTCCCGAAGAAATGGTGCTTCACAGCATGATTGCTTTCGGGTATCCCCTTAAGGAATCACATCCTGTTGATTTTAAGGACGACATAAAGTATTATCTTGATGAGAACGGAAACACCTGCGTTCCCAAGAGACCGATTGACGAAATCTATCGGTTTTTATAATCAAAAGACGTGAGCCCGGTTGTAATTATCGGGCGGCAGGGAGAATTCCATGCTTTCTTTGCTTATAAAAATTTTCATAAAGAAAAACAAAGCTGACACACGGACTCAGTACGGGGTTTTATGCGGTATCTACGGGATATGCTTAAACCTCGTTCTTTTTTCGGGAAAAGTTGCGGTAGGCTTCTTAAGCGGCGCCATTTCAATCATCGCCGATGCCTTCAACAACTTATCGGATGCCACATCTTCCATAGTTTCCGTCATCGGATTTAAATTATCAAATCACAAGCCCGATATCGAGCACCCTTTCGGCCACGGAAGAGTGGAATATCTGGCAGGTCTTATCGTTTCGGCTATTATCGTAATGATGGGCTGGAATCTGGTGTGGGAGTCCTTTGGCAGGATAATTCATCCCGAAGAAACCAAATTCTCCGCCGTACTTGTAGTTGTTCTGGTTCTTTCCATCGCAGTTAAAATATATATGTTTTACTATAACCGAACCATCGGGAAAAAGATCAATTCGCAGCCCCTTCTGGCTACGGCTACGGATTCTTTGAGCGACTCCGTGGCAACTTCCGCAGTTCTCATAAGTGCCCTTATTTCACATTTCTTTAATGTGAATCTGGATGGTTTTGCCGGTGTGGCTGTGGGCGTATTCATTCTTTTTGCGGGTTTTAAGGCGGCAAAAGAAACGGTCTCCCCATTGCTCGGAAAATCTCCCGACCCTGAGTTTATCAAGGCCGTTGAAAATATCGTAAAAAGCTCCGACAAGGTTGTGGGAATGCACGATCTTATCGTTCATGACTACGGACCCGGCCGATTGATGATATCTCTTCACGCTGAGGTTCCCGGGGACGGAAACATCTATGAATTGCACGACGAGATCGACCTTCTTGAATACAGGCTCATGGATGAACTTCACTGCCATGCGGTGATCCATATGGATCCCATAGAAGTGGGAAATCCCAGGACCGATGCTTTGAAACAAATGGTAAAAGAAGCGGTGGCGGAGGAACTTCCCGGTGCCACCATTCACGATTTCAGAGTGGTTCCCGGTCCCACCCATACCAATCTCATGTTTGATGTGCTGGTTTCCTTTGACTGCAAGAAAACGGAAGAGGAGATCATGGACATCGTACAGGAGGCCGTCTGGAAGCGTGATAAAATGTGCTTCGTGCGGATCACCGTTGACCGCGACTACACCAACAC
>DBVS01000001.1:0-260 GCA_002308235.1 Lachnospiraceae bacterium UBA1258
CTTTGCTTCGTGGAATTTGCGGATCATGGCGGGCATTACATGGGAACCTTCCAGATCGTAATTGTCTCCGGGGCCGTAAAGGTTCGTGGGCATACAACTGATATAGTCATCGCCGTACTGACGCTTGTAAAAACGGCACATTTCAAGACCCGAAATCTTTGCAATGGCGTAGGCTTCGTTCGTTTCTTCCAGGGGGCCTGTAAGAAGGGCGCCTTCCGGTATGGGCTGGGGCGCCAGCTTCGGGTAAATACAGGTGCTTC
>DBVS01000001.1:269-578 GCA_002308235.1 Lachnospiraceae bacterium UBA1258
CAGGAAAAGAAGCTTCTTTACGTTATTCTGATGTGCGCAGTGGATCACGTTGCACTGGATCTGCAAATTCTCATAGGCAAACTCCGCGGGAAAGCGGTTATTTGCATTGATCCCGCCTACCTTTGCCGCGGCAAGGACCACCACATCCGGCTTTTCTTTTGCAAAGAAATCCCTCACCGCCTGCTGTTCTTTAAGATCAAGTTCATCATGGGTGCGGGTTATGATATTCTCATATCCTTTGGATTTGAGGTTCCTTACGATGGCACTTCCCACCAGTCCTCTGTGTCCCGCAACGAAAATTTTGTCCTG
>DBVS01000001.1:590-17846 GCA_002308235.1 Lachnospiraceae bacterium UBA1258
TGTTTATGGAACTCATCTGACTCCCGCCTCCTTTAAATCGGCATCGGTCATCATGTTTACAAGACTTTCGAAATCGACGCCTCTCTTCCAGCCAAGAACCTTTTCAGCCTTGGCGGGATTTCCCCACAAAAGTTCAACTTCCGCGGGACGGAAGAACTTGGGGTTAACATCCACCATAAGTTTTCCGGTCTTAACGTCATAAGCCTTTTCATCCACACCGGTTCCCTTGAATTCAAGGGTTATGCCGGCTCTTTCAAAGGCCTTTATCACAAATTCCCTTACGGTATGGGTTTCGCCCGTGGCAAGTACGAAATCATCGGGTTTATCCTGCTGCAAAATAAGCCACATACCCTTAACATAGTCCCCCGCAAAACCCCAATCACGCTTCGCATCAAGGTTTCCGAGAGAAAGCTTCTCTTTCTTCCCGGATAGGATGTCAGCGATTCCGAGGGTTATCTTTCGGGTGACGAAATTCTCACCCCTTCTGGGTGATTCATGGTTAAAAAGAATGCCGTTGCAGGCAAACATATTGTAGGATTCCCTGTAATTTACGGTGATCCAGTAAGAATAAAGCTTGGCGGCACCGTAGGGACTCTTGGGGTAAAAAGGTGTAGTCTCGCTCTGAGGCGCGGTTCCGGGTATTCCGCCGAAAAGCTCCGAAGTGGATGCCTGATAGAAACGGGCCGATGGATTGGCGTTTCTCACAGCCTCAAGAAGCTTGATGGTAGCTACACCCGTTGCTTCCGCGGTATACTCGGGCACTTCAAAGGAAATGCCCACATGGGACTGGGCAGCCAGATTATAGACTTCATCGGGTTTGATCTCAGAAAGAAGCCTAAAAAGATTCGATGAATCCGACATGTCGGAATAATGTAAGATCAAGCGCTTCGAAAGATCGGGATCGTTTATGATGTGATCAATGCGCTCCGTGTTCTGAGTGGAATGGCGTCTGATAAGGCCGTGAACCTCATAGCCCTTTTCAAGAAGAAATTCGGAAAGGTAAGAACCGTCCTGTCCGGTAATTCCGGTAATCAATGCTTTTTTCATGTTTATCTCCTCAGGTGCTTTGATACGCACCGAATTAATTGTATACCAAAACAGGGAGATTGAAAACGGAAAAAAGCCTTGCTAAAATATATTTTAAGAATTCCTCAACATTTTTCGAGGGTATTGAAAGGATCGAGGGGCAAAATGCGAATCTGGGCAAAGATCTTTACGGAAAACAGAATGATAAAGGACGACCTCTGGGAGGATTATTCAAACGATACCAGAACCCACAAGGTCTTCAAAGCCCTTTCGGACATCTGCGTTAAATTCGACCTTCAGCAGCCCATCTGGCTCGATTCCAACGTAAAAGAATTTAAAAGGCACTCCAAGACCCGATTCACCAAAGATAGTTTCATCGAGGAAGTGCCCTTTGATTATCTTGAATTTCATGTAATTGAAGAAGACTGAATCAAAGATTCACAAAAACCCTCATTTCGCCTTCTCCGCGGTTGTTCCACGCATAATAGGGCACAAACTTAAGTACCGTTTTTTCCGTATGGAGCTTTTCATACTCCGTATACAGATCCGCATCCTCCGGGTCGGCACCCGTTCTTTCTCCCTCTGCGATTATCATGTTCATTCCCTTAATGTTAAGTTCATCAAAGGAAACAGCCTGTAAAGGTGCGTTGGGATTAATCTTAAGAAGGTGCAGATTCCTTCCGTTATCCGCTTCTTCCAGGCAGTATACAATGGGGCCCATATTTACGGCTACCCTGCCGAAATCCTCGGAAACCCCGGTATTTGCTCTTAAAAGACGCGGCTTCGGAGCAAAATCCATATCAAGAGAAAATTCTTCCGAAAACTCTCCCGTTAAATACATATAGCCCTTTTCGGTCTTTACATCGCCTTTGAACGAAGAAAGATTCTTAACGGGTTCCGCTTCCGTGCACCACCCGGGTATTCTGAAAGCAAGGGTTCCCGAAACCTTCGCCTTTGAGACGCAGGAGATCTTAACCTTACCGTTCCAGGGAAATCCGCTTTCTATCTTAAATTCGCACTCTCCGCTTGCAAACTTTTTCTTTACGGTTCCGCCGATGTAAAGATGAATAAACAGCGTATCGTCCTTCTCCGAAAAAGCATATGCGGGCACCGAAGAAACCAGGCGCGCAATATTGGGCGGACAGCAGGCACAGCCAAACCACTTTTGTCTCACGGGTTTAACGTGGGCCTTCCTTTCATCCAGTTTGCAGGCCTTCGGATTCACTTCCAGGGGATTGACATAGAAAAAGCTCTTGCCGTCAAGGGCCATTCCCGAAAGCACTCCGTTGTAAAGGGCGCGCTCCATCACGTCCGAAAACTTTCTGTCGGGCGAGATCTCAAGCATTCTTCGTGCAAAGAAAACAAGTCCGATGGCTGCGCAGGTCTCCGAATATGCCGTATCGTTCGGCAGGTCGTAATCAAATGAAAATGCCTCTCCCAAATGGGTGGCTCCGATCCCGCCGGTAACATACATCTTTCGTTTGGTCAGACTGTCCCAAAGCTTAAGGCATGCCCTGTATAAGCTTTCATCCCCCGTAAGTCTCGCTATATCGGCCATTCCGCTGTAAAGATACACGGCTCTTACGGCGTGTCCCGTAACCTCATCCTGCTCTCTTACAGGCTTGTGAGCCTGATTGTAAGCGTATCGCTCCCGATCCTCTTCACCCTTTTTGACCCGGGACTTATCCTCTTCGTCAAAATAATAGGGACGCTTGCCCCTTTCATCGATAAAGAAACGGGAAAGCGCAAGATACCTGTCGTCGCCTGTCGCCTCGTACAGGCGGACAAGGGCCATTTCTGCAATTTCATGTCCGGGATAGCCCTTTTTCTTACCTTCTTCCGGTCCAAAGCAGGATATCACATAATCCGCATATCTCATCGCGGCTTTCATGAGCTTGTCCTTGCCCGTAGCCTTAAAGTAAGCCACCGCGCCCTCTATCAGGTGCCCGAGACAGTAAAGCTCGTGGTTATCCTTAAGGTTGGTAAATACCTTTGACATGTCACTTAAAATGTAATAAGTATCAAGATACCCGTTTTCCTGCTGCGCGGAAACCACAATATCGATAGCTTCATCCGCGGTTTTCTCAAGTTCCGGATCCGGGCATCTTACAAGAGAATAGCTTACGGCTTCAATCCACTTGGCAAAGTCGCTGTCCTGAAACACAAAACCGTAGAATTCATCTTTAGGTTCTTCACCCGCAGCCGGGAAATGCCCCCACGGAAAAACAGGCTCCGAAGCAGGACGCATCCTGCCCGCAGCCTTAGCCTCTTTGGTAACCTTTGAAGCGACTTTAAAATTTCGCATGCAAAAACTGGGAGCGGCCTCCGGGATCCTGTCGTTAAGGGCATTCCACTGATAGGGAATGACTTCCTTTCTCACAAGCTCCATTTCTTTCGTCCAGAAATCGTCGGAGACCGTAAAGTTCTTTAAATCCAAAGGGGTACTGAATTTCCCCGAATTCATTGCTTTTTCCATTAATCGTCGTATCCGTTGGGATTGTTTTTCTGCCAGTTCCAGGAATCGGCGCACATTTCCTTAATGCCGTTCTCAGCCTTCCAGCCAAGCTCGTCAAGAGCTTTCTTTGCGCTTGAGTAGCAGGTGGCAATATCTCCCGCACGTCTGGGTCCGATTTCGTAAGGAACCTTAACTCCGGTGGCTTCCTCAAAATTCTTAACGATATCAAGAACGCTGTAGCCCACTCCGGTTCCCAGGTTGTAGATAGAAAGTCCCGACTTGTCGGTTATCTTCTTAAGTGCCTTAACGTGGCCTTTTGCAAGGTCTACAACGTGGATGTAGTCTCTTACGCCTGTACCGTCGTGAGTGTCATAGTCATTGCCGAATACGGTAAGTTTCTCGCGCTTTCCTACGGCAACCTGAGTGATGTAAGGCATAAGGTTGTTGGGGATTCCGTTGGGGTTCTCGCCGATACGTCCGGACTTGTGAGCTCCGATGGGGTTAAAGTAACGAAGAAGGACCACATTCCATTCGGGATCTGCCTTCTGTATGTCGGAAAGGATCTGCTCAAGCATGGACTTGGTCCAGCCGTAAGGGTTGGTGCAGATTCCCTTGGGGCATTCTTCCGTAATCGGTATGAATGCGGGGTCTCCGTATACGGTAGCGGATGAAGAAAAGATTATGTTCTTTACTCCGTGCTTACGCATTACATCCACAAGAGTAAGGGTTCCCGCAATGTTGTTTTCGTAATATTCCCAGGGCTTTGAAACAGATTCGCCCACCGCTTTGAGTCCCGCAAAATGAATGCAGGCATCGATCTTTTCTTCGGAGAAGAGCTTATCAAGTGCCTCCCTGTCGAGAATGTCGATCTTGCGGAAAGGAACTTTCTTTCCCGTAAGTTCTTCCACTCTTTCAAGTGATTTTTCGCTGGAATTTGAGAGATTATCAATAACGATAACGTCGTATCCCGCTTCCTGAAGTTCTACCACTGTGTGGGAGCCGATGTATCCCGCACCGCCTGTAACAAGTATCCTCATATAAATTCCTCCTGTATCTTTGATTACTTTAAAAGTATTATCACACCGTTTAAATTTCAAGTCCCGCCGTTTGCTCAAACGGGCGTAAAAGTTGTCATAAATGGCTTACGAAAACATGTCCTTGAGTCTCAGTGAAGCCTGATATATTTCTTTTTTCGGTGCCGGCACCTTCCCGCCGAATTCCTCAATAGGCTCGTTTGCCAGTATGTTCACCGCTTCCTTTAATGTGCAGCCCCGCTTAACCGTAAGATCCGTAAGCATGGCTTCAAGCGAAAGTGCTTCTGTTTTACTCTCGGCCTCCGCTTTACTCTCGTAGTACAAAGCAAAGGCATATTCTCCCTTCCCCGCATTTGGATTGGCGGACAGTTCCGAAAGCACCTCACCAACGCTTCCTCTGTAGATTCTCTCGTGAAGTTTGGTAAGGTCGTTGCAAAGAGTGATCTTTGCTTCCGGCAGTCCCTTTTCGATAAAGGAAAGGGCGTCCTCTATCCGGTTGGGAGACTCATAGAAAACATAGAGCTCGCTCCTGTTTCCCTTTATGTAAGAAATAACGTCCTCCCGCTCTTTTTTGCCCCTCGGAAAGAATCCCATGAAGCAGAAAGAATCCGAAGGCAGTCCCGAAACCGAAACCACCGTGGCAGCGGCACAGGGGCCGGGAATTCCGACTACGTTTATTCCAAGTTCGGCGCATTCCTTCGTAAGAACATATCCCGGGTCGTTTATGCAGGGGGTACCCGCATCCGAAACCACCGCAATATTCTTTCCCGCAAGCAATTCGCCCGTAAACCGGGAGAGAGTCTCTCTTTCGTTAAATTTGTGATTGGCGCTCATGGGAGTGCGGATGTCAAATCTTTTTAAAAGGATCGAAGTGTTTCTGGTATCCTCCGCTGCAATCAGATCCACCGATCTTAACGTTTCGATCGCCCGCTCCGACATATCCGAAAGGTTCCCTATGGGAGTCGCCACAATATAAAGTGTTCCGCTCATTAAAGGTTAAGCCCCTTTGCTTCGTCACAGGAAAGAACAATATTTAAGCACTGAACCGCCGCACCGGACGCACCCTTTCCGAGGTTGTCAAAACGTGTGGCAAGCATGATCCGCTCATCGTTTCCGGCTACGTATATTTCCATTCCGTCATTTCCGGCCATACCGTCCGAGAAAAGCGCTCCCGCTTCTTCCGCCGAGCCTAAAGGCATTACCTTTATGAACTTTTCGCCCTCGTAGTAGGAAGCGAAGAAGTCTCTTAATTCTCCGGGAGTCATCTTCTTTGAGAGAAGATCCGTAAATATCGGAACCTGCACCAGCATTCCGCTGTGATAATTTGTGGTAAAGGGTGAAAACAGCGGCTCTCTTTCAAGACCGGTGATCGCCTTCATCTCTTTTAAGTGCTTGTGGGTCTGGCCCCATGCATACATGCGGGCGCTGTCAAATTTCTTATCGCGGCCCTCCTCCTCATAAGAGGCAATGAGTTTCTTGCCGCCTCCGCTGTAACCCGACGCCGCAAATACGGAAACGGGGTAGTCCTTGGGCATAACGCCCTTCTTTACAAGGGGATAAGCCAGCGCGATAAATCCCGAAGCATAACAGCCGGGAACTGCGATCTTCTTGCTGTTTTTTATCTTTTCACGATGTTCTTTTGATAATTCGGGGAAACCGTAGGCCCAATCGGGAAGAGTCCTGTGAGCCGTGGATGCATCGATAATAACTGTCTTTTCGTTTTCCACCATGTCTGCTGCCTCCATGGCGGCTGCATCCGGCAGACAAAGAAAAGTTACATCCGATTGATTTATGAGTTTTTTGATCTCGGCGGGATCCTTTCTGAGTTCGGGATCAATCTTCAAAAGTTCGATGTCATCTCTCCCTGCGAACCTCTCATTGATCCTGAGTCCCGTCGTTCCTTCACTTCCGTCGATAAAAATCTTTGCCATTGCTTCTCCTTAAATTCCCGTTTTTACTTCGACCATTATAACACCGCAATATTAAGCAAATCAATTAAGACCGAATTAAGAATTATGAATAAATGAATGTAAAAAAAGTACCGGCGATGGATCGCCGGTACTTGTTTTCTTTATTTCCAGCCCTCGGGCAGGTATTTTAATGTAGCCTTTATCATGTCGTCCACCAGGCTCGCAATCTCGGTTTCGGAGAGTCTTCCTCCGATGAGGGGATCGGTCTCGAAGGCCTTTCTTACCAGGTGCTTGTCGCAGGTGAGGGCGGCCTTTAAGATTCTTTCATGGTTAAGGACGTGGGGGATAACCAGGTCGTAAATCTGCTTGGGAAGTTCGCCCGCGCTGATGGGACGGATCGCATCCCTTTCAAATACGGCATTGGTTTCGACAACCGCATCTGCAGGAAGGTTCGGTATCTGGCCTGCGGTATTGGGGATGTTTACGTTACTTACTATGCGGCAAAGTCCGCAAAGTGCTTTGATAAGCAGGATTCCCTCTTCGCCGGTGGGCTTAAGCTCAACCTCTTCTTCGAAAGAAGCAAGCTTTCTCGAGCGCTCCAGTCTTCTTTCAAGATCTTCCTTTCTCCATGATACGGGAGTGAGGCCGAAATCCCAGGATTCAACGGTGGCAGGATCCTTAAGGTAAGTGTATCCCGGCATGAATTCCGCAAGATGTCTGTCGCCTGCAGCGGCGATAAGGCCGTATTTATTGAAAAGATCGAATTTAACTCTGTGCTTGCAGGAAAAGTACTTGTTCGCCCAGTGAGCGCTTTCGTCTTCGGTGTAGCCCTCGTTAAAGTGCTTGTTGATATAGTCTCTGTACACGGGGAAAAGATCGATCCCCTTATAGGAAGCGTAATCAAACCAAGTAAAGTGGTTGATACCGAGCACATTTACGTTTATGTCGTGACGGTCGGGTTTTTCGGTAACATAGCCTTCTCTTTGAAGGATTCCCGCCAGAACTTCCTGAGTACCAAAAACCTCGTGGCAGCATCCGAAGGCCTTTATCTCGGGGAAAACATGATACAAAACCTTTACGCAAAGGGACATGGGGTTGGTGTAGTTGATGACCCAGGCCTTCGGCGCGTATGCTTTGATCGCTTCCGCTATGGTCACGAACATCGGAAGGGTTCTTAAGGCTCTGATCATTCCTCCGGGACCCGCGGTGTCGCCTACCGACTGGTAAATGCCGTATTTTTCCGGTGCGTGAACATCGGATTCCATTTCATCAAAGGTTCCGGGAAGGATCGAAATCACCACAAAATCCGCTCCGGTAAGAGCATCCTGTAAGGTGTCATAAACCTTGTATTCCCACTTGCCCACAGCCTCGGGGCGCTCGCTTATATGATTTCCGATCCTGGCATTGTTCTCCGCTGCGGCACGGTCTATATCATAAAGACGGATGGTCCCCGAAAGCTCATTTTCCCGTGCCAGGTCCGTCATAAAGGTCCAGGCCCAGCCTCTTGAACCTCCGCCCACATAGGCAATCTGAAGATCTTCTGCCCTGTTATTCTGATAACGCATTGTATTTCCTCCGTTAATTTAACTTTTTTACTCTCACGTTGGACATTATAGCAATCATGGAGTATAATATTCTTATATTATATTGAGTAAAGCATAGTTTTTTCAAACATAATTGACCAAATTTAGGGGGCCGATATGCGACAGACAGTCTTTGAAGAAACCTCTGACGGAATCACCATTGACCGTGTTATCCGTGATTATGATTACACCATGCCTACCAAGCACTTTCACGACGAGTACGAGATCTACTATCTGGTCGAAGGAGAGCGCTTCTATTTCATCGGTCAGCGTACTTACCACATTCACAAGGGTTCCCTTGTATTTATCAACAAGAATGTGATCCACAAAACAGGCCTTGCTTCCACTCCCTACCATGACAGGATCCTTATCGAATTCTGCGGAGAGCCCTTCGGAAGCTTCTTTTCCACCTTCGGGGATCTTTCTTTGGAATCCTTCTTTGAAGAATACACCGGTGTCATGGATTTTGATGCCAGAGAACAGTCCTATGTCGAAAATCTGCTGATGGGTATCCAGTCGGAGATCCACCATAAAAAACCGGGCTACAGACTTTCCGTAATGAACAAGCTTTCATCCCTGCTGATTTTTGCCATGCGTCACGACAGCAAGAGCGTCGGTGAAAAGTCCTCGGTTCCCGGAAGTGCCAAACACCAGAAGGTGGACGATGTGGCAAGATACATCGTCAAAAACTGTACCAGTTCCATGTCCCTTGAAACCGTTGCGGACAGTTTCTTTGTCAACAAGTGCTACTTAAGCCGCATTTTTAAAGAGACCACAGGCTTTACCATCAACGAATACATCAACATCCACCGGGTAAACAAAGCCCAGAAACTGCTTACGGATTCAAACCTTTCCATTACCGAGATCGCATCCGCCTGCGGCTACGAAAGCCTTACCTATTTCGAGAAGGTCTTTAAGACCTATCGTGAGGTCTCGCCCCTTAAATATCGAAACGAATACAAGCAGCTTAACCGTAAGCGTTCCTCAAAGGGCGATGATATCGATCCCCTTGCTAAAACGGATACTCCATGATCCCTTCCGTCTCGATATACCAGTTCTTTGTGGATCTCAACGCACTCATTGCCAAAAGCAACGCACCGTTTCCGGGGAGATATAAAGGCAGATCCTTTCTTTCTCCCTGGAAATTATTTCCGTTTATACCGTAAGAATTCTTGGCTGCATCCGAAAGCAGCATATCGAAAGCCTCATCGTATCTTCCAAGTTTTGCAAGCGTCATCGCCAGAAAAGCAAAATCCCATCCCCAGAGAGAATCAAAATCCCACTTATCCTTAAATTCTTTTATGGAACAAAGCAAGGCTTCTTCATCGGTTTCAGCCGAAAGCAGGCCCTTTCCGAAAAGCATGGAAGGGTGATCCATATTTAAATCCGTGTAGGTCTTACTGTATCCTTCGTAGGCCGGAAGGAGTCCCTCCACAGGCTTCTGAACAGCCATCTTTGCTGCTGTTTCCCTGTACTTTCCGCAGTCTTTTACCGACAGTTTTTCAAGCCAGTCTGCGGCAATGTTCAAACCGAACTTCCAATATTCGATTTCAAACCCCGGATTGAATATTTCCGAAGGATTTCCCTTTTCCTGTACGCTGTAAAGAGGCGGAGGAAGAATGTATCTGTCCGTTTTCTCATCATAGATTGCAAAATCCGCCATGAATTCTGCGGTTTCTTCCACAAGAACCCTGTACTTTTCGAGAAAATCCTTTTCGGAAATTGCGGGAACTTCCACGCGACTCTCCGAATATCTTGAAAGCCTTAAAAGTTCCAGCATATATATGATATGAGGCTGCTGCCAGATAAGGAGCGGCGCAATGACCGAGGGCGAATTTTCCGCGGTGGGATCCGTCATCTTGGGCCATCTTGCACCCTTAAAACCGTTTTCTTTTGCTATTCTTTTTGCATTCTTAAGAGCTCCCAGATAAAATCCGAAGGATCTTTCCAAGAGATCTCCCCGCCCGTAAAGTGCCAGATACGCCGCATGCACGGGATGCATCTCAATGTGAAACTTTCCGTACCAGCTGTTGCAGGTAAGACCCGTCTCCTGGGGCGGAAGTGTGGATGTACACTGCACAAATGAAAGGTACATGGAAAGGATTATTCTTCTTTCAAGCTCCTCGGCTCTTTTGTCCGAAGAACCCGTCACATCGATGAAAGCTCCCCTGTTCCAAAAGGTATAAAAGCGGGTCATGGACTCTTCACAGACCTGCTTATAGGTCCGCTCCGCAAAGCCGTTTTCTTCATCCGAAAAACCGATGACTCCCGACAGAGTCGTACTCCTCTGC
Organism: Lachnospiraceae bacterium UBA1258; assembly: GCA_002308235.1. Lineage (GTDB taxonomy): Bacteria > Bacillota > Clostridia > Lachnospirales > Lachnospiraceae > UBA1258. The sequence continues at coordinate 10,890 of DBVS01000001.1, forward strand.
TCCGGAAGACTTAAGGTAAAGTCGTGGGAACCCGATTTTTCTATTTTCATTCCCCCGCTTAAATGCACGTACAGATTCTTTGAATCGATCTCTCTTTTTAAAAGCACATCTTCGTGTCCCCGCAGGATCCGGGAGCGTTTAACGATGGTGCGATGTTTGTCTTTTGCATTAAAATCGGAACCGGTAATCCCGGGACTCGGATAGGGAAAGCTCACTTTGATGGTAAGTCTGTCTTTTAAGAGCTTTGAATCCACTTTAAAAGCAAGAGTGTTGTTTTCCCCCACCGCGGTTTCCACGGTAACTTCTTTTCCCTCGGTTTTAAAGGTACTGGTAAGGATTCCCGTGTAAAGATCGAGTGTCTGATCCACATCCGAAATATCTTCGGGAAGCAATCGCCTTGAATCAAGCAGGAAACCGATTCTCATGAGATTGAATCTGTGGGGATTTTCCCGCAAATAATCGTATGCTTTTTCTTCGTTTCTAAAGCAGTTTACGGGATATTTCAGAATGCGACCGCGGGACTCATATTCAGTCAGAGTGATCTTTGGCGAAGTACCGTCCGGGAAAGGTGCAAAATGCCATTCGTTTGAACACATGGTCAGGACCGGGCAGGCCTTTTCATACTCTTCGTAAAAGGTCTGAAGTCCGGTCACATCCGCACCAAAAGCAAAATCCCCGTTCCCCAGAGTTAAAGGAGAATGGGGATTCATGCGTTTCAGAAGAGGATTATATTTTTTTACCAATTGCTCGCGATGAATCATTCTGCGTACCTGTTAAAATTTATCCCTTCAAGCCGCTGGTGCTGATTCCGTCCACAAGATAGCGGTTAAAGAAAAGGAAGATCAAAAATACTGGTATCATGGAGAGCGTGGACATTGCAAACATGGGACCGTAGTCCGTTTTGCTTGTTGCGTCCTTGAAAAGCTTTACGGCTATGGAAACGGTGTAGGCCTGAGGCTTTCCCAGATAAAGCAGGGGTCCCATATAATCATCCCACTTCCAGTAAAACTGGATGATGATGGTGGAAATCAGTGCCGGCTTCAAAAGCGGGATGATGACCCTCGAATAAACACTGTATTTGCTGCAGCCGTCAATGATGGCCGCTTCATCAAGTTCTCTCGGAATTCCCGCCATAAACTGCATCATCATGTAGATAAAGAAAGGGGCTCCGAAGAAATGCGGTACTACAAGGGGAAGTATCGTTCCGACCCAGCCTATACGGTTGTAGATCAGATACTGCGGGATCATGACTACCTGACCCGGCAACAGCATGGTTGCAATCATGATGGTAAAAATAAGCTTGTTGCCGTGGAACTTGATCCTGGCAAGAGAGTAGGCTATAAGCGAAGAACTTATAACGGTTCCCAGGGTTGCGATTACCGTAATTATTATAGAATTTTTAAAGTAGGTGGTAAAGGTTATTTTTCCGAAACCCGCCCAGCCCGTTTTATAGTTTTCCCAACGCCAGTGAGGCGGGATAAGGTTTAGGGATCCGCTTAATATCTCCGAGTTGTCCTTTAAGGAACCGGAGATCATCCAGAGTACCGGATAGATCATCACGAATCCGAGACCCGCTATAAAAATATGATAAATGATTCTTAATACTATTTTCTTTGTTTTCATGGCGCACCTAACTTTCGGATTCATTAAACACCCAATGCTTGGATGTCTTGAAAACAATCGCGGTGATTGCACTCATAATGAGGAGCATTACCCAGCTCATGGCACTGGCGTAGCCCATGAACCTCATCTGGATACCCTGCTTATACACATAAAGTGCGTAGTACATGGTGGCATCGTTGGGGCCGCCCGTTGTGATGACAAAGGCCTGCGTGAACACCATAAAGCTCGATATGAGCTGCATTATTAGATTGAACATGATAACCGGAGAGAGGCAGGGCATGGTGATCTTCCAGAAGATCTGCCAGCCGTTGGCTCCGTCAATCTTTGCAGCTTCGTAGTAGCTCGTGGGAATCTCCTTAAGTCCCGCCGCAAAGATCAGCATCGATGAACCGAACTGCCAGGCGGTCATTAAGATAATGGGCCACTTGGCGGCGGTCATGCTGCCTAACCAGTTGACCGTTGGTAAACCGAGTTTTGCAAGGTTTATGTTGATAAGACCCTTCCTTGAAAACAGTTCTTTCCAAACCAAAGCTACCGCCACGCTTCCTCCGATAAGCGAGGGAAGATAATAAAGTGAACGGTAAACACTCACCAGCTTGCTGGGCCTTGTAAGAAGAAAAGCTATAAACAAAGCAAAAGCAAGCTTGATCGGTACGGACAGCGCAACATACTGAAGCGTGACGCCCACCGACTTTAAGAATCTTTCGTCTTTAAAAAGATTTATATAGTTACTAAAGCCCACCCAGTTCGATTTATTAATCATGTTGTAATCGGTAAATGAATAATAAAGGGATGTGAGCATAGGAATTATCGTAAATGCAAGAAATCCGATTATAAAGGGGGCTGCAAAAGCATACCCCACCGTATTGTTATTATAGGCAAACCTGTTCCAAGGCGTTCTTCCGCTTACAACTGCGGGAGTTTTTGTTTTGCTCATACTTAAAAACCTCTGAGGGAATTGCCCGGCGATTTTCCGCCACTGCCAAAAGGCAGTGACGGACACCGTGCTAAAACTTGAGAAAAGAAGAATCAGAACTGAGATGCTGCGTAGTCATAAACTGCCTTTGCAGCTTCATCAGCGGTCATTTCTTTGTAGATAACCTTTTCAAGGTAGTACTTGTACTGCTCTTTTACTGCTTCACCGCACTCAGGGCTTGCAGGGTTGTAAGGCTTTCCGCCGGTATCGAAGGAACCTACGAGGTCAACATACTCGTAAACCTTCTTTTCAACGTCGGTAAGGTTGTCTGCAAGTGCTTCACGAACAGCGGTAAAGGTAGGAATTCCGCGCTCTGCAAGAAGGATCTTGTTGGCGTCGATGCTGCTCTGGAAGAATGCGATAAACTTGGCTGCTTCATCGGGATGCTTGGAATCGTTGGATACGCAAAGCATCTGAGAAGACTGAATGGTGATACCGGAAGGACCGTTAGCGGTCTTGCGGGGAGGGTTGATGAGCTTAAGCTCTCTGCCTGCCGCATTGGTAAGTGCAACGAACTGGTTGGATGCAACCCAGGTCATGGCAGCTTCGCCGGATACGATGAAGTCCTGCTCGATGTCGCTGATCTCGTTGCAAGCACCGGGATCGGGATAAGCACCTGCATCAACAAGGTCTGCTCTCATCTGCATGTAGTTTGCAAGCATCTTGTAGTCGGTGAATCCAAGTCCGGTATTGTCGGAATTGTAGAATCCGTACTCAAAACCTTCCTGGCTGATTCCGCTGGAGCCGCCTGCCTGCCAGTCATCAAACTTGGAGGATCCGTAGATGCCAAGCTTACTGTGAATGTCAAGGCAAATCTTCTTGTAGTCGTCCCAGGTCCAGTTTTCGGTAGGTTCAGCTACGCCGGCCTGCTTGAAGATCTCGGGGTCGTAAGCGATTCCGTAGGTGTTAACGCCGCTGCAAAGACCAACCTGGTTGCCCTGTGCGTCGGCTGCGATACGAAGGAATGCATCGGTGGTGCCGGATACATCAATGGTGCCGTCCTTGATGAAATCGTTGAGTAAGTAGATCTTACTCTGGAATGTAGGGAAGTTACTTCCCATCTGGAAAATATCCCATACATCGTTTGATGCAACCAGGGTGTTGAGCTTGTTGAAATATCCTTCGAAATCCATGGGCTCGTATTCGATGGTTACATGAGGGTTAAGCTTTTCGTAGAGTTCGATAACCGCTACTGTTCTGTCATGTCTGGTCTGAGAACCCCACCATGCCATTCTGAGGGTCACGGGCTCTTTCTTTTCCTCCGTGCTTGCAGAGGAAGCAGATGCCGAAACGCTTGTGCTTGATGCAGAGCTTACGCTTGCGGAATCACTTGCACTTGAGGTGCTTGTTCCGTTACCGCCGCAGGCTACGAGACCCAGCATCATTGCCACAGATAAAACTGCAGCGAATAATTGCTTCTTTTTCATAAGTGAATCTCCCTTCTTCTTGGTAGTCTAATCCTATATCAGCACCTTTCGAAGGTCAATATTTCTCAAGAAACAAGCAAAAATGCCACCGAAAATAGTTTTTATCAAACAAAATTTACCGTTTTTACTTCATCAATATTTGCACAAAGCAAATTTTGTTCGGTTTTGTGACTTATGCAAATTATATTGACTTAAGTTCAAAGTTTTCGACTTAAATTTACCTTTTCTGATCGGACATAAAAAGAGCCCCGAAACAAATCGGAGCTCTTTAAACTGTTCCATATTTACCGCTTATTTGTATTCCGGAAGCTTTACCTCAAAGAAAACGGGACGTTCCTTAAGATTAATGTTGGGGGAATGAAGGGTCGCCATGGTCTTTCCTTCAAGGCTCTTAAAGATCATTCCGTGACCGCCGTTCTTTGAAAAGATAAGGTTTTCATCCTGGACCCAGGGGCCTTCGATGGTGTTGGATTTACTGTGTGCCACCGCAAGTGTATAACCCTCTGCGCCAAAGCTTGACCAGAGCATGGTGATCTTGCCGGAATCGTCCGTATAAACAAAGGGGCCGTCGGTAACATAGTTTCCGTTCCTGATGGAATTGACCCAAGGTGCTTCGGAAGCATGGAACAAAAGCTTCGGCTCTCCCACGGGCTTCTTTAAGTCTTTACTCAATTCCACCGCACAGATCTCACCGTCCGTGACCTGTACCCACTCATGGCAGAAGACCATATAGGGCTTGTTTCCGTCGGTCTTTTCAATATAAAGGGTACCGTCAAGGCATTCCCAGTCTTTCGGCGTAACGGGGCCGTCCGAATGAACCTTAAAGGGACCCATGGGGGAATCAGCCTTTAAGATCTGGGTTCCACGGCACTTTCCCTCTGTTTTGAAAGAAGCAAACATATAAAAGCTTCCCTCATACTTATGAACTTCCGGTGCCCAGAAGTTTAAATCTGCCCAGAAATCCGCAGGGGGAGTAAACACCTCCACCGGATCCTCAAAATTCTCAAGATCCGTACTCACATATACATCAAGACCCGTGCCCTTTCCCCAGCATTCGGCTCCTCTTGTTCCGTACAGATAATATTTTCCCTCATGAACCAATACAAAGGGATCTCTTATGTTGATATCTTCTCTTTTAATCACTGCGTCTCCTTCCGTATCCTTTTTCTTTGTAGTATTTTTCTTTTTCCAGATACATACGTCTGTCGGCTTCCACATAGACTCTCGCTGCCGTAGGATGCTCCAGTTCATCCGAATAGCAAAAACCGCAGGAATAGCTGATCTTGGTGGTCTCGGTCATATCGTTTACCTTCGAAACGAGGATCTCGAGAGCCGCAACCGTGGCATCAACCTTGTAATTTGCGGAATCCGGAACGATGACTACAAATTCGTCACCGCCCATTCTGCCGATGCTTTCTCCGTTGCAATAGACTTTCTTTAAACAATCGGAGAAGTTAACGATCAGTTCGTCGCCCTTTTCGTGACCGAAATTGTCGTTCACCTGTTTTAAGTTGTTAAGGTCGAACTGCATGATGGCAAAGTTCTTACCCTCTTCATCAATCTCCTTGAAGATCTCTTCGATACGGCGTCTGGTGTTAAGCCCCGTCAGCACGTCATTGTAGGCAAGCTTCACAAGAAGCCTGTTCTCAGCCTCTACAGAGACGGTACGACGGTATTCGTTGATGAAGTCGGCAAACATTGCCATGATAAATACAAAGGCGCCTGCGGCGGTATAAGTCCTGTATTCGCCCTGGGTTCCGGCAATTTTCGAGAACCTGACGAAGGCGTACACGATTATATCGCGAAGGCTGAAAGCAAGAAGGGCCACAACTCCCCAGATCAAAAGTCTGTGCTTCTTTTCGCCCACGGCATCCCTTACGATCAGGAATGCGGCATAGCATACCACAGCCAGGATGATTGCAAGGTAAGGGCCGAACAGCACGGGGAAGTGTGCAATATTCATGAAATTAAGCAAAACCGCTACTACGAAAAGCTGTATGAGACAAAGCACGACGGCGAAATAAATCCTGATTTCCCATTTTCTTTCGCGTCTCTCAACATCTTCCCGAAAATAAAGTATCAGCGGCAAGGGGCTTAAGTAAAGACTCATGTATTCAAGATAGGACTTAAGATACAGTCTCTCCGTAAAAAGCAGGTTCAAATCGTAGCTGCACAAAGACCAGCTGCCGATGCACAGGGAAAAAACGCCTATGCAGAACAGTCTTTCAATGGAGAAGGACTTGAAATACATGCAGAAAGTAACCACGGTGATGGCAAATCCCGCAGTGATAAGAGACAGCGCCACCGCAAGGGGAAGCTGTCGCTCCGTAAGATAATCCACTATTTCATGAGTTCCGTCGGAAATGACCGGAGGATTGATTGTTGAAAAAGCATTTTCCTCGGCTATGAAAACAGTGATCTTGAGAGTTTTCCCGGCGCTGTCGTCGGGAAGAGCTATAAATCTGTTTCCGGAACCGGTAAGGTATCCTTTATCATATTCATCATATCCGCAGGAAAATATTCTTTGAGTATCGACGTATACGTCCATAACGGAATATGCGGAACGTATACGCAAAGAAGGACGTTCGGGGAGTTCTTCGGGAAGGGTGGTGGAAAGAACAAACCAGTCACCCCTCACAAGACCCTTGACGTGGTATTCGTCAAGATCGACGTCTTCGAGTATTTCAATATTCTGTTCGCCGGCACGGGTAAGCTTTACCGTCCAGCCTTTACTCAGCTCAACCTTGTCATACCGGGTTCTTACGATACCCGCCCGAATGTAAACGGCTATAAAACTTACCGCCACAAACAGGAACAGTATGACATGGAGCGCCGCCGATCTCCATTTTTTCACCACAAAAACACCTTCTCAAGGACTTTTGCCTTATTATAAAGGCATTCCTGCGTATTTTCAAGAATATACTTTATTTC
>DBVS01000011.1 GCA_002308235.1 Lachnospiraceae bacterium UBA1258
AGTTTCTTTCCTGCCTTGATCTTGGCCTCAAGCTCAACATAACCGGCCTTTTCAGCCATGTTGACGATTTCGTTGACACACTCTCTTTCAGTCTTGCAGGTGCTGATAAAATCGATGTATTCCCTGTTCAATACATCACATTCCTTAGCGCGTGCGGCGCTGTAGCTTTCCCAAACGTTCTTTGTTTCCATAAAAATCTCCTTTTAAAAACTATATAGATATTACACTCATTTTGCAAAAAATACTACGCTCTTAATGTTATACCATATTTTTCGTTAAGAGTATCAAGAATATTTTTAATTAAGGAATCAACGAATTCAGGCTTAAGTTCCTCGTTCTTTGGCGTAAATACCAGATTAAAGGCCATACTCTTTTTATTTTCGCCAAGCTGGGCGCCTTCGTAAATGTCAAAAAGATTAATGTCCGTCACATAATCGCATGTGGCTTCGATGGTCTTTTCAACCGATGCGCAGGTAACATCCTTATCCATTACAAAGCAAAGGTCTCTCTTCTCTTCGTTAAATGCAGGAAGGGGTGTGAAACGTCTTTCTTTTCCGTAGTACTTGGTAAGGGCTTTAAGATCGATTTCCGCTACATATGCGGGAACTCTCATGTCGGTTTCATCCTGGATTTCATACTTAACCTGACCCATAAGGCCGATCTCTTCTCCGTTACAAAGGACCTTTGCGCTTCTGTAGGGGTGAAGGAAGACATATTCTTCTTTTTCGTAATCGAATTTGATATCAAGGGCAGAAGCAACCGCTTCCAATACTCCCTTTAAGGAGAAGAAATCTTCATCTTCGCCGAATACACCGATACAGATGGTTTCTCTTTCATCGGGATATTCCTTCAAAGGCAGATCTTTTGCGATGAATTTGTTTCCCAGTTCAAAGATCCTGCCGCTTAAGATACCGTTTTTCTGGTTTTTGGCCATGGCATGGATCATCTGAGGCACAAGAGTCGTTCTCATAAGGGATAAATCCCTGTTAATGGGATTTATAAGCTTTATGGCATGTCTTAAGGGTGAATCTTCGGGAAGCCTTAAAAGATCGAGATCCGAGGGTGAAAAGAAGGAGTAATGCATGCCTTCGAAAGCACCTTGCGCGCAAAGAGCATTCTTGATCTTGAGTTCCGTTCTTTGTCTTAAATTGTATCCGCCGCTGGTAACCTGGGCGGTGGGAATGAATGTGGGTACGATATGGTCGTAACCGTACATTCTGATGACTTCTTCCGCAACGTCCTGATAGGTCTCGATGTCAAGTCTGTATGCGGGAACCTTGATGGTAAGAACATCCCCTGCGATTACGGGTGAAAAATCAAGGTTTTTAAGTACCCTTACGATATCAGCATCGGGAACCTTTATACCGAGAACTCCGTTAACTTTTGATACGGAAACCGTAAGTTCCCTGGGCTCGATGGAATTACCGGTATTTACGTCGAATTTCGTTGAAGAAACCTTGCCACAGCCAAGTTCTTCGATCAGATGGAGGGCTCTCTTCATGGCCATAACGGTGGTGTACTCGTAAACGCCTTTGGAGAATACCGCAGATGAATCCGAAGACTGGCCAAGGCTTCTGGAACTCTTTCTGATGTTGTCGGTCATAAACTTGGCGGCTTCAAATACAACTTCGTTGGTGGTATCAAGAATTTCCGAGTTAAGGCCTCCCATGATCCCCGCAAGGGCAACAGGTTTCTTTCCGTCACAGATAACAAGGTTGTCATGGGTAAGAGAAAATTCTTTTTCATCAAGAGTAACAATCTTTTCTTCGTCCGCAGCACGTCTTACGTTGATGGCATGACCTTCAAGATAGTTATAATCAAAGGCATGCATGGGCTGACCAAGCTCTTTTAACACATAATTGGTAATGTCTACGATGTTTGAGATTGCGGAACATCCCACAAGAGTAAGTCTTCTCTTCATCCAGTCGGGAGATTCCTTGATGTTTACATCATAAACATAGTGGGAAATGTATCTTTCGCAGAGGTCGGGCGCTTCGCAGGAAACAGAAAGTTCCTTGGTAACACCTGTCTCTGTATAGGATAAATCGGGCTGTTTCAAAGGTTTTTGAAGAACTGCGGCAACTTCTCTTGCAAGACCGAAAATACTCTGGCAGTCGGGTCTGTTGGCAGTTATCGATACGTCAAAGATCCACTCGTCAAGACCTGTGATGGGTTTTACGTCTTCACCGGGAGTTGCATCATCGGGAAGCACCAAAAGTCCGTTATATCCTGCACCCTTGTAAAGGTTCTCGGACAGTCCCAGTTCAGTACCCGAACAAAGCATACCGAAGGAATCATAGCCCCGAAGCTTTCCTGCACTGATGGTCATAACACCTTCAACCGTAACATGGTCCTTTGCGGTCTGGTAAACTCTTGCGCCTACCAGAGCAAGGGGATATTTCTTTCCTGCCTCAACATTGTCGGCACCGCAGCAAACCTGGAATTCTCCATGCTTTCCCGCATCAACGACACAAACGTGAAGATGGGTATCGGGAATGGGATCGCACTTCTTTACGAGTCCCACAACAACATTCTCAATGTCCTTGCCCACCTGATATTTCTCTTCCACTTCAAAACCGCAGGAAAACAGTTTATTTTCAAGTTCTTCCACGGATACATCTATATCCACATAATCTTTTAACCAGCTTATAGGAACTAACATCTTGTATCCTCCCTTTATCAGTCATTTATCTGATCTAAGACTCTAAGATCAGATTCGAATAATAATTTAATATTGTTAATGCCGTATTTAAGCATAGCGATACGATCAACACCGATACCGAAGGCGATTCCGCTGTAAACATCACTGTCTATGTCACAGCCTTCCAGCACCTTCTTGTTAACGACACCGGCACCGAGGACTTCGATCCATCCCGTACCCTTGCAAAGCTTGCAGCCCTTGCCTTTGCACTGGAAGCAGCTTACATCGACTTCAACGGAAGGCTCCGTGAAAGGGAAATAAGAAGGACGAAGTCTGGTGGTGGTTCCGTCTCCGAAGATCTTTTCAACGAAAACATTCAAAAGTCCCTGAAGATCTCCGAGGGTAATACCCTTATCAACGACCAAACCTTCCATCTGAGTAAACATGGGTGAATGGGTGGCATCATCATCGGATCTGAAAACCTTACCGGGAGAAATGATCTTAATAGGCGGTTTCTTTGCCTCCATTACATGGATCTGTCCGGCAGAAGTCTGTGTACGCAAAAGAAAATCGGGGCTTAAATAGAACGTATCCTGCATATCTCTTGCGGGATGATCCTTGGGTATATTCAAAGCCGTGAAATTGTAATAGTCGTTTTCGATCTCGGTGCCTTCGAAAATATCAAATCCCATGGAGCCGAAGATCTGAACGATCTGGTTTTTAACCTGGGTAATGGGATGAAGGTATCCGACGGGACGCATCTTTGAAGGAAGCGTTACATCTATCGCTTCTGCTTCGTAGCGTTTTTTCATCTCTTTTTCTTTAAGGGTCTTCTCAAGTTCATCAAACTTTGAAAGAGCCCAGGCCTTTATCTCATTTACTTTTTTACCGTAATCGGCCTTTAATTCATTGGGGATTTTTCCCATTTCTTTCATCAAAGAACCGATTTGACCCGTCTTTGAATCCATTAAACCCTTTCTGAATTCAAAGGCTTCCTTTGAATCGGAAAAGGTATCGATCTTCGCTTCTATTTCCTGCTTCAGCAAAGAAAGTTTTTCTGTTAATTCATTAAGATCAGCCATATAAACCTCCTAAAAATAAAAAAACCACAGCCAAAAGGCTATGGGACGATTCTTAATCGCGGTACCACCCAAATTCCGGATATCCGACACTCAAACGCTTAACGCGCGCACACGTCTTAAGCTACATATCACCTAAGAAGCTCCGGTGTGAAATTCAACTTTACGCTTAACATGGAAAACCTTTCAGCCGCCGAGTCTTCCTCTCTGGATGTATCGAAAAGTCTACTGTGCACCTTCATCGCTTTTGACTACTGTTTAATATATTTAAAATATCACCATTTGTCAAGGAATTATTGGCTTTTATATTTTGACAAATCAAAAAAGACAGCGAAGCTGTCTTTTTGAATAACCCCCCGAAATGTCGACTCTTGCTTTTGACTCCTAGCTATGCTAGGTGGGCAACCGCACGTATGCTTCTGCCATCCGCTGATTGCAGTGCGGCCCGACATCCACATACAAATATAGGAATCCCTTTTAAAGTTACTGTAGGTTCAAAAATTACAAGACTCGAGCACCCGAGGTTGTACTGATTATAAACCAAAAGGTATTAACCGTCAATTCACCGTCAGACTTCACACTCATCATAGAGCCGTTCCATGTGCTTTCTTGCTGCCACGGCGTTGTCGGGCTTGGTATCCTCAAGGGTCACATGGATGTGAGGTTTACGGGTCTTAATAAACCTGATGATATCGGAATAATCCATCACTCCGAAGCCTGCGGGTACGGATTCGATATGTCCGATGGCAGGAAGAAAATCCTTTATGTGGATCATCATTATATCGTCTCCGAGGAGTTCGATGGCTTCCTTGCAGATTTCCTTTTGCTGCTTGTAATTATGAAAATCAAGCAGGTTTACAGGGTCAAATATGATACCCAGATTCGGGGATTTTACGGCATCAAGAACCCGCCTTGCGGTTTTCGGATCATATACGATATGGGTGGCTACAGGCTCAATCGCAACTATCACGCCCATTTTCTCAGCATACTGAACCACAGGCTTTAAGTTTTTTATGAACAAAGCAAGTGCCGCATCGGTCTTGTTTTCGGGAACAGGCTTGTATTCTTTGTTGGGGCACCCGGTTTCCGTTCCCACAACTCCCGCTCCCAAGAGGGAGGCAAATCTGATATGAGCCATATATCTTTTCTGAATATCGGCCATTTCGGCTGCATCGGGGTTTGCAAGATTTAAGTAACATCCAAGTACCGCAATATCCATGTTGTTTTTGGCAAAAACATTTTTTATGTACATGGCGTAACCCGGAGTAAGGGCTGCGGGGTCGCAGGGAAATTCCTTTAACATCTGGTACAGCGCCAGATGTCCGCAATTAAATCCCTGTTCCTTCGCAAAGCCTATTCTTTCTTCAAAAGTGCCTTCTTTTGTATCGTGCAGTCTGATTCCTAAATTCATTTAACTATCCCCGTCTTGTATTAGTTTTTGTTCTGCTGATTTTCACCCTGACCTTCGGTCTTGTTATCACCTTCGCTCTTATTGACGCCTTCGGTCTTATTGTCTCCTTCTCCATCGGACTGATTGTCTTCATCGGAAAAGGCCTTAAGTTCTTCGGGCACGAAAATATCATATTTATCTATATATTTCTTTACGGATTCTTTGTAAAGATTCTTTCCGTCAACATAACCGGTTGTGTTATTGTACCAAACCCTGGGACCTTCAGTACCTTCAATATTGGTTTTGCTCGATTCTTTCTGGGATACAAAGAATGACCCGTCAGGAAGCTTAACTATTCCGTTATAAATAACGGGATATTGAACGACATCATCAAAAGGATATTTACCCATAGTAGTTGTATCTTTACTTGAGTTTTTAACACTTGCAACAACCACCACAATGAACTTGTTATTTTCGACTGCATTTTTGCCGGGATTCTTTGAAATCAAGAAATATCCGTTGCTTACACCGTTGATGGTATAATCATAATAACCGTCAAATCTGTAAATAAGATTTGCCTCAACGGTATTCTTTGCATCTTCAAAAAGTTTTTCTTTGAACTCAGCGGATATATCTTCAGGTTTTGTAATGCTTACTACCTTTTCAAACTTTTCAAATCCGTCACCCGCTTCAACATCGTAGTTCGAAAGGTTTTCGGAATAAATCTCGGAATAGCACAGATAAGGATTGTAATATCCGTTTGATGACTTATACGTAGTATCAAAAGTAAAGTATCCGGATATGGAACTGTCCTTTGAATAGGTCAAATCATTGCCCGTTTTGAGGAAATTGCCGAAAGCTATGGGGTAATAAACCTTTTTCGACATAAATTCAGCGTCATTGCTCGAAACCAAAGCCGAAAAGATCAAATAAAGAGTGTTGGTATCTCCCCAGTAAATACTAACATCGTCTTTGATTGATCTGAAAACATAACCGCAATAAGCAATATCGGACGCGGTAATGGTAGAACCGTACTGTGTCGCATAGGATTTTACCGAATCTTCCGCTTCTTTCTTTAACTTTGTCAAAGTCTCGGACGGAATATCGCTGTATTTTGAAACATACTCATCAAGGCCTTCAACGGTATAGGTCTTTGAGAAAGAAGAAGGAACCTTGCCTATTCTGTTAAGATAATAATCGGGAGTAGCTTCATCGATCTTAAATTCAACCGTATCTCCGTTTTTAAGACCGTAGTTCTTGTCATAAGAAAAGTCGTTTACATTTAAAAGACTTCCGTTGTAATTGTATTCAAAATATGCTTCGCCCGAAATTCCGGAGAATTCAACGACAAGTCCCTCGAAAGGATCAAAGGATTCAACAGCCTTAAGGTCAGATACTTCTATCTCTCCGCCCTTGGATTTATATCTGAATTTGTACATCTTGCCGAGTTCTTCGGGCATATCAAGTTCGAATTTAACCTTATCTCCGTTTTTAAGTTTGGTTGAAGGAGTAAGCTTTACATTGACAAAAGCGGTAAATGATTCAAATACATCGTCCTCATCATAGTTTGCGCCCAAAGCCTTAAAAAGTTTCTTTGCATCCTTGGCAAGTTTGACTTTGTTACCGTACTTATCTTCAATGGAATCCCAGTCTATGGTTGCCTTAGCCGTACCGTAGCCTTCATAACCGGTAACATCAACCGAAATATACTTGTCAAAATCAATGGTGGAATTGTTTCTGTCAATGATAATAAATGCTACAATCCCGCCGGCAATAAGAAGAACTGCCGCCAGAGCTGCGATAAGGATCTTAACAGGGCTTCCTTTCTTTTTTGCAGGTGCGG
>DBVS01000068.1:0-551 GCA_002308235.1 Lachnospiraceae bacterium UBA1258
ACCTGAACGGTACCTCCGCCGTAATCACCGTGACGTTCTTTGTTAAGCACCGTCTGGTAAATCTTACCTGTGGTGACATTCGAATATTTGTCGAGGCTTTCGTTTATGAACCTTTCATAGTGACCAAGGTCAAGGTCCGTTTCCGTTCCGTCATCCGTAACGAAGACCTCTCCGTGCTGCACAGGGTTCATGGTTCCCGGATCCACGTTGATATAGGGGTCGAATTTCTGCATCGTTACGTGATAACCTCTGGCCTTTAAAAGCCTTCCGAGGCTGGCCGCCGTAATTCCTTTCCCCAGGCCCGAAACAACTCCGCCCATGACAAATACGTATTTAACCATACTCTTCTCCTTCTCGCGTCTTTGCGATTTTCATATATGTTATTTAATTTTTCTTTTTCTTCAGACTCCGCTGGCGCCGTAGTTCTTTAAAACTCTGGCGGAAGGATCGTTAACATCGCATCCCTCCCAGCTTTTGTTGGGCATCCAGAAGTCCTTTATCATCGCGCCCTGACCGGGATAATATTTTTCAAACAGATCCCGATAAAGAAG
>DBVS01000068.1:577-2054 GCA_002308235.1 Lachnospiraceae bacterium UBA1258
AATTCTTCGTCTGTGTAGGTTTTCTCGGCATACTCCTTTAAGTAATCAACCATGGAATGTCCCACGGCATCGGAAAAAGCAGCCTTTTCTCTCATAAGAATGGACTCCGGCAGATAATCGCCTTCAAAAGCGTGCCTTAAGAGGTATTTGCCCTTGCCGTAAACATTCATCTTAAGCTTCGGGTTAACGCTCATTACATACTCAACGAAATCCAGGTCTCCGAAGGGAACTCTTGCTTCCATGGAATTTACGGAAATACAGCGGTCCGCACGAAGCACGTCATACATATAAAGCTCCCTTATTCTCTTGGCGGCTTCTCTCTGGAAGCTCTCCGCATCCGGAGCAAAATCCGTGTATTTGTAACCAAAAAGTTCGTCCGAAATCTCTCCCGTAAGAAGCACCCTGATATCGGTCTTTTCATGGATTGCTTTGCACACAAGATACATGCCGATGCTGGCGCGGATCGTGGTGATATCGAAGGTTCCGAGAAGATGCACCACTTCAGGAAGAGCCTTTATAACGTCATCTGCGGTAATGATGACTTCGGTGTGGTCGCTTCCGATGTAGTCCGCAACCTCTTTTGCATACTTAAGGTCAATTGCATCGGTGCTCATGCCGATGGCGAAGGTTTTGATGGGTTTCTTAAGAATCCTTGCGGAAACCGCGCAAACCAGGGAACTGTCCAGGCCGCCGCTTAACAAAAAGCCCAACGGTGCATCGGAATCAAGGCGCTTCTCGATGCCTGCGGTAAGCTTCTCTCTGATCTTTACGCATACGGTTTCAAGATCGTCATCGGAAACCTCGGAAACTGCTGTCATGTCGCGATAGCATATAAAGTTTCCGTCAACGTAAAAGTGTCCGGGCGGAAAAGGAAAGATCTCAGGCACCAGGCCCACCAGGTTCTTTGCTTCGCTGGCAAACACGATCTCACCCTCCGCGGGATATCCGTAGAAAAGAGGTCTTATACCGATGGGGTCTCTTGCCGCCACAAGGGATCTGCGTTTTTCGTCAAAAAGCACCAGTGCGAATTCGGCGTCAAGCTTCTTAAACATCTCAACACCGTATTTTTGATACAGAGGAAGCAGGATCTCGCAGTCCGAATCGCTCTTGAATTCGTATTCGCTCTTAAGTTCTTCCTTCAATTTCCTGAAGCCGTAGATCTCGCCGTTACATACAAGCAGGTTTCCGCCGAGTTTAAAGGGCTGCATACCGCTTTCGGTAAGGCCCATTATCGAGAGCCTTTCAAAGCCGAGAACCCCGCCCTCAAAGGCCGTCATCCTCTCCATGTCGGGGCCTCTTGATTCGGTCCTTGCAAAGAAGGGCTGTAAGTCCTTTTCCGTGTATGTTTTTCCCAGGTAGCCAAGTATAGAGCACATATGTTTTTTCCTTCCTCTCCATTCGCATAAAGGTCTGCTTCGCAGACACGGTGCTTCGCACCTCACTTTTATGCTCATGCGTACTCGGGTGAAAACAAATA
>DBVS01000068.1:2068-7574 GCA_002308235.1 Lachnospiraceae bacterium UBA1258
TGCTTGTTTTCCTTCCTCGTACGCAAAAAGAGCGACAAAGGCACGGAATAATCCGCGACGCCTTTGTCGCTCTATAATGTATTATTGTATACACTGCGATTGGGATTTGTCAATCAAAAAATGCAATAAATGGTCCGGCACGTTCTTTTTAAAAAAATTATTGTACCTGTGTTTTCACACGTGTATAATTATGCAAAACAACAGTTTCAATAACACATATGCACTGTATAGTAAAGGAGACTACATGAAAAAGGCTTTCAAAAAAACCCTCACAGTACTTTCAACCCTTACGCTGCTGTTTATGCTTGTTACAAACAAGACCTTTGCTGCACCTGCTCTACCCCCTCCCAGCCTCTCCGGCACCGACTTGGGCGGAACCGCTTCATGGACCGGCGGTGGTGCTGCTTCTGCAACTTTTGCAGGAAGATTCTCGGTAGTAAACTCTCCAATCACGTTTTCCATGACCGGACGTTTATTTGATACCCCGCAGAATCCTCCAATCAACAATAACATTTCAATGCTTTTCACAATGTCTGAAAATATGGTTGTTGCTTCCGGAGGAACCCCCGTTACCATAATGATGACCGTATATGTTCCCGCAAACATAACCTCAATAACCGCCTCTGATGTTTCCACGGCAAACGCCATGCAAATAGGTATTTCCACGTGTGCTATTTCATCACCGGCCTCCAACGACTCTACAGCGCTGAATATAGTTCTCACCATTTCCGGGCCCACAAACTACAACAGTTTCGAGGTATTGATTTCCGCAAACTATAATGTTGATAATCCATACACCGGTCCTGCGGCTTCAACTACACCATCGGATTCTCAAGATGATTCGGGAGCATTGGAAGAAGATATAGCCAGTGCTTCTGCACTTGCTGCCGAAACCGGAGGCTTAGCCACTATCAGGTATTCTTCCGATAATGCACTCACCTCATCAGTCATGAAAACCTTATTTGATAACCCCAATGTTTCGTTTGATTATACTTTCTTATTTGACGAAAAAGAATACAATATCTTTATTCCTGCCGGTGAGGCAATCTATGATCCGAACATTCCTGTTTACGGTCCGCTTTGGCTCATTGCCCACTACGGAAGCCATCGGACATATACAATCCAATCCGGAGATACTCTCGGTGCTGTGGCTTCGTCTCTCGGAACGAGTGTTAAGTCCATTCTTGCCAGGAATCCTGAAATCACCAATCCTAATGTTATTTATGCAGGACAGGTGATAAAATACTGATTCAAGTTTATTTAATGGTCTCGGGAGAATATCCCGAGACTGTTTTTATAAAAACACAATACCCCGTGATCGCTCACGGGGTGAAATGATTTACTGTTATTTATTGTCTGACCGCACAAACCGATTCGTAGATGTCGCGGATCTCCGAAACCTGCATTTCAAGTTCTTCGGCTATGGTTTCCAGGGATTTGCCTTTTTCGGCCTTTTTACGGATCAAATCTGCAATAACTTCTTCGCGGCCTTCGTTACGGCCCTCAAAGATTCCCTCAGCTCTGCCTTCAGCCTTGCCTTCATCCTTCCCCTGATGGTAAGCTCTGATTATCGGTATGTCCAATACCTTTCCGCCCATAAATACACCTACTTTCTCTCTTACGGTTTCATGTTTATGCGCCAGCTTGTTAAGTAACTGTGAGGGTAATGTAGCACATCCCCGGGGGAACCGCAAGCAATTTTTTCGGCCTGTATGCTCTTCACTAAATTCGAAGCACCTTCCATAAACGGACCGCCACTGCGGGACTCGCCGCGCGCTCACACTATTTCACAATTCATGTGTTCTACATCGTGCGCTTGGGCTCAGACATTCCTCGTGACGGCCCATGAAAGGCACTTCTCATTAAGTGAGCCGCATAGGTCCTGCAAAAATTCTTCGGTTCCTCCCGGGGATGAATTACTTCAACACGCGCATTTCACGAAAATACCCCGTGATCGCTCACGGGGTATTGTTTCATGTGTGCTTGGCACTTCTTCTTCGTTTGCTTGCAAAATGAACCCCTAACCTCGTCCCTAGGGTTCATGGAAAAAGAAAAGCACCCGCCATAGCGAGTGCTCTTATCTTTGAATAATTGGATGGGCGGCGTATCCATCATATCAGGTTCCCTTACAGGGAGCGCAGGGTGCCTTTCCTGCTCGTCAACTATTGCAAAGATAAATTAGCATATATATTTAACACCGTCAAGAATAATTATTTGTCAACATTAACGGGAAGCAACCTACCCGACTTAACGTAAAAATCTATTTTTCCCTTATAGTATCCGACATAATCCGGTTTAGATATTATTTAGAGTTCTTTCTTTTTCTATGCTGAGAAACAATGCCGTCAAACAATTGACATTGTATATCATTTGCGTTACAATGTGTATACAAAGGAGGTTCGTGCTATGGCTAATACAACACCCACTCAAATTCGAATAGATTCAAACGTAAAAGATCAGGCTAACGCACTTTTCAGTTCGCTCGGAATGGATATGTCAGGTGCGGTTAACATCTTTCTTCGTCAGTGCATTCTGCACGGGGGACTTCCGTTTAGCGTTGAAATTCCCGACTATAATCAGGAAACTTTAAATGCAATGGCTGAAGCCCGTTCAATTTCACGTAACAAGAAAGTCAAAGGATATAAAAGCATAAAGTCCTTAAAGGAGGCTTTGGATAAGGATTGAAATATACAATAAAATTTACTAACGCCTTCAAAAAGAGCTATAAGCTAATGAAGAAGCGAGGTTATGACCTTTCCCTCCTTGATGATGTTATTGAGACACTCGGTTGCGGAAAAACACTGAGTGAAAAATACAAGGACCACGTTCTGAAGGGAGAATATTCCGGTTTTCACGAATGCCATATAAAACCTGACTGGCTTCTTATTTATCTCATAGAAGATGATATTCTTACTCTGACGCTCGTCAACACAGGTTCACATTCCGATTTATTTGACTTATAAAAGCGACCGCTGTATGCGATCGCTTTTCTTATTCTTTACTCATTGGTGCTTCTTCACGGTGCCGCCGTACATGCCGTAGAGGTACAAAGGACCGTAGATGGGGATCTCGGGGTCGGGTTTGGCAAGTCTGCCCGGAATGGTGACTGTATAATCAAATCCATCATAGGTGTAGGAAAAAACAAGGGTAATGCTCGGGTTTTCAGCTAAGAGTTTCATTATATCGTAGTTAAGTACGCAGTCTCTGTTCCAGGTAACCGTCTGCGCACCGCCAAGGGAAATGGCGGATTCGAAGGCACTCTTAAGGTCTTCAAAGTAATCGTCCGAACCACCCTGAGGTGACGGATTGAGTGGCGGCGTACTTACAATCTCCGTCCAATGAGCATATATCGTTCCGGAGGCTGAAAACACAGTATTTGTGTCAATAGGAGTTCCACCTGTTACATCACTGAACCATCCTGCAAACCGATACCCGTCCAATAAAGGTGTCGGAAATGTAGTCAGCCTTTCGGCATTTCCATCAAAGGCAGTTATTGCGCTGTTTGGAGTCACGGTTCCGCCGTTAGCGTTAAAACTAATGTTGTAACACGAACCGGTTCTGGTACCGCCCTGTTGGCTGTATGTAATGGAATTTGGCACCGTGCAGTTAATGTGGCCACCTGTCTGCGTCAATTGACCGTTTGAAGCGGCATCTATAGATTCGATGGTTCCGCCACTTATATTACAAAAACCATTGTTAACCAAATTTTCAATCTTTCCCCCGGACTGGTTTACGGTGCCCGGATCATAATAACCGGGAACACGATATGCATCAATTGTAACACTGCTAAGGGTTCCTCCCAAAACGTTTAAAGTACCCGGATCAGGAGTTGAAACTCTGAGTGGAATATTAATACGGCCATCCTTTCGCGCTGAAGAATCTTCGATTGTCAATGTGCCGTCGGTTACTTCCAAAGGTGCATGGCCATAATAACTTAATGAGTGACCGTTAAGATCAATTGTTACTATACTCGTATCATCGAATGCTCCAAGCGGCAGAGGGGCTGTTATATCCTCCATTAATCTATATTTCCCGGCTTTCATGTCAATTGCGTCAGTACCATCACGCATATCCTGTTCATTACTCTGCCGGATTTCAATATAATCGTCCACAGCATAAACGTCTTTGCCCGGATATATGCCTATAAAATCAGTTAATACCATTATGAGTGTCAAAAGAATACCGGATACTAATCTGAATATCCTTTTATGATTCTTCAATTTCCCGCTCATTCTTGTTTGCATTGTTGTGTTCACCATTTCCCCTGTTCTTTTCATAAAATACCCCTTTACGATAAAATCAGTATGCTTAGAAAGTTGTTATGGATTAATAATTATGCACATAAAACCTGCTCTCACAACCGATTATATCGTCACCCCCCCCAATTTTTTCAAGAGCAAATGCGCTGTTTATGGGCTTTTTCTTTGTATTTTACAAGTTTTTTATCTGCAAAAAATACCCCGTGATTGCTCACGGGGTAAGGTGTAACATCTGTCCAATGCCGCTTCGATGGCTACTCAACATCCTGAAGCGCTGCGAAGTCTTCTTCGCCGGTACGGATCTTGACGACTCTTGAAACATTGTAAACGAAGATCTTGCCGTCGCCGATGTGGCCGGTGTAAAGGGCTTTCTTGGCGGAAGCAATAACATCTTCCACAGGGATCTTGCTGACAACAACTTCAACCTTAACCTTGGGAAGGAGGGTTGCGTCAACTTCGACTCCTCTGTACATTTCTCCTGCGCCCTTCTGAACGCCGCAGCCCATAACCTGGGTGACCGTCATACCGGTAACACCGAGATCGTTCATGGCTTTCTTAAGAGCATCGTACTTGGAAAGTCTTGAAATAATAACAACTTTGTAAATTCCCGTAGAAGGAGTGACGTCTCTTACCACCGAAACTGCTGCTTCCTTTGCGACCTCACTTGCTGTCTCGTAATCGGGAGCACCAAGGCTGGTATTCTCATTGACCGCCATGGTCATTGTGTTTGAGATATCCATGATTGCGAAGCCTGCATATGCTGAAGGGAGGCCGTGTTCCGTAGAGTCAAGACCAACGATTTCTTCTTCCTCGGATACTCTCAAGCCGAATATTTTCTTTATGCAAAGATATGCGATTGTGATGGTAACAGCTGTCCAAGCGGCAACCGCAAGGAAACCGATAAGCTGAATGCCTAACTGCTTAAATCCGCCGCCATAGAAAAGACCTACAACCGATTCGTTGCCGGGAGCGGAGGTGGTTGCGAAAAGACCGGTTGCAATGGTACCCCAGATACCGTTTAAGCAGTGAACCGCAACGGCACCTACAGGATCGTCGACTCTTAATTTGTAATCAAGGAACCAAACACCGAATACTACCAGGAGACCCGAAACGGCACCGATAATGATTGCACCGGTAACATCGGTAACATCGCAGGGAGCAGTGATTGCTACAAGGCCTGCAAGAGAAGCGTTTAAGCACATGGAAACATCGGGCTTGCCGTATTTGATCCAGGTAAAGATCATACA
>DBVS01000068.1:7619-9593 GCA_002308235.1 Lachnospiraceae bacterium UBA1258
AATCCGTACCAGCCGAGCCAAAGAATGAATACGCCAAGGCAGCCGATGGGAAGGTTGTGACCGGGGAATGCGTTAACTTTTACGATTCTGCCGGATTCGTCCTTTTCAAACTTACCGATACGAGGTCCTAAGATTGCTGCACCGATAAGAGCTGCAATACCGCCTACCATGTGAATCGCACAGGAACCTGCGAAATCGTGAAAGCCCATTTCGGAAAGCCAGCCGCCACCCCAGATCCAGTGAGCTTCAATGGGGTAGATGACTGCTGAAATAACTGCGGAATAAACACAGTAAGAAATGAATCTGGTACGCTCTGCCATGGCACCCGATACGATGGTTGCTGTGGTCGCACAGAATACCAGGTTGAATACGAAGTTGGACCAGTCAAAGTCGGCATACTTTGTGAAAATGTCGAATCCGGGCTTACCGATAAGACCTACCAGGTCCTCGCCCAGCAAAAGACTGAAACCTATAAGAATAAATACTACGGTACCGATACAGAAGTCCATAAGGTTCTTCATCAGGATGTTACCGGTATTCTTGGCACGGGTGAAACCTGCCTCAACCATTGCAAATCCTGCCTGCATCCAGAAGACCAGGGCGGCTCCGATCAGGAACCATACTGAAAATGTTTCGCTCATATAAACACCTCTCTCTAAAATAATTAAGGCGCGCAGTCAATGACTACGCGCCTTTGCGTTTGAATATTATACTTGGCACAATTTAGACGTAGAATAACATCTCACCGTAAGTGGGGTAGGGAAGGAACTCATCGGGAAGAAGGGGTTCTGCTTCGTCCGCTGCGGCTCTTAACTTCTCCATATCCGGAATTACGGTCTCGTGGTAGAACTTAGCCTGCTTTAAGGAATCTGCAATGCCCTGAGCCTTCTTGGTGTCGGCTGCAAGCTTGTCGTTCAGATCGTAAATCTTTGAATAGAGCTTTGAAAGCTTGTCCGCCTGCTTTTCCTCCGCTGCGGTGGAAAGGGTCTTGGAAAGTGCCTGCTTGGAAAGTGCCGCATTTACAAGCTCGTCTTCGTATGAAAGGACTGCCGGCAGGAATTCTTTAACGATCATCTCCTGCATGGTAAGGGTCTCAATGTGAAGAGTCTTGCAATAGTTTTCAAGCATTACTTCGTAACGTGCCTTAAGCTCGGTTTCCGAGTAAATGTGATGCTTCTTAAAGAGGTCCATATTCTTCTTGACGATGAGTCTGGGAAGGACCTCGGGAGTGGAACGGAAGTTGTAAAGTCCACGCTTTTCGGCTTCTTTTACCCATTCCTCGGTGTAACCGTTTCCGTTAAAGATTACGCGCTTGTGCTCTTTAATGGTCTTCTGAAGCAAATCGTGGATTGCTGCGGGAAGTTTGGTCTTCGCAACGCCCTTAAGCACATCGTAGAATTTTCCGAGTTCCTCTGCCACTGCGGTGTTGAGTACCGTGTTGGGGCCTGCAACCGAGAAACTGGAACCTAAGGATCTGAACTCGAACTTGTTGCCGGTGAAGGCAAAAGGCGAAGTACGGTTTCTGTCTGTGGTATCCTTGAAGAAATGAGGAAGAACGCTGGCACCGGTTTCCATGGTAACCTTGCCCTTCTTATCAAGGAACTTGTCATTTTCGATGGCGTCGATAACTGCCATAAGTTCATCGCCGAGGAAAATGGAGATGATTGCGGGAGGTGCCTCGTTGGCGCCCAGTCTGTGGTCGTTTCCGGCACTTGCGACGGAGAGCCTCAGGAGGTCTGCGTAATCATCGACAGCTGCAATAACTGCGGAAAGGAAAAGCAGGAACTGCATGTTCTCCATGGGAGTCTTGCCGGGATCCAGCAGATTGTCGCCGGTGTTGGTGCTGATGGACCAGTTGTTGTGCTTACCGGAACCGTTGATCCCTGCGAAGGGCTTTTCATGAAGGAGGCATACATAACCGTGCTTCTTTGCCACTTTCTTCATGACCTCCATGGTAAGCTGGTTTCTGTCTAC
>DBVS01000068.1:9700-10442 GCA_002308235.1 Lachnospiraceae bacterium UBA1258
GCAACCCTGGGCTTTAAAGCTCCGAAGTAGTGATCGTCCATTTCCTGACCCTTGGGGGGCATTGCACCAAGAAGGGTTCTGCCTGTAAAGATCAGGTCTTTACGTTTCTTGTAATCTTCTTCGTCAATGAGGAAGTATTCCTGCTCGGGACCGACGGTGGTCTTTACGCTTGTAACATCGTCACGTCCGAGAAGTCTTAAAAGCTTTACCGCCTCGTTGCTTACCGCTTCCATTGAACGAAGCAAAGGTGTTTTCTTATCAAGTGCTTCACCGCTGTAGGAGCAGAATGCAGTGGGGATGCAAAGGGTTCCGTCCTTTATGAATGCGGGACTCGTAGGATCCCAGTTTGTATAGCCTCTGGCTTCGAAGGTAGCTCTGATGCCGCCTGAAGGGAAGCTGGAAGCATCGGGTTCGCCCTTTACAAGTTCTTTTCCCGAAAACTCCATGGTGATCTCACCACAGGCGCCGGGAGAAATGAAACTGTCGTGCTTTTCTGCAGTATATCCGGTCAAAGGCTGGAACCAGTGCGTGAAGTGGGTAGCTCCGTGTTCTATAGCCCATTCCTTCATGGCTACAGCCACGGCGTTGGCTACGTCAAGTTCAAGATGCGTATTATTATCTATGGTCTTCCTTAATGCTTTGTAAATGTCCTTTGGGAGCTTGTCTCTCATGACCTTGTCAGAAAAAACATACTCGCCGAAAATCTCCGGTACTTTTGTTGCCATTGAATCGTCCTCCTTTT
>DBVS01000068.1:10536-11253 GCA_002308235.1 Lachnospiraceae bacterium UBA1258
TTTTTAAAATTTTTCCGTGGGGTAATTTCCGTCAAAGCAGGCCTTGCAGATGGGCAGATCTCCCACCATTGCCGAAAAATCCTCTGCTTTTGCGTAGTAAAGGGAATCCGCACCGATTCTTTGTCTGATCTCCTCGATACGGTTTTTGTTGGCAATGAGCTCCGAGTTGTCGGGGACGTCCGTCCCGTAAAAGCAGGGATAAAGAAAGGGCGGCGAACTGATGCGCACATGAACCTCTTTTGCGCCTTTCTCCTTAAGGAGTTTGATAAGGTTTGCCATGGTGGTGCCGCGAACGATGGAATCGTCGATGATAACGATGCTCTTGCCCCTGACGGCGCTTTCTATCACGTTGAGTTTGAGGTGCACCGCCTCGGCGCGCTCCTCTCGCGTAGGCTTTATAAAGGTGCGCCCCATGTAGCTGTTTTTGTGGAAAACAAGACTGAACGGGATTCCCGAGCGTGCGGAATATCCTTCCGCAGCTGCAAGTCCCGAGTCGGGGACACCCGTGACAATATCAGCTTTCACGGGATAATTGTCCGCAAGTTTCTCTCCTGCCCTGAACCTTGCTTCATACACGCTTTTACCGTCTATAACCGAATCAAGTCTTGCAAAGTAGATATATTCAAACACGCAGTGGGCCGCTTTCCCGCTGCAAAGGCCCCTGTCAGAAACCAGACCCTTCGCGGATATGGTTATTATCTCCCCGGGAAGTACGTC
>DBVS01000025.1:0-3718 GCA_002308235.1 Lachnospiraceae bacterium UBA1258
ATTATGACGATGTGTATGTCTTTTGCGATAACGATCCCATAGGAGTTTATCTTAATAAAAACAGGATTTATTATCATGCGGTGGAAGATGGTCTTAATTATCTTGCCAACTTTGTTAATGCTGTATACGACAACCGGGGCGGATTCAAAATCAAAAAGTTTTTCAGTATGAAATTGAATCTCATTTTCATGCAGGACGGATACAGTAAGTATTGTCGGGATATGGAAGTCAATGACGTTTCACTTATCAAATATCCTTTCAAAAAATATAAGGAAGTTCCCAGAGCCGGTCTTGTGGCTGCCATGACCGAAGATCAAAAAGAAGTCTTGGTCAGGGTGTTTGTTAAAGATATCGACAGGATGGAAAAGGAGATAAAGAATACCGAAACAGGAAAAGATAATATCCTTATTCTTACGGAACCTTTATGCACTCTGGACGTACGAGAAAGGATTTTCCGAGATTTGCACCGGAAGTACAGTAAAGAAGGCACCGTATTCTTTAAGATTCATCCGAGAGACGAACTTGACTACGCGACACTTTTCAGCGATGTTTTTCAATTTGACAAAACGGTTCCTATGGAAATACTAAACTTTTTTTCGGGTCTGCATTTTAAGAAGGTTGTTAGTGTTTATACACAGTTAGACAGCATCAAATTTGCCGATGAGAAAGAAAGTCTCGGTAATGCTTTTATGGACAAATATGAGGATCCTGAGATTCACAATCAAAACGAAAAAGTATAGGTATCGTTATGACCCTTTCCATTATCGTCCCGGTCTACAATACGGCCGCTGACAACAAACTTGCCTTTTGTCTGGATTCACTTGTGAATCAGACGGTCAAAGACTTCGAAATCATAGCCGTGAATGACGCGTCGACGGATAATTCTCTCGACGTTTTAAAGCGATACAAAGAAAAATATCCCGATCTTTTCAGGATCATCGATTTAAAAGTCAACCGTCATCAGGGCGGAGCCAGAAACGAAGGAATTAAGAAAGCTGCGGGCGAGTGGATAGGCTTTATCGATTCCGATGACTGGATTACCCCGGATTTTTATGAGAAGCTGATAAACAGAGGAATTGAGACCGGAGCCGATGTGATTGGATGCGGTTATACGGTTGTACATACGCAAACCTTTGAGCCGGGGGAGATTATTGTAGAAGAAAATGGGAAAAAGACCGGCGAAATGACAGTTGAAAAACGTCGGGAATTCCTTAAAAACTCCGGCAGTATGGTCATGAAGGTGTATCGTGCGTCTCTCATAAAGGACAATCATCTGGACTTTCCTGAGCACATCTTCTATGAGGATAACTGCGCAGGTCCCGTCTGGGCCATGTACTATAAGCATTATGAGTACATTAAGGAGCCCATGTACTATTATTACCAGCACGAAACATCGACGGTACATACCATTACTCCTTCGCGCTGCAATGACAGGGTTACGGCCGCCGAAATGTTGCTTACGGAAATGAAGGATCGCGGCTTTTTCGAAACATACCGGAGCGAGATCGAGAATATTTTTACGGTCACTTTCTTTGTAAACACGCTGTTTTCCTATATGCGGATAAAGCATGGGAAAAAATATTCCTTTGTCAAATATCTAAGAAGTCGCATGCTGGAAGAATTCCCCGATTTTCGGAGCAACGAAAATTACGGAAGATTCATGGATAAAGAACAAATTTCTTATGTGGATCTGCTCATGAAAAGCCCCTTTACTTTCTATGTCAAATACAGTTTGCTTTGGGCATACAGAGACTTTAGGTCAAACGGACGCAAAAGGAAAAATAAACAGCCCTAATTTGCACATTTGACGGTGTGTTTACGGAATCGCAGTATTCAAAGATTCCTTGACACGTGATTAAGTTTCGACATAATATATATAGTAGTTTTTATGGAGTTATATAATGAGTCGCAGAAATAACAACAACAAAATAGGATGGATCATCCTTGCAATCATAATATTCGGCGGTACCGGTTTCAAATTGGTCGGCGGACTCATTTTGGGTCTTGGCGGCCTGCTTGTAGGCGGCATAGGACTTCTTCTTGTTATGGCAGCAGCCATCGGACTCTTGAAAAAGCTGATAAAGGGCGATGATTATGCGGAGGTCAAGCGTAATCAGAGCAATCGTCCCACCGCGAATCCTTACAGTAAGACCGAGAACAGACAGCAGAATATTTACTCAAATAAACAGCCCAATCCTTACGCAACTCAGACCGCAGGCGGTGTCGGCGGCGCGGCAGGACAGCCCGGACAGACAGCGGGCAATCCTTATTCCGGAAGCAATACATCTTCGCAGCCTGCGAAGGAGGCGCCCAAACCTCCCGTTAAAGAGAGAAAATCGACCGGAGATCCCGATCTTGACAAAATGATTGATGAAAAGGACAAGGCCATTGCCGAGATGCACCGTCTCAACGATTCCATTGAAGACGAGAAGCTTTCCGAGCAGATCGATCACCTGGAAGCAGTTACCGACAAGATCGTTGCTTACGTAGTAAAGCATCCCAAGAAAAAGAAACAGGTCAGCAAGTTCTTCAATTATTACCTGCCCACGACCCTTAAGCTTTTAAATGCTTACGACCGCATGGATGATGCGGGAATTTCGGGTACCAATATTGACGGAACCAAGGGTAAGGTAGAAGATATGATGGGTACGGCGCTTCAGGCATTTGATAAGCAGTTGGATGCGCTTTTCGCCGAAGAAGCACTGGACGTTTCCACCGATATTTCCGTAATGGAAAACATGCTTCGTTCCGAGGGCCTTATGGACGACGAACTTATGAATGAAGCCAAAGAGCTCGCAAAGAGTCTTGATGCATAAAAGCCTATTGAAGGGAGAACAATCATGGCAGAAAACGAAAACTACACCCCCACTCTTACACTTGATCCGAGTGGCGTTACAGAAGCGGCAAATGCTTTTTCCACTCTTACCCTTGAGCCCGATTTGAGCGGAAACGCACAGGCAGAGGAAGAGAAAAAGAAAAAAGAAGAAGAAAGAAATGCCAATGCAATAGAACTTAACGACAGCCTTCTTTCCGAAGAAGAAAAGAAGATTGTCAATGAATTCGCATCCAAGATCGATATCAAGGATTCGAATATGGTCATGCAGTACGGCGCCGCTGCGCAGAAGAATATCGCAGATTTTTCGGAAGCAGCATTAAACAACGTGCGTACCAAGGACCTCGGAAGCATCGGTGAAGACCTTGCATCCCTGGTAGTTGAACTTAAGAATGTCGGCGTTCCCGAGAAGAAGGGTATAGCCGGATTCTTCCAGAAAAAGAAAAACGAACTGGAATCCATTAAGGCTTCCTACACCAAGGCTGAAGGAAACGTCAACAAGATCGTTCAGCAGCTGGAGAATCACCAGATCGTCCTTATGAAGGACATCGCGATGTTCGACCAGATGTACACTCTTAACACCAAGTATTACAAAGAACTCACCATGTACATCATCGCAGGTAAGAAGCGCCTTGCAGATGCGAGAAACATCGAACTTGAAGAGCTCAGAAAGAAAGCCGAAGAGACCGGCGCTCAGGAAGACGCTCAGAAGTATAACGATTACGCAAACCTTTGCAATCGTTTCGAGAAGAAGCTTCACGACCTTGAGCTTACCCGTATGATCTCTATCCAGATGGGTCCTCAGACAAGACTCCTTCAGAACAACGACACCCAGATGCTTGAGAAGATCCAGTCTTCTCTCATCAACACCATTCCTCTTTGGAA
>DBVS01000025.1:3782-8353 GCA_002308235.1 Lachnospiraceae bacterium UBA1258
GATCTTCTTAAGAAGAACGCAGATACCCTTAAGATGGCTACCATCGCAACAGCCAAGGAAGCAGAGCGTTCCGTTGTTGATATCGAGACTCTTCAGCACACCAATGAACAGCTCATTTCCACTTTGGATGAGGTTATGAAGATCCAGACCGAAGGAGCTCAGAAGAGAAGGGAAGCGGAAGCGGAACTGGGCCGTATCGAAGGCGAGTTAAAGAAGAAACTCTTGGAATTAAAGAGCGGCAACGTATAAACAGACAAATAGTAATAAACCCCACCGATTCATTTCGGTGGGGTTATTTTTTCCTCGTTAAGCGGAAGTTATTCCGCAGCGGGTATAAACTTAAAGCTCTTTAAATCAAAATTGCTTCCCGGAAGGAATAAAAGACTCAATCTGCCGGCTGTGCGAACATCCTTTAAGGGAACGGTGACAGTCACGTAATCATCCGAGTATGTAAACTCGGCCATTTGCCTTAGGGTTTCTTTGTCATCGGCAAAAAGCAGGGTAATGCTTGTTTTGGGATTATTTGAGCGTCCCGTGATCTCTACGGCGGATACACCCTTTTCCGAAAAGTCCATACCGTCAAAATCAATGGAAACGTTGTTTCCGATATCTGTAACCGCATCGGAGGAAACCTTGAAGCTGTCGCCGGAAATCTTCGAAAAGTTTACGGCGGGCGTTACCGAGTAAGCTTTTTCGGGCTTCCTGAACACGAATCCGCCCAGTGAGAACCTGCCCCATGCGTGGAAAAGAAGGGTAATCGTTCGGATGCCCGTCAGTTTCTTTGAAAGCTTAAAAGTGTTTGACTGATATGTGTTGTATATGGATTTGGCGCGATAAGTGTCTTTTAAGAGACATTCACCCTTTTCCGGGGTTCCTTCCCAGACTTCCAGAGGAAGCTCATCGGAGAAGGTGAAGATTGGAATTGTGATTTCATCCGAACCAAGGTCGCCGAAATCCAGCTTTTCATAGGTGGCAAAAGCATTCTCGTTTTCCATCAGGAACACTCCGCCGTTAAAACTGAGTTTTGCCTGTTCCATATGGGTTTTGGTAAATTCGCAGCCGGGGACAAATTCGTAGGGGTCTCTGATGGCGAGCCCGAGTCCGGTTACGGAGAATTCAAGTTCCGAAACAACTTCGGGGTGATCTTTATCGTTGCAGGCAAAAGCTGTAAGCCTGAAGTCACCGTCTCCCAGGGCTTCTACGTGGGCAATATTGTTTTCCACAGTAACGGACACAAAATTTGCCTCCACGGCGTCCTTGGTGAGAGCCTTAAACACCACATTCTTATAAGTGGCGTTTTTCGGAAGGATCTCAAAGCTTACATCGCATTCCTTGTGATTTTTGTTTAGTTCTGCAGGGCCGAGGCGGGTAAGAGCTATTTTTCTTACGGGGATTTCGTTGTTTTCGGGAGAAATGCCGTTTTTGGTCAGACACGGAGCAGTGTATCCCGATTTATTCTCCAAAGCGCGTAATGTGACCGACGTATCCTTTAAACCGAGAGACTTAAATGATACATTGATCTCTCCGGCTTCGCCTGTAGAGGCGATAACTGCAAGAAGCTTTCCGGAAAACAGTCTCCTGGAACTTCCTTTGTACTCGTCATAGTCGGTGCTGTCTCCGTTATCAAGGCCAACAAGACGCGCAGGCCCCGTAACGCTCACATTTACGCGGTTTCTGGCATTCGCCGCAAAAGTACCGTTTTCATCAACGGAGGAAATCTCGATAAAGCAAAGGTCCGTTCCGTCGGCGATAAGGGTTTCTTTGTCCGGAGTTGCAACAAGACTTACGGGATCTTTAAAGGAGCGTGCACTGTCACGGGCAAGGATCACACCGTTTTCGTCTGTGGCGATCACCGTAAGCTCACCTTCATGGTAGGGCAAAACCCAGTGAGCCTTCAGGTCTTTGCCGTTTTTATGGTCGATAAACTGCCTTCCCTGAGATTCTCCGTTAAAGAACAGCTCGACATAGGGGGCATTTGAGTAGGCGATAACATCGATAAGCTGGCCCTCGTTAAAGTCCCAGTAAGGAAGCAAATGCACCATGGGAGCGGTTTTCACATCGGTCCACTCGGCCTGATAATGGAAAAACGTATCTTTTTCAAAGCCCGCTGTATCGATCTGCCCAAAGAAAGAGTTCTTCGAATTATAGGGCGTAGGTTCCCCGATATAATCAAAGCCCGACCACAGGTACTGTCCTGCGGCAAAATCCCTGTCTCTGTGCTCGCTGATCACGTAGTCTGCGTCCGGAGCACCCCAGTTGGTGGTGCAGTTTCCGAGGCACGAGCACTGGCCGTCTTCGTAAGTTAAGAGGCGTACCGAAAGCGGGAAGCGGTAGATTCCGCGGCTTTGTACCGTGGAAGAGGTCTCGCTGCCGAAAATACGCCAATCGGGGTATTTTTTGTGATGTGCGTCATAAAGTCTTTCCGCATAGTTGTAGCCTGCAAGCTCCAGTTCTGCGGAACAGGCCTGCGCGTTTTCGCTGTCCATGTAATTCGAGCCGATGGTGATATAGGCGTTGTGCCTGGGGTCCCATTCTCTCACGGCATCTCTCAAAAGCCGGGTCCATTTAAGGCCGTTACCCGCATGGGTGTCGTAGATTTCGTTTCCGATCCCCCACATGATAAGGGACGGGTGATTTCTGTCCCTCTTAACCCAGGCGGCCACATCCCTTTCCCACCATTCCGGGAAAAAATTGCCGTAATCATGGGCCGTTTTGGGAAGCTCCCACATATCAAAACTTTCGGAATAGATCAGCATTCCCATTTCATCCGCCAGGAGCATAAGCTCTTTTGCGGGCATGTTATGGGAGGTCCTGACAGAATTAACTCCCATCTTTTTAAGTTTTTCAAACTGGCGCCTTAAGGCGTTTATGTTTACGGCGGCACCCAGGCACCCCAGATCGTGGTGTTGGCAGACACCGCAGATTTTCACGCTTCTTCCGTTTAAAAAGAAACCTTTATCCTTGTCAAATTCGATGGTCTTAAAGCCAAGAGGATTTTCGAGGGTATCTACGATCCTGCCGTTTGCCAGGATTTCGCTGGTAACATGATATACGTAGGGGTCATCGATATCCCAGAGGCGCACGTTTGACACGCTGAAGGTCTGCTTGTTGATAAGAGGCTCATCGCTTGCGGGGACAGGCCCTTCGTTCCGGGCGATTTCTTTTCCCTCCGCATCGGTTATGCGGTGTCGCAGGGTACATTCAAAGGGAAACTTTGTAACCGTTTCCGCATCTATGGTCACGATAAATTCGTCTCCGTTTTTGCGTGCGGTGATATAGGTGCCGTCTGTGGGAAGGTAGGCAGCTTCTTTGTCGATGAAATAGACGTTCCGGTAGATTCCGGCCCCCGAATACCAGCGGCTGTTGGGACTTTCGTATTTACATGAAACACAAAGCACGTTATCCCCGTTTTTTAAATGGGGAGTAAGGTCAACTTCGAAGGTGGAATAGCCGTATTTCCACTCAAAAATCTTCTTGTCATTCAAGAAAATTTCCGAATTCATATAAATTCCTTCAAATCGTATAATATATGTGTGGAGTTTTGCGGCTTTAATATGAAAGGCCTTTTTATAGAACCCGATGCTGTCCTTATAAAGGTCTTTTACATGGTAGATCATCCAGTCGTGGGGCACATCCACGGGACAAAGAAGGTCGGACTCATTCATTTCCGAATAGGGAGTATCCAAAGGAAATTCGGCGAAAAGCCAAGAGTCGTTGAAAAGAGTTTTGCTCATATAAAGGTCTCCTTGGGGCGTTTTGCGGATCGTCCGTAAAACTGTTATAATATATGTTAATATAAAAAGCCTCGGGATTCCACAGAAAGAAAGAGAAAATCTCCAAACTGTCCGACTTTTTAATAAAAGTTTAAATATTTATGTGAGGATTTACCCTTGTTTTTGAATTAAGTATCATATAGTATTACACGTGTAGTAATCAGCGTGTTTTTTCGATTTGTAGATTGGTGCAGTAGTTATGGCAAGACATGGAAGTGAGTTGAAGAAGAGAAACAGACGCCGGAAGTTGAGTTCGGTGTTGTTTATGGTGCCCAGCCTGCTGGGTGTTTTTGTGTTCTTCATACTTCCTTTTTTTGTTGTCATTTATTACTCGATGGTTGATAACCCCATAAATGCAAGCTTTGTGGGATTTGAGAACTTCGTAAATGTGTTTAAGAACGTGGCATTTAAGACTGCGAGTAAAAATACGCTCCAGTTTTCCGTTATAGCGATGCCTTTGGCAGTGATTCTTTCCCTGCTTCTGGCCGCAATGCTTGACAGGCAGATTCCCTTAAGAAGTCAGTTCAGAACGGCTTTTCTTACGCCTATGATGGTTCCGGTTGCTTCGGTGGTGCTTATCGTACAGGTAATGTTCGACTTTAACGGCGCCGTGAACAATCTGCTCGGGGGCTTCGGAATGGCCAAGATCGACTGGCTTAAGTCAGAGTACGGACAGGTTGTTATCATTTTCCTGTTCCTCTGGAAGAATCTGGGGTACAACATGATCCTTTTCCTGGCTGCGCTGGAATCCATACCTCACGACATTCTTGAGGTTGCGTACATGGAGAATGCCAACGC
>DBVS01000128.1 GCA_002308235.1 Lachnospiraceae bacterium UBA1258
AAAATCGTATCACTCGGCAAAGCTATGAAATCATTCCAAAAAACGCAGGTACGGCTCTCATCGAGCCTGACTGTCTCAAATAACCCGACTTGTGTCTTTAAATCACCGAAAGCAGGAATCTGATCTATATCTTCATTTACGTCATAAATATTTCAAGATTTTAAAACCTTACGGAAACCTCATGCGTAATAAAGGTAGAACAAAACAAAATACCAAGTTCCGAAGGGACAACGCAAGGAGGATTTTATGGCAAAATATATTTTTGATTCATGGGAAGAGGCAAACGAAGCAGTCGGTTTTTTCGGCGAAAGCAGAGATTGGTTTAAAGAGAAGATAGCGGTGGCCGAAAGTCTCAAAAAAAAGGCATGGAAGGTGACTGCTGTATTCTGGGGCCCATTTGGGGTTCTTCTGGGGTTATCCGTTATATTCATGGCATTACTCGGAATTTTTCCGGAATCGGATATACTGACCGGTATTTTAAGCTTAATTACCATGATTCTGTTTTTAACAATTCCGGTAAGTCTGATTTACGGTATCATCCGTCTTCACAAAGAAGTTATCGCGCCTCTGGGCGGCTGGAGCGAACTTAAGATTTTCCGGCAGGGAGACAACCGCTCGTCCTTTGCAAACAAGGCGGCAGTAAAATCCGCTTACTGGGCAGGAAGGCTTTTGGGTGACGCAGGCACCGGACGAGTACTCGGATTTATCGGATTAATTTGGAAACCCCTCTGGTCCGTACAGAAAATCTGGTTCAGGATTATCTTTCCACCTTTCCTTATTTCCGGATACATCGGAAGAAGAAAAAAGCAGATTCTTGAATGTGACAAATACATCGGAATAGCCCGGAAAGAAATGACCCTCTACAAACAGGCCTGTTGATTTTCTATTCCAATCACCGTGAGGGTTTTACCGGAAACTTTGAATTTTATATTGAATCCCGCAAACGCCATGCCGTAGACTCTGGTTTCATCGTTTTGGTAATGGGGGCGCGGATCGAGAGAAAGTACCTTTATCAGGGTGCTTTCTTTTTCTTTGTCAAAGGATTCCGGTAACGGTACGGAAAAAGAAACGGTTAAGGGTTTTTCCGTTAACCCGGCCACAAATCCCGTCGAAGCTTCGGGGTGGGAGTCTGCGTAGGGAAGATAGGGCTTTATATCAAGAATCTCGGTGCCGTCCCTTAAATCGGCGCCCTTGACCGTTATAACGGGGCCTTCGGAAGTAACGGTGATTTCGTCGATTTCCACCGAAGATAAGCCGATGGGATTAGGCCTGAAAGGCGATCGGGTGGCAAATACCCCCATGGTTTCGTTACCGCCCAAGCGGGGAGGACGAACGGTAGCGGTGAATTTATCGCTTACGGGCACGTCAAAGCGCCAGATGAGCCAAAGGTGTGAAAAGCCTTCGAGGCCTTTGACCGCATCGGGATTTCTGAATTCCGGCTCGAACACGATGCGGGCAGTAAGCTCCGGCACCAGTCCGCTTTGGCGGGGAATTCCGAACTTCTCGGGAAAATCGGTATGGATCTTTGCTATGGTCTTGAATTCGTGCATATAACCTCCGAATGATAAGAAAACCGGGTGCGGTCGTGTGTGCGGGAAATAAAAAGGGCGGAGATGATTTCTCCGCCCTGAGTGTAAACCGAAATTATTTAACGATCGTAGCGTGCTCTGCAATGTAATCAAGAGTTACATGCTGAAGAGCAACCTGTCTTAAGAAAGGCTCGCCGTAGGTCTCAGCTGCGTTGCCGTTGCCGGTATCCTGACTGTAGATCACAAGGACCTCGGAATAATCCGCATCGGTAACGGTAAGTCCCTTTCTTACGAAGAACTCTTCGAAGGTAAGGTCGAATGCGGCCTGATCCTTTGCTTTGGAACGAAGATCCTTTTCATAACCGCGCTTGTCGGTCTGTCTGTATTCTTCAACAGTCTTGGGAGCATTAGTAAGTCCGTAGTATGCATAGAGCTGCTGGAGATAAACGATCTGCTGCTCGTCCGCATATTTGATGAGCTGTCTTAAGTGCTTTAAGTAAGCGCCGGGAGCGGATGCGGAAGCATTCTCCTTAATGTACTTGCTTACGTAATCTCTGACGTTCTGTTTCTCGCCCTCACTCTTTAAGTAAGCTCTGAGCTCTTCGGTGGTGGAAGCGACTTCGCTGAAGTGCTCCTGAACAAATGCATCGGTGAATTCGGGGATCACTTTGATGCTGTTCACAACACATTCGAATACTGCGGCTTTGCCTGCAAGATCGGGGTTGTTCTCATATACTTCGGGAAAGTTAACGTTAACGGTTACGGAATCTCCGGGATGAGCGCCGATAAGCTGCTCTTCAAAGTTGTCGATGTATTTGCCGGAACCGATGGTAAGTTCGGTACCCTGTCCGTTGGTGTTTCCGCCGTCGAAAGGAACGCCGTCAATTGAACCTACATAATCAAGGTTGATGGTGTCGCCGTCTTTAACTTCGAGAGTTTTCTTGGTAGAGAACTCTGCGTAGTTGGCAAGCTGGTTGTTGATGTCGGTTTCAATGGTCTCATCCTTATATTCGATGTCCGAATAGTTGATGGAAATACCGTCAAGGCCGATGTCCTTAACCTTCTTTAAATTTGCACCCTTAACGCGTCCGTCGTCGGTAAGATATGCGCTGTAGTTTCCGTCGGAAACGGTCTTGGTAGCACTTTCCCAGATGCCGAGGCAGATAATGGTGATAACGCCTGCCGCGATGGCAATACCGATGATCCATCCGATGATGCTTTCAAAGTTCTGTTTGCGCTTCTGAGCCTTCACGTCAGCCTTGCGCTGCTCGCGTTTCTGCTTGCTCTTGCTGATCTCCTCGCTGCCTGTTTCTGCAACGTTCTTTGTTTCGTCACTCATAATAAATCCTCTCCTTCGGCCGAAAATTCTGGTCTTAGGCCGACATACGCAAGAATTATACGATTTTTTTAAATATATGTAAATATTTAAATGTGAAAACTTCTTGAACAATTATTTATTTAAGGATAAAGAAACCCGTTTCAAGATTGCCATTTCAATTCCGCTGACATATAATCATTGTGTGTCTGCGAAAAGGCACAGGAGGATAAAACATGGCAAAAGTACAGAAACTTTTTGACTTTATAGACGCAAGCCCCACAGCTTTCCATGCAGTGGAAAGCGTCAGAAAAGAACTCGAGAAAAAGGCCTTTTCGGAGTTCTCCGAGGGAGATACCTGGAGACTGTCCAAGGCCCGTAAAGGATATGTTGTAAGAAATTCTTCGTCTCTCATTGCATTCGCTATTCCCGAGAAGAAGATCAAAGGCTTTAGAATCTATTCGGCTCACACCGATTCTCCCGTTTTCAGGGTTAAAGAAAATCCGGAACTTACCTTTGGAGAATACATCAGGATAAATGTTGAAAAATACGGCGGAATGATCGTTTCAAGCTGGTTTGACAGGCCCCTTTCCCTTGCGGGACGCGTTCTTTTTGAAAAGGGCGGAAAGATCGAAGAAAAGCTTGTTAACATCGACCGTAACCTTTTTGTGATCCCCAACGTTGCAATCCACATGAATTCCGACATCAACAACGGCTACAAATATCAGGTTCAGAAGGATGTTCCGCCCCTTTTTGCAAAGGGTAAGAAGGGCGTCTTCGGAAAACTCATTTCGGAAGAGACCGGCCTTAAAGCGGATGAAATCCTTGCAAGCGATCTTTTTGTGTATCCGAGACAGAAGGGCTTTACCTTCGGCGCAAAGGACGAGTTTGCGGCATCTCCGAGACTTGACGATCTGGCCTGCGTTTATGCGGGTCTTAAGGGCTTCCTTGATTCAAAGGACAGTGAATATGTCCGTGTGCTTGCTTTGTTTGACAATGAAGAAGTGGGAAGCGGAACCAAACAGGGCGCCGGCTCCACCTTCCTTGAGGATGTGCTTTTCAGGATCTGCGAGAGCCTTTCTTATTCAAGGACCGAGTATTTGAAACTCCTTCACGAAAGTTTTGCTTTGTCCGCGGATAACGCGCACGGCGTACATCCCGCAATGTCTGAAAAAGCAGATCCCGTGAACCGCCCCGAGCTTAACGGCGGTGTGGTGCTTAAATTCAACGGAAACCAGAAATACGCCACAGATGCGGTTTCCGCGGCTTTCGTTCGAAAGATTGCAAAGGATGAGGGCCTTAAGCTTCAGGATTACGCCAACAATTCGGACATTCCCGGGGGCTCAACACTTGGCAATATCTCCACCGGTCACGTTTCAATCAGAACGGCGGATATCGGCCTTGCCCAGCTTGCCATGCATTCTTCCTGCGAGACCATGGGAAGCAAAGATTATGAAGATCTTATCAAACTTGCCTGTGCATATTTTGGTAAATGAGAATGGTTAAAGAACTGAAAACCGAATATCCGAATCCGGAATATCCGGTTTCGGTGAAATTGATCGAAAAAAGAAAAGAGTGTAAGGAGTGCCCCTGCGAGGAGGTGCGCACGAAAGATCTTGAGTTTATCGTGGTACGGTCGGGAACGGTGACGGTGGAATGCGGAGAAAAGTACATTCTCGGTCCGAAACAGGCGCTTCTTATCTTACGCGGTGTTCCGAGAAAGATCGTGCCCTGCTGCTGTGAAAACACCGGCTGGTACAGCATAGTTTACAGGCCGGAGTTCGTGGTAAACCGTGATGCCCAGAGTCCTCTTTCCAAGAAATATTACGAGTCCTTCAGGTCGTTGCTGCCCAAATGTTTAAAACTTGAAGGAGAAAATTTAAGAGAAGAGCGGGCCTTAAGACGCCTTGCCAAAATCATCGAAGCAAATATCAAGAAAAAGCCCGGTTTTGAACTGGTAACTCTTGGAAACATGGCGCTTATGTGGGCGGATCTTTTGGAGCATACCCTGGAGCCTCAGGCGGAGTACACCGGGAAAAACGTGCCCGCAAGAGACGAGCTTCGGGTGATCGAGGCCAAGCACTATATCGACGTGACCTACTACGAGGCCCTCAGTCTGGAGGACATTGCCGCAAAGATCCACGTAAGCCGTAACGAATGCTGCAGAGCCTTTAAACGTGTCCTTAACATGTCGCCGGTGGATTATCTTATAAGGCGCAGGATTTTCGAGGCCGCAAAGGTCATGTACAAGGACCCTTTAAAGGTGGATTCGGTTTCGGAACTTGCTATAAATGTGGGATTTAACACCATAAGCTATTTCAACAGAATGTTTAAGAGATATATGCTTTATACTCCGACGGAATTTGCCACCGCTTTAAAACAGGGTGACAAAGAAGCGGAGAAGCGCTATTACGCTCTTGAAAATACATTAAACGGAGGATTATAAGTATGACGGATCGTCAGCTTCATGAATTTTTACAAAACCCCGAGATCTTCGGCGAAAATCTGGTGCCGGC
>DBVS01000101.1 GCA_002308235.1 Lachnospiraceae bacterium UBA1258
GATTACGGCGGAGGTACCGTTCAGGTTATCCCTCACATCACCAACGAGATCAAGGACCGCTTCTACAAGGCCAAGACCCCCGACGAAGAAACCGTTTCCATCATAGAAGTGGGAGGTACTGTGGGGGACATCGAAAGCCAGCCCTTCCTGGAAGCCATCAGACAGTTCCAGACGGAAGTGGGAAGAAACAACGCGATAATCATCCAGGTCACTCTTATCCCCTATATAAAGGCAAGCGGCGAGCTTAAAACAAAGCCCACCCAGATGAGTGTTAAGAGCCTTCAGAGCATGGGACTCTGGCCGGACATCCTGGTATGCCGTTCCGACTATCCCCTTGACGACCATCTCAAAGAAAAGATTGCTCTTTTCTGTAACGTAAAGAAGGAGCACGTGCTGGAAAACCTTGACGCTGAATCTCTTTATGAAGTGCCCCTGATGCTTGAAAACGAAGACTTTGCGGCTGCGGTGTGTGAGTGCCTTGAGCTTCCCTGCCCCGAACCCGACCTTACCAAATGGATCGAAATGACGGAGCGTGCAAAACATCCGGTACATGATGTAAAGATCGCCATCGTAGGCAAATATGTTGAGCTTCACGATGCATACTTAAGTGTGGTGGAAGCCCTTAAACATGCGGGGATCGATAATCTCGCAAAGGTAAGCCTTAAATGGATCGAATCCGAAGATCTTGAGACCGGAAAGCCCGGAGATTATCTTTCGGACGTTCAGGGGATCCTGGTTCCGGGAGGCTTCGGCATGAGAGGTACCGAAGGAAAGATAAACGCCATCAGATATGCAAGGGAAAACAAGATCCCGTTCCTGGGACTGTGCCTGGGAATGCAGCTTTCCATCGTGGAATTCGCAAGAAACGTATGCGGCCTTAAAGATGCTTCCAGCACCGAATTTGACGAAAATACCGGGAACCCCGTAATTTACCTGATGCCCGAACAGAACGGCGTGGTAAACCTGGGCGGTACCCTTCGTCTGGGAGCTTACCCATGCAAATTGAAAGAAGGAACCAAGGCCCGTGAGCTTTACGGAACCGAAAACATTTCCGAGCGCCACAGACACAGATATGAAGTAAACAACGATTACAGAGAAGTCCTTACCGGTAACGGCATGGTTCTTTCGGGAGAATCGCCGGACGGCAGGATAGTGGAAATGATTGAACTGAAGGATCACCCTTTCTTTGTGGCAACACAGGCGCATCCCGAGTTTAAATCCCGTCCCGACATGCCGCATCCCCTGTTTAAGGGCTTTGTGGCGGCTGCGATCAAGTGCCTTTAAGGCATAGGGCTATAAGGAGTTACAAAATGGAAAAGAAAGCAGAGAGCCTCTATGAAAGCTCATTCGAACATGATAACTGCGGTATAGGAGCCATCGTCGACATTAAGGGAAGAAAGAGCCACCGCGTGGTGGAGGATGCCCTTAAGATCGTGGAAAACTTAGACCACAGAGCCGGCAGGGATGCCGAAGGAAAGACCGGAGACGGTGTGGGTATCCTTACCCAGATCCCTCACAAATTCTTCGTAAAGGTCTGCGAAAAAGAAGGGATCACTCTCGGCAAAGAGCGTTCCTACGGCGTGGGCATGTTCTTTTTCCCCACGGAAGAACTTAAGAAGGCTCAGGCAAAGAAAATGTTCGAGGTCATAGTCGAAAAGGAAGGCCTTAAATTCCTCGGCTGGAGGCGTGTAAGCACCAATCCGGAAGTCCTGGGGGCGAAGGCTTTAAAGAGCTGCCCCGAGATTTATCAGGGCTTCGTAAAGCGACCCGAAAGCGCCGTTACAGACCTTGATTTTGACAGAAAACTCTATGTGATACGCCGGGTGTTTGAACAAAGTAACGATAACACCTATGTGGTTTCTTTGTCCTGCCGTACGGTCATCTACAAGGGCATGTTCCTGGTGGGACAGCTCAGGACTTTCTTTTCCGATCTGCAGGACAAAGCATATGAATCCGCCATTGCCACCGTGCATTCGAGATTCTCCACCAATACGAATCCCAGCTGGCACAGGGCCCATCCCTACAGATTCCTTGTGCATAACGGCGAGATCAACACCATCCGCGGCAACGCGGACAAGATGCTTGCCCGGGAAGAGACCATGTACACGGACGCTTTCAGCCCCGAGGACATGACCAAAATCCTGCCGGTAATTTCTTCGGAAGGTTCCGACTCCGCCATGCTTGACAATACCCTTGAATTTATGGTGATGAGTGGCATGGATCTGCCCCTTGCTGCCATGATCCTTATACCCGAACCCTGGGAGCACAATGAGACCATATCCGGGGAGTTAAGGGACTTTTACGAATACTATTCCACTATGTTAGAGCCCTGGGACGGCCCCGCATCGGTGCTTTTTTCGGATGGCGACGTAATGGGCGCAATCCTTGACAGAAACGGCCTTCGTCCTTCGAGATATTATGTGACGGACGATGACAGACTCATTCTTTCTTCGGAAGTGGGCGTGCTTCCCGTGGACGATGCCCATATCGTAAAGAAGGAGCGCCTCCATCCCGGCAAGATGCTTTTGGTTGATACCAAAGAGGGCCGCATTTTTACAGATGACGAAATTAAGGAAAAATACGCCTGCAAGGAGCCTTACGGCGAGTGGGTGGACAGTAACACCCTTCGTTTGAGGGAGCTTAAGATTCCCAACAAAAAGCCCGTTTCTTACGACAAAGAAACCCTGATGCGCCTGCAGAACGCCTTCGGATACACTTACGAAGAGTACGCCGAAGAAATTCTTACCATGGCCCTCACAGGCAGCGAACACATAGGAGCCATGGGCGTTGATACTCCCCTTGCGGTGCTTTCAAAGCAGTACAGGCCCCTGTTTGATTATTTCAAGCAGATGTTTGCCCAGGTAACTAACCCTCCCATCGATGCCTTCCGT
Source organism: Lachnospiraceae bacterium UBA1258 (assembly GCA_002308235.1). Classification (GTDB taxonomy): domain Bacteria; phylum Bacillota; class Clostridia; order Lachnospirales; family Lachnospiraceae; genus UBA1258. The sequence goes on from DBVS01000101.1 coordinate 2,892, forward strand.
GAGAAGATCGTTACTTCCACCGCAGTTTACGTTGGAAAGAACGGTAATCTTCTTTCGGAAAGCTCGGAAAACTGCAGGGTTTTAAAGATACAGAATCCCATCCTTTCGGACCTTGACCTTCTTAAGATCGAATCCCTGAAAAAAGAAGGCTTTAAGGTTGCAAAGGTTCCCATCGTATATTACAAAAAGACCCCCATCGAAAGGGTTCTCGACCACCTGTTTGTTGAAGTGGACAGAGCCTACAAGGACGGGGCTTCCATACTCATTCTTTCTGACAGAGGCGTGGACGAAAACCATGCAGCCCTCCCTTCGCTTCTGGCTGTGGCTGCGGTTCACAGACATCTGGTACAGACGAAAAAGTGCACCGCCATGTCCCTGATCCTTGAATCGGGAGAACCCAGAGAAGTACACCACTTTGCGACACTTCTCGGTTACGGCGCAAGTGCGGTGAACCCTTATCTTGCCCATGCTTCCATCAGGAAACTTATCGATGACGGACTCCTTAACAAAGACCCCTATGCCGCAGTGGAAGACTATGACCGCGCGGTTTTGCAGGGTATCGTTAAGATTGCTTCAAAAATGGGTATTTCCACCGTGCAGTCCTATCTCGGAAGCAAGATCTTCGAGGCAGTGGGAATTTCCGCAGACGTTATAGAAAAGTATTTTACGGGCACGGTGAGCCGCGTGGGCGGTATCAGTCTTTCGGACATTGCCGCAAAGACGGACGCCCAGCATTCAAAGGCCTTTGATTCACTGGGACTTTCAAGCGATCTTACCATTAATTCCGTGGGCCGCCACAAAATGCGCGCCCAGGGCGAAAAACACAGATACAATCCCCGTACCATACATATGCTTCAGACCTCAACGCGAGAGGGAGATTACGGGAAATTCAAACAGTATACCGAGATGGTGAATTCGGAGGAGACTGGATACTTGCGTACCCTCTTTGATTTCAAGTATGCCGAAAATCCCATTCCCCTTGAAGAGGTCGAGAGCGAAGAAGAGATCGTTAAGCGCTTTAAGACAGGAGCCATGTCCTACGGTTCCATTTCCGAGGAGGCCCATGAGGCTCTGGCGGTTGCCATGAACCACCTTAAGGGTAAATCCAACAGCGGTGAAGGCGGAGAAAGCGATGAGCGTATCAATTCCGCAGGCACCAAGCACGACAGAAGCTCAGCCATCAAGCAGGTGGCCAGCGGTCGTTTCGGTGTTACCGCTAAATATCTTGGAAGTGCCAAAGAAATACAGATCAAGATNNCCGGTGAAGGCGGACATTTGCCCGCAGGAAAGGTATACCCCTGGATCGCAAAGACCAGACATTCAACTCCCGGTGTAAGCCTTATTTCTCCTCCGCCCCATCATGATATTTATTCCATCGAAGACCTGGCCCAGCTGATCTATGACCTTAAAAATGCCAACAGGAGAGCCAGGATTTCGGTAAAGCTCGTTTCCGAAGCAGGTGTCGGTACCATCGCCGCAGGTGTTGCAAAGGCAGGTGCGGGAGTCATCCTGATTTCGGGCTATGACGGAGGTACCGGTGCTGCACCCATAAGTTCCATCCACAATGCAGGACTTCCATGGGAACTGGGCCTTGCGGAGACCCATCAGACCCTGCTCATGAACGGCCTTCGAAACCGTGTGGTACTTGAAACCGACGGTAAACTCATGAGCGGAAGGGACGTGGCTGTTGCGGCGATCCTGGGAGCGGAGGAATTCGGCTTTGCCACGGCTCCTTTGGTAACTCTCGGCTGTGCCATGATGAGAGTCTGCAACCTTGATACCTGCCCCATGGGTATTGCAACCCAGAACCCGGAACTCAGAAAGAATTTCACGGGTAAGCCCGAATATGTTGAAAACTTCATGATCTTTATCGCAAGGGAATTGCGCGAATACATGGCAAAACTTGGGGTCAGGACCGTAAACGAGCTGGTGGGAAGAACGGACCTTTTATGCTTAAAGGATGATCTTACGGCTCAGGAAAAGAAGCTGGATCTAAGCCGTATACTTGCTTTTTCCGGCAAAGAAAAAAATACCTTCGATCCGGAAGCGGCCTATGATTTTAAGTTAGATCTCGTTAAAGACGAAGAGCTATTAAAGGATAAGGACGTGGCCCGTGCCGTAAGCAAAGGAAGCCCTTGCGTGAAAGAAGTGGCGGTAACCAATACCGACAGAACCTTCGGTACCCTCATGGGTTCAGAGATAGTAAGAAAGCATCCTGAGGGACTGGAACCCGATACCGTTACGATCAATTGTACGGGCGCCGGGGGACAGAGCTTCGGAGCCTTTATTCCAAAGGGCTTAACACTTAATCTTACGGGTGATTCAAACGACTACTTCGGTAAGGGTTTATCGGGCGGCAAGCTTATTGTCAAAGCGCCCGAAACAGCCGCGTATCCCGCCGAAGACAATATTATCGTCGGAAACGTTGCTTTGTACGGAGCTACCTCCGGTGAAGCCTATATCGCCGGTGTTGCGGGGGAAAGATTCTGCGTAAGAAACTCGGGTGCCATCGCCGTTGTGGAGGGTGTCGGAGAGCACGGTTGCGAATATATGACAGGCGGCAGGGCCGTAATCTTGGGTCCCACCGGAAAAAATTTCGCAGGAGGCATGAGCGGCGGTATCGCCTACGTTCTTGATGAAGACAATCACCTTTACAAGAACCTTAACAAGGACCTGGTGCTCATGGAGAAGCTCGAACTTAAGAATGACAAAGAAGAGCTTAAGACCATGCTTGAAAATCACGTTAAGTACACGGGTTCGAAGAAGGCCGCGAAGATACTTAAGAACTTTGACGAATATGTGCATAAATTCAAGAAGATAATCCCCGAAGACTATAAGCGTTTGCTTTGTCTGACGGGCAAGTATGAGGAACAGGGCATGAGCCGCGAGGACGCAAGCATTGAGGCGTTCTACGAAAGCATCGGCAGGAAGGGTGAGCAGGCATGAAGAAAGAATTAAAGCTCGATTTCAACGAATTTCATGAGAAACCCTCGAAAGAAGCGCAGGCTTTGGAAGCGAAGCGGTGCATGAACTGCGGCGTTCCCTTCTGCCAGGCGGGAACAATGATCTCGGGTATGGCTTCCGGGTGCCCGTTAAACAATCTGGTACCCGAGACCAACGCCCTTGTATCCATGGGAAACTTTGAACAGGCCTACTACAGGCTTTCAAAGACCCACAGCTTCCCGGAATTTACTTCAAGAGTATGTCCCGCCCTTTGTGAGGCAGCCTGCACCGCAGGGGTGCACACCACACCGGTTCCCACCAAGGAAAACGAGCGGGCAATTATAGATTATGCCTTTGAAAAGGGCCTTGTTAAGGAAGTTACCCCCGCTACCCGCACAGGAAAGAAGGTGGCGGTCATAGGAAGCGGTCCTTCGGGGCTTGCGGCTGCAGGGCTCTTAAATATGAGAGGCCACTCCGTTACGGTATTTGAGCGTTCCGACAGACCCGGGGGTCTATTAAGATACGGTATTCCCAACATGAAGCTTGATAAAAGGGTGGTGGACAGAAGGATCGCCCTCATGAAGGAAGCGGGCGTTGAATTTAAATGTAACGTCAACGTAGGCAAGGATATTCATGCTTCCAAGCTTTTAAAGGAGTACGACAGAGTCCTTCTTTGTGTGGGAGCATCAAATCCCAGAGACATAACGGTCAAGGGGCGTGACGCAAAGAACATTTACTTTGCGGTGGATTTCCTAAAGGAAGTGAGCAAAAAGCTCATGGACGGCGATTACGATTCCGAGAAGCTTATTGCTTCAAAAGACTTTTCTTTCGGGTCTTTGCAGGGTAAAAACGTGGTGGTAATAGGCGGCGGCGATACGGGTAACGACTGTGTGGGCACAAGTGTGCGCCTGGGAGCAAAGTCCGTTATCCAGCTTGAAATGATGCCTAAGCCCCCTGTCTGCAGGTGTGAATCAAACCCCTGGCCCGAATGGCCCAAGATTCTTAAGACCGATTACGGCCAGAAGAATGCCGCAGATGCCTACGGCCACGATCCCCGTATATTTCAGACCACAGTTACGGAATTTCTTTCGGACAAAGCAGGTGTGCTTAAGGGAATAAAGACCGTAAAGCTTGAACCCAAGAAAGATGAAACCACCGGAAGACTTTCAATGGTGCCCGTAGAAGGCAGCGAAAAGGTTCTTGATGCGGATCTCGTGCTTATTGCCGCAGGATTTTTGGGAACTGAAAGTTACATTACGGAGGATTTTGGTGTAAAATGTGATGGAAGGACCAACATAGCCACGGAAGCGGGCGCCTTTCTTACGAGTACCGACCGCGTATTTGCTGCGGGAGACGCTCACAGAGGCCAGTCGCTCGTGGTATGGGCCATCGCCGAGGGCAGAAAAGCCGCTGCGGCAGTGGATGAGTCCTTGATGGGATACACCAATTTACCCTGTTAAAGGAGAAGTCGTAAATGAACACCAGAGAAGATATCCTCAATCTTATCGAAGAAGAAGACGTTGAATTTATCCGCTTGCAGTTTACGGATATTTTCGGAAATTTAAAGAATGT
>DBVS01000054.1 GCA_002308235.1 Lachnospiraceae bacterium UBA1258
AAGGCTTCCGTTATTGACGGCAAGGCTGCTTTCAGACTTTACGACACCTTCGGTTATCCTCTTGAACTTACCGTTGAAATGGCTGAGGAAGAGGGTCTTAAGGTTGATGAAGAAGGCTTTAAGGCAGCAAGTGAGGAAGCAAGAGCACTTGCAAGAGAGAATGCGGCATTCTCACAGAAAACAGAGGCTGACGTATTTGACGGCCTTGATGAAAAGCTTGTTACCAAATACGTCGGTTACGATATACTCACGACAGAAGCAACCGTTATTGCTCTTTCCGACGGAGAAAAGCTTGTTAACGAGCTTTCTTCCGGAAGCACGGGAGTTGTGGTTACCGATGTAACTTCCTTCTATGCCACCATGGGCGGACAGAAGGGTGATAAGGGTGTGATCGCAGTCGGAAACAACGCAGCTTTCGAAGTTGAGGAAGCAGTTAAGGTTCCCGGCAACAGAGTGGGCCACATAGGAAAGGCCTCAGGCACTCTTAAGGTCGGCGACAAGGTTACCATGAAAGTCGATACCCTTTCCCACAGCGCTACCTGTAAGAACCACTCCGCGACCCACCTTTTACAGGCTGCTTTGCAGGAAATTCTCGGTAAGGACGTTCATCAGCAGGGTTCCTATCAGGATACGGAAAGAACCCGTTTTGACTTTACATACGGAAGTGCTGTTTCCAAGGAAGATCTTGCGAAAGTTGAAGCAATCGTCAACGCAAAGATTGCCGAAGCTCTTCCCGTAAATACGGAAGTTCTTTCCATTGAGGAAGCAAAGAAGACCGGCGCCATGGCACTTTTCGGAGAAAAGTACGGCGATACCGTAAGAGTGGTATCCATGGGCGATTTCTCCAAGGAATTCTGCGGCGGTACTCATGTTAAGAACACCGGAGACATTGCAAACTTTAAGATTCTTTCGGAATCGGGTGTTGCTGCGGGTGTAAGACGTATCGAAGCAATTACCGGAGCAAATGTGATAGAATATTATAAAAACATCGAGAAGGACTTTATTGAGGCCTGCACCATAGTCAAGAGCCAGCCTTCAAACCTTCTTGATAAGCTTTCTGCTTTGATGGCAGAGGTTAAGACCTTAAGTTCCGAGATCGAGTCCTTAAAGGCAAAGGCCGCAAAGGATGCTCTCGGTGATCCCATGGAAGCCGTTAAGGAGGTTAAGGGTGTCAAACTCCTTGCCACAAGCGTTCCCGGGGTTGATATGAACGGACTGAGAGACCTGGCAGACCAGCTTGCCGATAAGCTTGGCGACGGAGTTATCGTTCTTGCTTCGGAAGCGGACGGAAAGGTTAACCTGGTAGCAAAGGCTACCGACGGAGCACAGTCAAAGGGCGCTCACGCAGGAAACCTTATCAAGGCAATTGCTTCACTTGTAGGCGGTGGCGGCGGCGGACGTCCCAACATGGCACAGGCAGGCGGCAAGGAGCCTGCGTGAATTCCCGCGGCTCTTACCGAAGCAGAGAATACACTTGCAGGGCAGATAAAGTAACAGAGGTGTTATTTGAACCGTTTCAAAGGCATTGTATTTAGCGATGGAATAGGAATCGGGCGAGTGCTTTTGCTTGATCGCGAAGGCACTCCTTTACGCATGAATGAAAAAGCAACCGATCCCGACGCCGAAATCGGCAAATTCAGGGAAGCTGTTTCCGAGGTTTCGTCCGAATACACAGGCCTTATTGATGAAACGAGCAAGATCATAAACGAAAAAGAAGCGGACATATTCAGGGCACAAAGCATGATCCTTTCCGATATGCAGTTCACCGGTGACGTTGAAAAGCGTATCAGAGAGGAAAATGTCAGTGCGGAGTATGCCGTTTTTTATGTTGGGGAAGAATATGCTAAGCGCTTTGAAGAATCGGGTGAGAACCTGCTTTCCGAACGCGGCGCTGATGTAAAGGATGTATGCCTTCATATAATCGACAGGCTCTGGGAGAAGAACAAAAACCTGATTCCGGACGGTCCCTTTGTGCTTCTTTCAAACGAAGTATTTCCCACGGAATTCATAGCTTACAAAAGTAAGAATCTTAAAGGAATCATAGTAAAGAAAGGCTCCTATACGGCCCACGTTTCCATTTTGGCAAGGGCTGCCGGAATTCCCTTTATTCTGGTGGAACCTCAGGCCTTTGAACTGTTAAAGACGGCTCGGGACGTTATTGTTGACTGCAAAAACAAACTTGTCATTTCCGATGCTGACGAGACCATCATATACACTTATTCCAAGAAGGCCGAAAAACTGAATTCTTCCGAAAGGGAGAAATACAAAGAACTGGTCAAAAGTCTGAAAAACGGGAAAACCGCTCTTTATGCCAATATTTCAAGCGCCGAAGAGGCGGAAGAGAAGCGCTTTGACGACTACGACGGTATCGGACTATTCAGAACGGAATACTTATATATGGGCGATGAACCGCCTACGGAAGATGAGCAGTTTGAAGAATACAGACGTGCCCTTAAGGCTTTTGCGGGCAAGCCCGTGGTCATCAGAACCTTTGATTTTGGCGGCGACAGGAAGCCGACCTATTTACGTGCCTTTATCGAGGAACACGAAAAGCTTAGGGGTATCAGGCTTGCCATTTTGGAAGAAAACCTCCTCCTTACACAGTTGAAGGCTTTGCTCAGGGCCTCCGTTTACGGAAAACTTAAGGTGTGCCTTCCCATGGTGAAGGACGATACGGACGTAGAAAATGTGAATAACCTGATTCTTCGAGCTTCGGTTCTTTTGGAAAAAGAAGGATACGTTAAGAATGCTCCGGAAATTCCGGTAACAGCGAAGGTTTACGGCGATTTTTCCCTCGGCGTGATGATAGAAACCATAAGGTCTTTAAACAATCTTCCGAAACTTTCGGCGGTTTCCGATTTTTTCAGCATCGGCACCAACGATTTGACTTCGGAGCTTACGGGAAGAGACAGATTCTCCGATACGGGAGAATTGTCCAAAATCGAGAAAGCAGGCATTGTGCGTGAAATCTCAAAGATTGTAAAGGCCGGCAAGGATGCAGGCATCCCCGTGGGAATCTGCGGAGAGATAGCGGTGGATTCCTGGTTTTCCAAATTCATCGGAAAGCTCGGAACCGATTATATTTCCGTATCAAGTGAAGGATAACAAAGAAAAAACACTTTCTTGTTGACGAATCTGCTTTTTTTGTTATAATAACAATGTTAAAAAAATAAAAACCCCGCAGTCACGTAAGTGATGGGACTGAAGGGAGGGTAGAGAAATGTCAAATATCATCGTAAAAGAAAACGAATCATTGGACAGCGCACTTCGCAGATTTAAGAGAAGCTGTGCCAAGGCCGGCATCCAGCAGGAGATTCGTAAGCGTGAACATTACGAAAAGCCCAGCGTTAAGCGTAAGAAGAAGTCTGAGGCTGCCAGAAAGCGTAAGTACAACTAATGAATCGAAATCCCCGGCATGTATGTCGGGGATTTTTGTTTGTATTAGTACTGACCATACAAGATGTTGATTTTTAAATCAATATTTGGTACAATCTGTGCGAAGAGGGTAGATTTATGAACTTAAAAGAGTTTTTGCTTGTGGGTTTGGAGGGCATGACGCCCTACAAATTTGCGGCATCGTTTGTGATATACAGTCTGCTGGGCTGGGTAGTCGAGTCGATTTATATGTCCATCTGTGAAAAAAAGGTGGTAAATCGCGGTTTTGCCAGAGGACCCTATTGTCCGATCTACGGATTCGGTGCTACGGTGGGTTCCATTTTCCTTGCACCTTTTATGAAGAGTTTCCTTCTGGTGTATCTCCTGGGTGCCGTATTTGCCACGATCTTTGAGTATCTGACCGGCAGGATGATGATTAAGACCATGGGTAACCTTTGGTGGGATTACAACGACAAGCCTTTTAATTACAAAGGTATCCTTTGCCTTGAAAGTACTGTTGCCTGGGGCTTTTACGCCATCGGAGTCGTGGAATTCTTAAATGTTTGGCTTCTTAATTTCATCGACAGCGTCGATCCCAAGAAGATGACCATTTTCATAGAAGTGGTAATCGGTATCGCGCTCATTGATTACATCATAAGGTTTGCGGAAATCTTCAAAGAGCCCTTGGGCAAAGCGAAAGCAAGAGTCGTTGACGCCTACAGAAATTTCCGCAGCAGGTAAATAGTGTGCTTTACTTATTTGTTATAATCGGAATTTTGTTGATTGCTGCGGTTGGAGTTATTGCATATGACTCCAACCGTTTTGTTGTGCGGGAAATTTCCGTTTATGCTCCCGAAATTCCAAAAGAGACCACCTGCCTTTTTTTAAGCGACCTTCACAACAGACATTTCGGGAAAAGAAACGAAACCCTGATAAAGGCCCTTGATGAGATAGAAGCGGATTGCGCCCTTTTGCCGGGAGATATCATGACGGCCTCAAAGAACGCGGAATTCAACGAGGCTGTAAGGCTTCTTGAGTATTTAAACAAGCGTATGCCTGTTTTTTATTCCTACGGAAACCATGAATCAAGGGCAAAGAAGATCAAACGCATCTACGGAGATCTGTTTGATCGATATGCACAGCTTCTTTCCGGAAAGAACATCAAGTTATACGATAACGAGACCGCGGAGTTTAACGGCCTTGATATCCGTTGCCTTACATTGCCGGAAAGGTTTTATTACAAGCGTAAAACAGAAAACCTTTCGGTTGAAGAACTGGAAACTCTTATTGGAAAACCGGATCCCGAAAAATACACTGTCCTTCTTGCTCACGATCCGGAGTACTTTGAAGCTTACTCTGAATACGGGGCACAGCTGGTGCTTTCCGGCCATTTCCACGGCGGGATAGTAAGACTTTTCGGTCATGGTCTGATATCACCAAGATTCAAACTGTTTCCCAAATATGCTTACGGAACCTTTGAAAAGAATAAAACAAAAATGATCGTCAGTGCGGGACTCGGGGGCCACACCATACCCTGGCGCATGTTTAATCCGGGTGAGATTGTGGTGCTTAAGCTGGTTCCCGGGAAAAATAAGTAGAAAAACAATAAATTACGGTTGAAAAAACAGAAAAACGGATATACAATATATGGTGACTTAAGCACACCGGAGCACAAGATATGTCATTATCCGTTAAACTGGAAGCCTTCGAGGGTCCCCTCGATCTGCTTCTTCACCTGATTGAAAAGAATAAAGTCGATATATACGATATCCCCATAGTGGAGATAACCAACCAGTATCTTGAGTATATTCGCGCCATGGAACGGGAAGACATGAACGTCATGAGCGAGTTTCTGGTAATGGCCGCTACTCTTGTGGATATCAAGTGCCGTATGCTCCTTCCTGCGGAAGTCAACGAGGAGGGCGAAGAGGAAGACCCGAGAGCGGAACTTGTGGAGAAACTCCTTGAGTACAAAATGTACAAATACATGTCCTTTGA
>DBVS01000026.1:0-146 GCA_002308235.1 Lachnospiraceae bacterium UBA1258
CTAAGAGAGGATTCAAGAACAGAAACTCACTTACTATCGTAGGTATCAACGTATCTATGTTAGAGTGCTTCGATAATGGAGCAACAGTTACTGTTGAATCACTTATGGAAAAGGGACTCGTTAAGAATCCAAGAGATGGTGTTAAG
>DBVS01000026.1:193-13541 GCA_002308235.1 Lachnospiraceae bacterium UBA1258
GCTGGTGGAAGCATCGAGGTGATCTAATGTTTGAGACACTTAAGGGCGCTTTTAAGGTAAAAGAATTAAGAAAAAAGTTATTATTTACTTTTTTGATGCTTGTTGTTATCCGTGTAGGATCACAGATCCCGCTTCCGGGAGTTAACGGCGAACTTTTCAAGGAATGGTTTAAAAGCCTTGCAAATGAGTCATTTGGCTTCTTAAGCGCTATCACGGGTGGTTCATTTGAGAAGATGTCAGTCTTCGCATTAAGCATCACACCATATATTACATCATCCATTATTATGCAGCTTTTAACAATTGCAATTCCTGCACTTGGTGAAATGCAGCAGGATGGTGAAGATGGAAGAAAGAAGATTGCAGCTATCACACGTTATGTGACTGTAGGTCTTGCAATCATCGAATCAGTTGCAATGACAATCGGCTTCTCAAGAAGCGGTTATCTTACAAGCAACAACTGGATGGTTTATACAACTATCATCGTAGGTCTTACAGCCGGTTCTNNATCTGCAGTACTTATGTGGATCGGCGAGAGAATTACAGAGCACGGTGTTGGAAACGGTATCTCAGTAGTACTCGTTATCAACATTATCTCAAGAATTCCTAGCGACATTATGAGTCTTAAGACAAAGTTCGTTGAAGGCAAGAACATCGGTAACGCAGCTCTTGCAATCGCAGTTATCGCTTTGGTAATTTTAGCGACTGTAGTACTTGTAATCCTTTTACAGGATGCTGAAAGAGTTATTCCTACTCAGCAGTCAAGAAAGATGGCAGGTCAGGCATCATTCTCCGCAGCGGCATCATCTTCGATACCGTTAAAGGTTAATACAGCCGGAGTTATCCCTGTAATCTTTGCTCAGTCACTTATGACAACACCTGTAGTTATAGCTTCACTTTTTGGTAAATCAGAAGGAACAGGTTTCTGGTATGATGTTTTAAGAGGATTATCAGAGCAGAACTGGTGCAAACTTACACAGCCTAAGTATTCTTGGGGATTATTGCTCTACATAGTTCTTATCATCGCTTTTGCCTACTTCTATACACAGATTTCGTTCAACCCACTTGAGGTTGCAAATAATCTTAAGAAGGGCGGCGGATTCATACCCGGTATAAGACCTGGTAAGCCAACAAGCGATTACCTTGAGAATGTATTGAAGTACATTATCTTCATCGGAGCAGTCGGACTTATAATCGTATCTGTTATTCCGATCTTTTTCAACGGTATATTTAATGCGAATGTTTCATTCGGTGGAACATCACTTATCATTATCGTCGGAGTTGTAATCGAGACATTAAATCAGATCGAGTCCCAGATGAGAGTTAGAAGCTACAAGGGATTTTTAAAGAACTAATTATTGTTTAAATATATACAGCGGCTCGAACACCTTTAGTAGGTATTCGAGCTTGTGCTGTATTTTTCCATTTTGTATAACGTTTACTTAAAAATGCACGGAGGAAGGCTTATGAAATTAGTTATGCTTGGTGCACCGGGAGCAGGAAAAGGCTCTCAGGCAATCACATTATCGGAAAAACTTAATATACCGCATATCTCAACGGGAGATATATTCAGAGCGAATATAAAGGAAGGAACACCTCTTGGTGTAAAGGCTAAGGAATTCATCGATAAGGGTGAGCTTGTTCCGGACGAACTCGTAACAGATCTTGTGGTAGACAGAGTAGGTAAAGACGATTGCAAAAACGGATATATCCTTGACGGATTCCCGCGTACGATACCGCAGGCAAGAGATTTCAAAAAAGCTTTGGAGGACAAAGCTATGAAAATCGACTTTGCTATAAACCTTCTTGTTGATGATGACGTTATAGTAGGCCGTATGGGCGGCCGTCGTGCTTGCTTAAATTGCGGCGCGACATATCATATTGTTAATATGCCACCAAAGAAAGAAGGCATATGCGATCACTGTGGTGAAAAGCTCGTACTTCGCGATGATGATAAGCCGGAGACAGTAAAGAATAGACTTACGGTTTATCATGAAAAGACACAGCCGTTGATTGATTTTTATAAAGAGGAAGGCTGTCTTGTCGATATCGACGGTACAAAGGCACCGGATGAAGTATTTAAGGATATTACGCGTGCGATAGGAGTTTAGTTATGGCAATTACGATCAAATCAGAACGTGAAATAGAATTAATGAAGGAAGCCGGTGTTATATTGGCTAAAGTTCATCAGGATCTTGGACACGCACTCCATGAGGGAATGTCTTGATGGGAAGTAGATAAGCTCGCTGATGAAATGATAAGAAGTTATAACTGCATCCCGTCCTTTAAGGGATATAACGGATATCCTGGTTCGGTATGTGTATCGATTAACGAAGAAGTCGTACACGGAATTCCGAAGAAGGAACGTTTGATTAAAGACGGTGATATAGTAAGTCTTGATATAGGAGTCATCCATAAAGGATATCAGTCAGATGCCGCACGTACACACGGTGTCGGAAATATATCCGAGGAAGCAAGACTTCTTATAGAAAGAACACGTCAAAGCTTCTTTGAAGGAATGAAAGTAGCATCCGAAGGACATCACTTATTTGAGATATCCGCGGTAATCGGTAATTATGCAGAAAGCTTCGGATACGGAGTTGTAAGAGATCTTGTTGGACACGGAATCGGAACCAACATGCATGAAGATCCGCAGATACCAAACTTTAAGCAGCTCCTTAGAGGACCAAAGCTTAGAGCAGGTATGACACTTGCCATCGAGCCGATGATTAATATCGGAACATGGGAAGTAGAGTGGCTTGATGATGACTGGACAGTGATCAGTGAGGATCACAGCTATTCCGCACATTACGAAAACACCATCCTCATCACGGAAGGCGAACCTGAAATTCTGACACTCAGATAAAGGCGAAATATGAAATATAAATATGCGAAGTCCTTAAAGGGTCATGACAAAGGAAAGATTTACGAGATCGTTTCTTTTTCGGAAAGAGTTGTAGAACTTAAAGATCAGACGGGACGCATTAAGAAAAAGAATAGAAACTATATTCAACCAATTAAAGGAGATACAAATGTCTAAACAGGATGTAATCGAAATAGAGGGAACTGTAGTAGAAAAACTTCCCAACACAATGTTCAAGGTAGAACTTGAAAACGGTCACCAGGTACTTGCTCACATAAGCGGAAAGCTTCGCCAGAATTTCATCAGAATTCTTCCCGGCGACAAGGTAACACTTGAGCTTTCACCCTATGATCTTACAAAGGGCAGAATCATCTGGAGAGACAAATAAATTAGTGGTTGCAATCAGGAAACTGTTGTGATACAATGATATTCGGTCTTTTTTGGGAAAGGCCATACTGGATGAACTGAAAGGAGGACGTTATGAAAGTAAGATCTTCAGTAAAACCAATTTGCGAAAAATGCAAAGTTATTAAGCGCAAGGGCAAAATCAGAATCATCTGTGAAAACCCCAAGCACAAGCAGAGACAGGGTTAATCCTTATTAGGATTTAAAGTATAGACGTAGTGAGCCTACGAAGAATACTTTTGAAACCGCAAGAGTCCGATACTACGGTGGACTCGTCTTTTGCCGGAAAAATCGGGAGCCGTCCCGGTCGGGCATGATGCCCCATTCAATTAGTAAACGCGGAAAAACCGCGAAGTTTAGCGAGAAAATCGCACATATTTAGGAGGAAACAAAATGGCTCGTATTGCTGGTATTGACTTACCCAGAGAAAAGCGTATTGAGATCGGCTTAACCTATATTTATGGTATCGGAAGAACTTCTTCCAATAAGATCTTAGCCGCTGCAAAGGTTAATCCTGATACTCGTGTCAGAGATTTAACTGATGATGAAGTAAAGAGACCCAGTGAAGTTATCGCTGAAGAATATGTCGTAGAAGGTGACTTAAGAAGAGAAGTTGCTCTTAACATTAAGGGTCTTCAGGAAATCGGATGCTACAGAGGTATCCGTCACCGTAAGGGTCTTCCCGTTCGCGGACAGAAGACCAAGACCAACGCTCGTACCCGCAAAGGTCCCAAGCGTACGGTTGCTAACAAGAAGAAGTAATTCACCCGGTCGGTGTGCATAGAACCGACATAACAGATCAACATTTGTAATCAAAGAAAGTAGGTTAGTTTAAAATGGCTAAAGTTGCAAAAAAAGTAACAAAAAAGCGCGTAAAGAAAAACGTTGAACGCGGACAGGCACATATCCAGGCTTCCTTCAATAACACCATCGTAACATTGACCGATGCTGAAGGTAACGCATTAAGCTGGGCAAGTGCCGGTGGTCTTGGTTTTAGAGGTTCAAAGAAATCTACTCCCTATGCTGCACAGATGGCTGCTGAAACGGCTACAAAGGCTGCCGTTGTTCACGGTCTTAAGTACGTTGACGTATTTGTTAAGGGACCCGGTTCAGGTCGTGAGGCCGCAATCCGCGCTCTTAATGCTGCAGGTCTTGAGGTAGTTTCCATTCGTGACGTAACACCCGTTCCTCATAACGGATGCCGTCCTCCCAAGCGCCGCAGAGTCTAGTTATATTTTTGAGATTATTCATCTATTGATGGGAAAAATTGCTTGGATGAAGGTGGTTTCTTTGTGAGATCACTGTAAACAACACCAGAAAGGATTAAATTAAAATGGCAATCAACAGAACACCTGTATTAAAGAGATGCAGATCATTAGACCTTGATCCCACCTATTTGGGATATGACAAGAAGTCCAATCGTACACTTGCTCGCGCAGGAAAGAAGATGAGTGAGTACGCTCTTCAGCTTCGTGAGAAGCAGAAAGCAAAATTTATCTACGGCATGCTTGAGAAGCCTTTCCGTAACTACTATGAGAAGGCTGACCGCATGAAGGGTATGACCGGTGAAAACCTTATGATCATGCTCGAGTCCAGACTTGATAACGTAATCTTCCGTATGGGCTTTGCTCGTACCCGTAAGGAATCAAGACAGGTTGTTGGTCACAAGCACGTTCTTGTTAACGGAAAGTGCATCAACATTCCTTCTTACCAGATAAAAGCAGGCGATGTAATCTCTTTAAGCGACAAGGCAAAGGAACTTTCAAGATATAAGAACATCTTAGAGGTAACCGGCGGAAGACTTGTTCCTGAGTGGATTGACGTGGACACCGATAACTTTAAAGGAACGGTTAAAAACCTTCCCACCAGAGAAATGATCGATGTACCCGTAAACGAAATGCTTATTGTCGAGCTCTACTCTAAATAATGTAATTTCAACTACCACAAAAGGAGGGTATTTACTGTGTTTGAATTTGAAAGACCCAATATCGAAGTTGCTGAAGTATCTGAAGATGGTAAATACGGCAGATTCGTTGCAGAGCCTCTTGAAAGAGGTTACGGCATTACCCTTGGCAACTCTTTAAGAAGAATCATGCTTTCTTCTTTACCCGGAGCTGCAGTAAGCCAGATCAAGATTGAGGGCGTTCTTCATGAGTTTTCCTCCATCCCCGGAGTAAAGGAAGACGTTACCGAGATCATTCTTAATGTAAAGAAGCTTGCTATCAAGAATTCCAGCGAATCTTACGAGCCCAAGACCGCATATATCGATTTCACCGGTGAAGGCGTTATCAGAGCATCAGCTATTCAGGCTGACTCCGATATCGAGATTCTTAACCCCGATCTTGTTATTGCAACTCTTTCGGGCGGAAAGAACGCTAAGTTCTATATGGAACTTACGATCACCAAGGGTCGCGGATATGTAAGCGCCGATAAGAACAAGAACGACGATCTTCCCATCGGTGTTATTCCCATCGATTCAATTTACACTCCCGTTGAGCGTGTAAACATGACCGTTGCGAATACCCGTGTAGGACAGGTTACCGACTACGACAAGCTCACACTTGACGTATTTACAAACGGAACTCTTACTCCCGAAGAATCAGTCAGCCTTGCAGCCAAGATTTTGAGCGAGCATCTGAGCCTCTTCATCAATCTTTCCGAAGCAGGACAGAAGACCGACGTTATTACCAGCAAGGAAGACAGTGTTCAGGGCAAGCCTGTTGACGATATGAGCATTGATGAGCTCGAACTTTCCGTTCGTTCTTACAACTGCTTAAAGAGAGCCGGCATCAACACCGTTGGCGAACTTGTTAACAAGACTTCCGACGACATGATGAAAGTAAGAAACCTCGGACGCAAGTCCCTCGAAGAGGTACTTTTAAAACTCAAAGAACTCGGATTACAGTTAAATTCGGGTGACGATAACATTTAATATGTGACTGCATCCGCGGTAAGACCGAAGCGCGCGCGAATGTACTCATAATGGACAGTATGTCAATGCCGTGTAAGTCCGATGAGCGACGGCAGGGACCCATTACGAAAGGATTTAGAAATGGCTAAGTACAGAAAATTAAGCAGAACATCATCTCAGAGAAAGGCCCTTTTAAGAGGCCAGGTAACCGCTCTTGTTCAGAACGGCAAGATCGTTACCACCGAAGCTAAGGCAAAGGAAGTTCAGAAGATCGTTGAAGGACTTATTGCTCTTGCAGTTAAAGAAAAGGACAATTTCGAGAATGTTAAGGTAACCGCAAAGGTTGCAAAGAAAGACAAGGACGGCAAGCGCGTCAAGGAAGTTAAGGACGGCAAGAAAGTTACCGTTTACGAAGAAGTTGAGAAGGAAATCAAGAAAGACCTTCCTACCAAGCTTCACGCACGTCGTCAGATGCTCAAGGTTCTCTACGTTAACGAGACCAACAAGCTTTTCGATGAAATCGCTCCCAAGTACGTAAACCGTAACGGCGGATATACCCGTATCGTTAAGATCGGTCAGCGTAAGGGCGATGCAGCTATGGAAGTTGTTCTTGAGCTTGTATAAGATATTTGCTTAATAAAAAGACGCCGAATACGGCGTCTTTTTTATTATCTATTATAAATAGTCCGTCGAAGAGTTTTTATTTTGCATCTGATGTATTGGCAGTATCAGAAGAATACGCGATATCCGGGTGTTTTGAAGCATAATCTGCGAGCGTCTCGTGACCTCCTATAAGGCGTACGAGAACAACACATACAATTATCAGCCCCAGAAGCTCCAGGATGGGGATCAGGAGTTTCTTTTTGTATGCTTTCCAAAAGTCTTTTATGTTTTTAAACAGGTTTACAATGAATTCTTTCATAATGTGGTAAAGGGCGGTAAAATCTGTTATAATACGTTGAAATTTATTCTATTGTAGCATATCTTCGGGTTAATTGCAGATGGAAATAGTAAAAACAAAGAATTTAACATTCGATTATATACGCCGTGACGAGGACGGAAACGTGGAAGGCATCACCACAGCAGTGGACAACGTGAGCCTTTCCGTCAAGCCCGGCGAATTTATCGCCATTTTGGGTCATAACGGCTCAGGAAAGTCAACATTGGCAAAACATATCAATGCGATACTTTTTCCCACGGAAGGCACCGTTTTCGTCGATGGAATGGATACTAACGATGACAAGAACCTCTGGGACATCCGCAAGACCGCAGGAATGGTCTTTCAGAACCCCGATAACCAGATAATAGGTCAGGTTGTCGAAGAGGATGTGGGCTTCGGACCGGAGAACATGGGCGTTCCCACCGATGAGATCCTGGAACGCGTGGCAGAAAGCTTAAAGGCCGTGGGGATGTATGAATTTCGGAAGAAATCCCCTAACCGTCTTTCCGGCGGCCAAAAGCAGAGAGTATCGATTGCGGGCGTCCTTGCCATGCACCCCAAATGCATAGTTCTCGACGAGCCTACAGCCATGCTTGATCCCATAGGCCGTAAAGAGGTTATAAGGGCCGTAACGGCCTTAAATATGGTCGAAAAGATAACCATAATACTTATTACGCATTACATGAACGAGATCGTCGGCGCGGACAGGGTCTTTGTCATGGACAAGGGCCATATTGCCATGGAAGGCACACCGAGAGAGATTTTTTCCCGTGTGGAAGAACTTAAGGCTTTAAGGCTGGATGTTCCGCAGGTCACGAGCTGTGCTCACGAGCTTAAGAAACGTGGATTAAACATTCCGGACGGAATTTTGACGGAAGCAGAATTGGTTGAGGCGTTAAAGAATGTCTATCATAGTTAATCATCTGACATATCGATATAATGAAGGCACTCCCATGGAGTCCGTTGCCGTGGACGATGTTTCCTTTAAGATCGAGGACGGCGAGTTCATCGGCCTTATCGGACACACGGGTTCCGGAAAATCGACTCTGGTGCAGCATTTAAACGGCATTTTAAAGCCTACGAGCGGCAGCGTGTATTACGACGGTCGGGATGTTTTCGACGGAGATTTCGACCTGAAGGTTCTAAGGAGTAACGTGGGCCTTGTTTTCCAGTATCCCGAGCATCAGCTCTTTGAAACCGATGTTTTCAGCGATGTTTGCTTTGGGCCGAAGAACTTGGGTCTTTCGAAAAA
Organism: Lachnospiraceae bacterium UBA1258; assembly: GCA_002308235.1. Classification (GTDB taxonomy): domain Bacteria; phylum Bacillota; class Clostridia; order Lachnospirales; family Lachnospiraceae; genus UBA1258. The sequence continues at coordinate 8,562 of DBVS01000026.1, forward strand.
AGAAACCGAGCTTAGGGCCTATAAGGCGCTTAAACTCGTAGGGATCGAGGATGACTTCTTTTACCAGTCGCCCTTCGATCTTTCGGGGGGACAAAAGCGAAGAGTTGCCATTGCGGGGGTGCTTGCCATGGAGCCCAAGGTCCTGGTTTTGGACGAACCTACCGCGGGACTTGATCCCAAGGGCCGTGATGACCTGCTTTTAAGCCTTAAACAGGTCAAAGAAGAAACAGGCTGTACCATTGTGCTTGTTTCCCACAGCATGGAAGACGTTGCTTTGTACGCGGACAGAATAATCGTTATGAACCATGCCAAGATCGTTTATGACGATACGCCCGTAAACGTGTTCAGACATTACGATAAGCTCAAAGAAATGGGACTCGGCGTTCCGGAGATCACGAGTGCCATGTACAAATTACGAGCCGCCGGATTTGACGTTCCGACGGACATTATAACGGTTAACGACGCCGTTGATGCAATAATGAAAATTATGCGGGCATAGCCTAAGGAAGGTACCATAGATGCTTCGTGACATAACACTGGGTCAGTACTATCCGGCGGAGTCCGTGATACACAGACTTGACCCGAGAGTGAAGCTGTTCGGAACCCTGGTATTTCTGGTTTCACTCTTTATAACAGACAATTTCATAGGGTATGCTCTGGCGCTTTGCTTTCTGGCAACTGCGATCATCGTTTCGAAGGTGCCCCTTTCCTTTATCATGCGGGGACTTAAGGCAATAATCTTCCTGCTGATCTTCTCCGTACTCATAAACCTGTTTATGACCAGGGGAGAGGTGGTGGTTTCTTTCTGGAAACTGTCCATCACAAAGGAAGGCATATATGTGGCCTCCTTTATGGCGATAAGGATCCTGTTTCTGATCATGGGATCTTCCATAATGACGTTGACCACTACACCCAATAATCTGACGGACGGCCTCGAAAAGGGGCTGGGATTTTTGAAGATCTTCAGGGTTCCTGTTCATGAGATCGCCATGATGATGTCCATAGCCCTCAGATTTATCCCGATCCTCATGGAGGAGACGGATAAGATTATGAAAGCACAGATGGCGAGAGGCGCCGACTTTGAAAGCAAGAAATTGACTAAGAGAGTCAAAAGCTTGGTTCCCTTATTGATACCTCTGTTCGTATCGGCCTTCAGAAGAGCGAACGATCTTGCCACCGCAATGGAGGCAAGGTGCTACAGAGGGGGTAAGGGCAGGACCAAGATGAAGCCTTTAAAATACAAGAAAAGAGACGCGTTGGCATATCTGATCATCTTCGCATATCTTGCGGGAATGATCCTGGTAAGAAGATTCTTTTAAGAGGATTGACCGATTTGGTAAGGATACTTTTGTGTGTTTCCTATGACGGAACGGGGTATTGTGGCTGGCAGTTTCAAAAGGAGCACAGAACCGTCGAAGGAGAACTGAATAAAGCGATCGCTGCCCTTACGGGTGAAGAAGTTGAAGTTATCGGAGCCAGCCGCACCGATGCGGGAGTACATGCCCTTTGCAACATGGCTGTATTCGATACGGATTCAACGATCCCGGGAGACAGATTTTCTTATGCCTTAAATACAAAACTTCCCGATGATATCAGAATAGTATGGTCAAGAGAAGTGCCTTCCGACTTCCATCCGAGGCATGTTGCCACGGAAAAGACTTACCGGTATCATATTTATACGGGGGAATTCATGCCTCCCACCAAACGCCTCTATGCAGTACACGAATCGAGGCCCCTTGATATTGAAGCCATGCGGACGGCTGCGGCTTATCTTATCGGTGAGCATGATTTTAAGAGCTTCTGCTCAGCGGATACAAGTGCGGTTACCACGGTAAGGAATGTTAAAAACGTTGAAATTACGCGGGATTCCGATGAATTGACTGTTTCGGTCAAGGGCAACGGATTCCTTTATAATATGGTCCGCATCATTGTGGGAACCCTTCTCTGGGTGGGCTTAAAGGTCCGGACTCCGGAGGAAGTGAAGGAGATCCTTGAGGCCTGCGACAGAACAAAAGCCGGCCCCACCATGCCACCACAGGGACTGATGCTGGCGGATTTTAAATTTTTGGAATAAGCAGCCCACACCGGCTGAGTTTATAATTCCGGAATGAGCAGCCCACACCGGCTGCTTTTTGATTAGACAGGAAAGAAATAACGGGGGTAACATGCCGATGCTTTATGACAATATAACCCGGGCAACGTTTCTGAACCGCCCCAATCGGTTTATAGCTGAAGTTGATATAGAGGGACATCGGGAAACGGTCCATGTGAAGAACACGGGTCGCTGCAGGGAATTGCTTATCCCGGGATGCGAAGTGTGGCTTACGGCCCCCGATTCACCCGGGCGGAAGACAAAGTACGACCTGGTGGCGGTGAGAAAGTACACCGGAGTGCTTTTTAACATAGACAGTCAGGCACCTAACAAGGTTGTGAAAGAGTGGCTGTCAGAGAAAGACTATGACAAAATTATTCCCGAATACACCTATGGCAATTCAAGGATCGATTTTTACATGGAACGCGGGGAAGATAAGTTTTTGATGGAAGTGAAGGGCTGCACCCTTGAGCGGGAGGGCATGGGATATTTCCCCGATGCGCCTACGGAGCGGGGTGCCAAGCACATAAGAGAGCTGATCAAAGCAAAAGAAAGCGGCTTTAAGGCCGCGCTTGCTTTCGTTATACAGATGGACGGGGTTTCGGAAGTCAAGCCCAACAAAGAAACGGACCCTGCCTTCGCAAAGGCCATGGATGAAGCGAAGAAAGCAGGCGTAGACATTCTTTTTCTAAGATGTCATGTGGAGCCGCAAAGGCTGGAAATAATAGATTGACCACGCAGGTCAATCTGCTTTCTTTTTCCCCAAAACCCTGCGTACAAGGGAGAAAAGCTGTATCCTTACGAAATCGACAGCCGTACCGAATATGTACATCGCAAGCACTGCGCCGAAGACTTTAAGTAAGAAGATATAAACGGGTTCTGTTGCGGCTTCGGGCAGATGAAACCACTTTTGCCATCTGTAGCGAAGGGTAATGCTTTCCTGCAGAAGATATACTCCGAGAGCCATGGGAGAGAGAGCACAGACGATCTTTCCGAGGCCCTGTTTCATGGGCTTTCCGTTGACGAAGGCCGCAAACATGCCAATCGCCGCAAGAAGTACAAAAATATGGTTATATTCGGTGGGAACGGGAGTTATTTCTTTGAGCCTGCCGAAATGGACATTTACATATTGGAGTGCCGCGGTTTCCAAAACAATCAGGAAACTGCCGGCAAAATAAAGCAGCAGACCTTTGCCTGAAGTCTTCAGATGCTTAAATCCGTAGAGCCTGAAGTAGGCGCCGATCATAAACATGATCAGGTACCACAGGAATTCATAGCCCTTTGTGTCCTTGGCAAGTCTTACGGGCAGCAGCGTTTTGAAAATGCATTCATAAATTAAAAGAAGAACGATGGCGGTTCCGAACTGCTTTTGGGTGACGGCCTTGATTCCCTTTGAAAGAATGGGAAGGAACATGTAAATGACCACATAAGCGGTTATGAACCAGTAAACCTCCATGTGAACGGGAAGCAGATAGTTAAGGAAGGAATAAACGGTTTTTTCTTCCGCTTCCACATTAAAGAAGGCTGAATATATGATAAAGGAACCGACTGTATAGAACAGCACCTGCGCCACTATTTCAATGAGGCGCGAAAGCCTGAATTCGGAATTAATCAGGAAATAACCGGAGATCAGCATAAAAATGTTAACGGCCGAAAGAGAAAGGGCTTCAAGGATCCAGGCAAGCCACGTGTTTGCCGAAAAGCCCTCCGCCAGGTTGCCTAAAAGGTTGCTTTTTCCGAGAGCATGAAGAAACGTGACCATAATCATGGACAGGATCCGAAGGAGTTCCATATTTGCGTTTCTTTTTGAAACCGATGTATTTGACATGGGATCGATCCTCTTTTCTTTAGTCGTACAGTCTAATTTTATATGTCCTGTTCGAAGAAAGCAACATTTTGTACGGAAAACTTGAAAAATCGCTTGACATTCGGTATTTCCTGAATGTATACTATCAAAGCATGCGAAACTTTTGGTTCGCGACTTTTTGTGCATAAAAGCGAGAAACGCTTAGCCAAAGCCCCGGTACGGCGCCGATTGCTTTTTACATATTTTTTCTTAATCATTTACGGAGGAAACAAGATGAAAACATTTATGGCAAACCCTGCTACCGTTGAAAGAAAATGGTACGTAGTTGATGCTACAGATAAGACTCTCGGCCGCCTTGCAAGCGAGATCGCTAAGGTTTTGAGAGGCAAGAATAAAGCAATTTTCACCCCTCATGTTGACACCGGCGATTATGTGATCGTTGTTAACGCTGAGAAGGTTACCGTTACCGGTAAGAAGATGGAGAAGAAGATCTACTTCCGTCACTCCGATTACATCGGCGGCGTTCGCGAGATGCCTCTTTCCGAGATGCTCGAAACCAAGCCCGTAGAAGTGATCGAAAAAGCAGTTAAGGGAATGCTTCCCAAAGGACCTCTTGGAAGAGAGATGTTCAAGAAGCTTTTTGTATATGCAGGTCCCGAGCACAATCACGCAGCTCAGAAACCTGAAGTATTGACATTCTAAGAGGAACCGAAAGGAGAATAAAAATGGCTAAAGCAGCTAAGGCTTCAAAGGCAGTTAAATACTACGGCACCGGCAGAAGAAAATCTTCTGTAGCCCGTGTTTATCTTGTACCCGGCAAGGGTAACATTACCATCAACAAGAGAGGCATCGATGAGTACTTCGGTCTTGAGACCCTTAAGGTTATCGTTCGTCAGCCCCTTGTAGCAACCGAGAACGTTGACAAGTTCGACGTACTTGTTACCGTTAAGGGCGGCGGATTTACCGGTCAGGCAGGCGCTGTTCGTCACGGTATCGCTCGCGCGCTTCTTACCGTTGATGCTGACTACAGACCCGTTCTTAAGAAAGCAGGATTCTTGACCCGCGATCCTCGTATGAAGGA
>DBVS01000005.1:0-8172 GCA_002308235.1 Lachnospiraceae bacterium UBA1258
TCCATCATCTCCTGCTGTGAGAATGCATCGATGGGCTTTTCAAGGGTGATTCCGTTTTCAGCGGCGAAATCCTCGATAACCTTATCTGCGCGGAATCTCTCGTGGCACTCCTTACAGTCCATAAGAGGATCGGAAAAGCCCGCAAGATGTCCGGAAGCAACCCATGTCTGAGGGTTCATAAGGATGGCGCAGTCAACACCTACATTGTAGGGATTTTCCTGCACGAATTTCTGCCACCATGCTTTTTTAACGTTATTTTTAAGTTCTACTCCGAGATTTCCGTAATCCCAGGTGTTCGCGAGTCCGCCGTAAATCTCGGAACCCGGATATACAAAGCCGCGGGCCTTAGCCAGGGCAACAATTTTTTCCATGCTTTTTTCCATACTTGTTTCCTTCTTTCGCGTGTGATGTTAAACAAAGTCAATTATATATATTATTTTTTTTGTTTTCAACAATAAAATCAAAGCATCGACTCAAGAATTTCAAGGCTTTTCATTTTTCTGTCCACGAGTCGCTTTCTTTCAACCTCCGCAATCATGCGAAGGTCTTCCTTTATCTCATCGGAAACGGAGAAACTGTAAAGTTTTTCGATGCTGCTCTCTCCTATGTATTCGATGGCCTTGTTGGTGGCTTCGCAGAAATTCCCGAAAGATTCGATGGGAATGAATTCTCCCTCCACAAAGAACAGTTTCAACTCATAAACCGTCCGTACGAAAGAGTTATCCAGTTTTTCGCTCTTTATTCCCTGCAAAGCCCGATACAGAAGAAGCAAAAGAAGGGCGTCATCGGCACCCTCCACTCCGTAGAAGTCCGCAAGCTCCGCAAAATACATGGCATAATAAGCGCCTTCTATATCCGTCCTTAAGTTTTCAAAGTAATTGGTAATCTTAACATCCTGCACATTATAGGCGGTTCTTCCCACGTACAGATCGAAGGTTCCGAAGGCAAACATATCCGTTGCAGCACAAAAACGGCTTCCCTGGCGTCTGGCGCCTTTAGCGAAAGCCGTTAATTTGCCCTGTTCCTTTGTCAGGATCACAAGTCTTCTGTCATATTCTCCCTGGGGATACACCCCTATCACGAGTCCCGTGACTTTAAGGAAGTCCTGCATGCCTTACCTCAGTTTTTGAATTCCCCCGGGTTGTAGCCGAAATTCTTAAGAAGGAATTCGGAGTCTCTCCATCTGTCCTTGACCTTAACAAAGAGCTTTAAGTTAATCTGACGCTCAAGCATCTTCTCGATCTCAAAGCGGGCGTTGGTGCCGATCTTTTTAAGCATGGAGCCCCCTTTGCCGATGATGATCCCCTTGTGGGATTCTCTCTCGCAGACGATGGTTGCTTCCACATCCACCACTTTCTTGTTAAAGTCCATTTTTTCTATAACTACGGCTATTCCGTGAGGTATTTCTTCGTTAAGGGCGTGCAGCGCCTTTTCCCGTATCATTTCGGCAGCTATCTGCCGTACGGGCTGGTCGGTAACGGTTTCTTCGTCAAAGAAGGGTTCTCCGTAAGGAAGATACTGCATGATAACCTTGATGAGTTCTTCCACGTTCGTACCCTCTATGGCACTTACCGGTACCGTTTCTTCAAAATTGCATTTTTCGGAAAGTTCTCTTGTTATCTTTAAAAGTTCCTCACCCGTTACCGCATCGATCTTGTTAATGACTAAGATCTTGGGCATCTTGAGTGATGAAAGCTTATTCAAAACCTCTTCGTCCCTGTCGCCGAACTTTGCATTGGCCTCCAGCATATAAAGAAGCACATCCGCATCCTTAAGAGCCGAATCGGCCGCGTTCATCATATAGCCCCCCAGCTTGTTCTTTGCCCTGTGGAGTCCCGGGGTATCAAGAAACACGATCTGCCCCTCCTCTGAGGTATAGACCGCCGTTATCTTGTTTCTGGTAGTCTGGGGCTTATTTGATGTAATGGCTATCTTCTGTCCGACGATTTTGTTCATCAATGTGGACTTTCCCACGTTGGGGCGTCCCACTATCGAAACGAAGCCTGATTTGAATTTATTGTCCATTATTTGTGTTGTTTTCCTTTTTATCCTGACTGTTTTCCGCTACCAAAGCCTTGGCTTCGGACTTTGAAAGTTTACGTCTTAACTTCTTAACCACGATAACGATCACCGTAACACCCACTGCAGCGAAGATCACAAAGATTATGATTCCCGGAATGTTGTTTACGAAGTTGATGGCGAAATCCTCGCAGCCTTCCTTAAAATCTCTCCAGCCGTCTTTAAAGGCTTTGGAAATCTTCTCTCCGAAGGTTTCGGGCTTCGGCTCAGTGTACTGCTTAACTTCGCTGATGTAAAGATAAACCTGAGTGTAATCCACAAGATTATCGTAGGTGCGAAGCTGGGATTCCATGGATTCAAGCTTGTATCTTACCATGGCGATACGGTCTTCGAGAGTGATGATGTCCTCTATGGTCTCTGCTTTTTCAAGAAGGGCAAGAAGTCTTTCAAGTTCGATCTTGTAGGTGTTTCTCTTACTCTCGGTATCTACATAGTTAAGGGTTATATCCTGGGAAGAAAGGCTCTTGCTGGTGATGTTGGCGTTTTCTCCCACAAAATTAACGAATTCTTCCGCTTTTTGGGCAGGGATCCGGATGGTGATGCTTGAGGATCTCTGAATTCCGTAGTTTTTGTCGTAATAGTAGCTTCCGTTGTTGGTATCGATATTTTCAAAATAACCGCCGTAGGAATTGACTCTTTGCTGAAGTGCCGTAAGAAGGTTGTCAAAATCCTCCGTTTCGACGTATAAATTATAGTTTACGATTCGTTTTCTGGCGGAATCGTCAAGTATTTCCGACTGAGTATTGTCGGTTGTGTAAAGGCCGCCCGAAGACGATGCTTTCTCGTTTGTCGCAGAAAGCATGGTATCTGCTTCATAAAACCCGGTATCGGCCATTGCAGCCGCTTCATCGGCAAAACCTTTAACCCCATTCTCCATGGCGGGACTGTAGGATACGGCANNCAGCCGATACAGAGGATGCGGATCCTCTTCTGTATTCCGCTTTGTTACGAGAATCTTCGCTGCTTCCGCATGCTGCGAGTGTAAGAGTTAATGCAACTATAGCACAGATAAACGATTTCTTTTTCATGAATAGCCTCCTTTGCCGGCCGCTATCCTTTAATGAGCGGCACGATGGTTTTGAATATACCGCCCTCCGTTTCAAGTTTAGTTGCTCCCCCAACGGTGCAGTATACGGGATTTTCGGAAACCGCATCAAGATAAACGGAAAGCTTCTTTATGGTTGCGGGAGTCGCCGCCAAAAGCTCGTCTCTTATCTTTTGCAGTGTTTCCTTGGTTACCTGACCTTTATACTCCCCGTATGCCATGGTCGCACGAAGCGAAGGCGTAAGCGGAACATCAAGGTCGCCTATGGATGTGATTATGTATCTGTCTGTAAATTCCTTGTCTTCCGGAAGGTTCTTTATATATTCCGCCGCTCTCTTGTATACATCAACGGTTTTCAAAAGATTGGGGTCTCTGTAGGAAAGGAAATATGCCGATCCGTTTCTTGAGAAACCGCACATAACACCGTAGGCACCGCCCTTTAAGCGTACCTCGGTCCACAGGTATTCGTTGCTTAAGATGGACTTGAGCGCCAGAAGTGCCCCTGTGTAAGGAAGACCTGCTTTCTTGAAATCCCCGAACATTCCCACGTACTGAACCTGGGAAGGGTAGGAAAATGCCTCTTCTTTGTCATCGGCTTTAATGACAAGCTTTTCTCCCCGTACGCTCTTTTCGGGAAGTTCACCGACAAATCCGCCGAGTGCAGCTTCGAAAGCAGCCATTCCCTCTTCTTCCGCTCCCACGGAAACCTCGAGACGGTCCTTTGCAAGCACGAATTTCAGGGCCTTTTCCATGTTTGAAGCAAGAATGGGGAATTCATTTTCATAATCGGCCAGGACCTTCTCCACGTAGCGGAACCAGTCCATTCCCGACATATATTCTTTAACCTTGCCTCCGTCCGAAATATAGGACATGGCACGGGCCAAAGCAACAGCATGTCCGCTCTGCATCATAAAGCTCTGGGTCCTGAGTCTTGATTCCTCAAGGATTTCCTTTATGCGCTTTGCGTCCTTTAATACAGAGGTAAAAAGCACCTCTTTCACAATTTCCATTGCATCGGGGATCCTCTTGTATAACGTCTTTATCTGAAGTTCAAGAGAGATACCGTATTTATCCGCGTCCGCAGGATCGATGAAGACGCTGGAATTTACGGCAAATCCGCCGGTCTTTATGTTAATTTCGTTGATAAGATCGCCGTATGTATAGTTTTTCGTATCAACGAAGGCAAGTACGCTCTTTAATACCGAGAATGCGGGAACCAGTTCCTTAGGCAGGTCGTTTGCGTCAAAGGAAAGGCCGATATAGGCGATTCCGTTTGATTTGACGGGAATCTTTACTTCCCTGACACCGTGAACTTCCGATACGCTGTAATCGATGAATCGTGCTTCTTTTCCGATGTCCGAAAGTTTAAGGGTGGGAATAGTGTCCAGAGCCTCCTTGGAATCGGGAGTCTCCTGATATTCCTTAAGTTCCTTTGTTTCTCTGACAATTGCTTCAAGCTCGGTCTTTGAAAACCCTGCTTTGATCTTTTCAAGCTTGTCGGAAAGTTCTTTTTCCTTTATCTCCGAAAGCTTGGGGTCCGGCTTCATTACAACCACTGTCTTATGGCTGTTTTCAAGGAATCTTTCTCTTAAGATTCTTTCGAAAAGTCCCTCGTCGATGCCCTTTCTCAAAGCTTCGTAAACGGCATTTTTACGGATGTTTGCAAAGATGTTTTCATCCGAATAGGTCCAGTATTCAAGGATATTTATGCCGTAATATATGCCCTTTGGTAAAAATCCGAAATCGCCTTCTTTGTAAGAGAATTCGGATGAAGCAATGGCGGCTTCCAAAGTTTTTCTGTCAAAGCCCTTCTCACACACTTCCATAAGGGTCTCGTCGACGATCTTAACGAAGCGTTCTTCGTCCTCGGGAGTTGCATCCTGTGCGACGATGGAGAAAAACTTCTGGCAGGTGTCGGTCTCGAATTCGGAGTATACGTCCTTACCTATGCCTTCATCGATGAGTCTCTTTTTAAGGATAGCTCCGGGCACGTTGCAAAGTGCATAGTTGATCACATCTGCGGCTTCGGTGGTAAGTACGTCCGTATAGTCGGAAACCACGAAATTATAGGTAAGATAGGTTCCGCTTTCTTCGTCATCGGAGGAAGCATAGGTCTTTTCGATTCTTACCGGCTTATCAAAGGGCTTTTGAAGCTTGATCTCGGGATTTACGGGCTTCGCATCAAATTTGCTCAGATATTCCCTGTCGATGAATTCAAGCCTCTCCTCAAAATCCATGTCTCCATAGAGATATATCCTTGAATTTGAGGGATGATAAAGTGTCTTATGAAAATCAATAAACCTTTCGTAGGAAAGCTCCGGAATATGATCCGGGTCGCCGCCTGACTCAACCCCGTACTGGGTGTCGGGGAAAAGTGAAAACAGCGTATAGGAAGAAAGAGCCGAGTCGGGGGATGAATATACGCCCTTCATCTCGTTGTAAACCACGCCGTTATAGGTAAGAGGCGAATTTACGTCTTCAAGCTCGTAGTGCCAGCCTTCCTGCATAAATACACGCTTGTCTTTGTAGACTCTCGGGAAGAAAACCGCATCGAGATAAACGTCCATAAGGTTCTTAAAATCCTTGTCATTGCAGCTTGCAACGGGATAGATCGTTCTGTCGGGATAGGTATAAGCGTTTAAAAAGGTGTTGAGCGAGCCTTTGGCAACCTCGGTCATTGCATCCTTGACGGGAAACTTGTTCGATCCGCAAAGCACTGAATGCTCCAGTATGTGCGGTACGCCGGTCGACTCATATTGGGGGGTTTTAAAGCCGACCATGAATGCTTTGTTCTCGTCATCGCAGGATAAAAGGACGACTCTGGCGCCGGTCCTGTCGTGCTTTAAAATATAGGCCACCGCGCTTATATCCTTAAGTTCTTCCTTTGATATCAGTGTGTAATTTTTGCAGCCCTTGAATTCTTTCATGTAACTTCCTTCCGCACTAAAAATCTGATTCAAGGCCTTCTATCTTATTAGCCGTATTTTTGAGTGCATCTATTATTTGTTTTTTTGAAATTTTTGTTTTTTCTGCAAGTTCATCTGCGGTGACCTTGCGTCCGAGCTCGGCGGAAAGCGCTTTTGCGGCCGCTGCCACCTTCTCGGTTTTCTTTATGATCTTTTCCTGTTCCTTTTCTTCGTCGGAAGCTGCCTTGATGAGTTCGTCGTAAACTTTGACAAGACCCTCGGTAACGACGGTCTCTAAATTATTTTCATCGGCTTCCGATGGAATATCTTTAAAAAACTGTACAAGGAAAAGGTTTCCCTCACCGATAAGATCCTGTAGAAGAACGCCCTGTCCCGCGTACATGCGGGCCACATCCACAACACTGCACATAAAATTCTGGATTAAGATCCCCCTTGCGTCCTCATCGCCTTTCTTTGCGGCGGCAATGTATTTCTTTCGCTCTTCGACAGGCAAAGCGGGTATCGCGTCCATATCGTCTTCGTAGAGTTTAAGAAACTCGATTTCTTCGTCACTCAGTAACCCGTTAAAATTGTCTGACATGTATGTTCTCCTTGTTGCTGTTATATATTTGATTTGTTAATGATCATTCAATTGTTATTTTGCTGTTGTAGGTATGTGATGGGGCCGCCCCGGTCGAGTTTCATCGCTCACGAGGCTCCACTCCGCTCAACCGCTTGCCAACATCCACCGGCGTTCCAAGGATTCGCCGTAAGCGAGGCTCTTCTTTGGAACGCTCGGTTCCCGTAGGCAACCGTTTTCACTGCGGTTCCCGCCTCAGTGTTCGCTCTGTAAATCCCGAACCGAGGCGTCCCCCAATTTACACTTCTAAAAAAGATTATTTTATAGCATCAATGTTTCCAAAAGAAAGCGCTGTTTTTCCTCTGTAACTTCTAAATAAATGTGTCCTCTATATAATTTTTAAAAAGTATTGCTCCATAGCATAGCGGGCAAATCCCATTAATTGTTTCATAGCTTTTATGGCCGCTGCGGGCCGATGTTTCGCAAAGCGAACCCTCCGGCGGGAACCGCAGCGAAAATCCACTGCTTACGGAGACTTGGCACACGACGTGAGAGTTTCGCTTCCACACGAACACGTCAGGGTGCCTAGTCGTAGTTAGCAGTTAGTTGAGCGGAGTGGAGCCGGGTGAGCGTCGAAACTCGACCGCAGCGGCACTAATCTATGACTCAACAATAAAAATCTACCTTCGGCACTAATCTATGACTCAACAATAACTTACTCAATATGCTTATGTGTAAACAGATGCTCCGAGCAGTACTCGAAATTTCCCTTGCACTTCGAGCAATACCTGAATTCAAGATCCGGATATTCTTCATCCGTACGCCCGCAGATGGCACACTTGTGTCTTGCGATCTTCGGTTCCGCATTTTTGATGCTTGCATTGTATTCATGGCGACGGACTGCCTGCCTCATGCGGGCACGGGGTGAACGTCCCGACCTTTTCAGCTTAAAGAAGAAGAAAATCAGGAAGTTAAGAAGCGACACAAGGATCACCACCGCCGTAATGACTCCGCCTTTTAAAACCGCCGACACGAACTCATAAACAAGGAAGGCTCCGTAAATAATACCGAGCCACTTGACCCTGATGGGTATGATAAACATAAGAAGCACCGTGGCATTGGGGAACGTAGCCGCAAAGGCCAGAAATATGGACATATTTACGTAATAAGTCGTAAACGCAAACTGAGCGGTCGCCATCACCAGGAACATCGGAAGTGCGTTGCCGAGATCGTCCTTTATGGGGAACAGATAATAATAAAGCATGATAACGAAGCTTCCCAGGACAGTAAAAAACATGCCGCTGAAAATGTAAACATTGTACATCCAGTCGCCCCAGGCACTCTCAAGACTGCGTCCGATGGACCAGTAAAAGAACAACGTGATCAGAGTGGTAAGACCGAATCCCGAGGGCGGAACAATGATCCATGTCACAAGCCTCCAGACTTCACCGTGTATTATTCTGTAGGGATTTAAAGTAAGATAGTTAAGAACATAACTTAAAGGCGTCATCATAAGAAGGTAGCCGACGCCGTAACAGGCAACAAGAATCAGCGAAAGGTTT
>DBVS01000005.1:8323-11366 GCA_002308235.1 Lachnospiraceae bacterium UBA1258
ACTTGTTTTTTTCCCTTTTATACCTTAAAATATAGCGATGTGGTTTTTGAAACCACATTACTGTTTATTTTAAGCGCGGATGGCCCGCCATTTTGCATCGCAAACCGGCTCCACTCCGCTCAACTAACTTCTAACTCCGACTACGTGTGCAGACGTGTTCGCGTGGAAGCGCAGCTCTCACGTCGCACTCTTAGTCTCCGTAAGAAGTGGATTTTCGCTTCGGTTCCCGCCGCGAATGTTTGCTTATGCAAATTGGCGGTCCATCCGCTCCTGCGATACATCAATATTTATTCTAAATACAGGCATCTAAGAAAGATACTATGAACGAAAAAAAATACTCCCTCGGAATCGACATCGGTTCCACAACAGTTAAAATTGCCGTCCTTGACGAAGAAAAAAACGTTCTCTTCAGCGACTACGAGCGCCATTTTGCAAATATCCAGGAGACCTTATGCTCTCTTTTAAAGAAGGCGGAATCGGAGCTTTCGGACATTACCGTTCACCCCATGATCACGGGTTCCGGCGGTTTGACCCTCGCAAAGCATCTTGAAGTTCCTTTTACTCAGGAGGTTATCGCTGTTTCCACCGCCCTTCAGGAAATGACCTCGGGCTGCGACGTTGCTATCGAGCTTGGCGGTGAGGATGCCAAAATCATCTACTTTGAAGACGGTAACGTGGAGCAGCGCATGAACGGTATCTGCGCAGGCGGTACCGGTTCCTTTATCGACCAGATGGCAAGTCTTTTGCAGACAGACGCATCGGGTCTTAACGAGTATGCCAAAAACTACAATTCTTTATATACAATCGCTGCCCGCTGCGGCGTGTTTGCAAAGTCCGATATCCAGCCACTTATTAATGACGGAGCCACCAGAGAAGACCTTTCGGCTTCCATCTTTCAGGCGGTTGTAAATCAGACGATCTCCGGTCTTGCCTGCGGTAAGCCCATCCGCGGCCGCGTGGCATTCTTGGGCGGCCCTCTTCACTTTCTTTCTGAATTGAAGGTTGCTTTCATCCGTACTCTTAAACTGGATGACGAGCATGTCGTAAATACCGACAGATCTCACCTCTTTGCGGCCATGGGTTCCGCTCTTACCAGCGATCCCGAGGTTTCCTGCAGCTTAAGTTCCATGATTGAGAGGCTTTCAAAGGGCATCAAGATGACCTTCGAGGTAGCCAGGATGGAGCCTCTGTTTGCATCCGAAGGCGAGTATGAAGGCTTTAAGGCCCGCCACTCAAGGGCAATGGTGAAGAAAATGCCCATCCAGGATTACCACGGCGAATGCTTCCTCGGTATCGATGCGGGTTCCACCACCACAAAGATCGCCCTTGTTTCAAAGGACGGTACTCTCCTGCATTCTTTCTATTCAAACAATAACGGAAGCCCCCTTAATACGGCCATCATCGCCCTTAAGGAGATTTATTCCCTGCTCCCTGCCGATTCAAGGATTGTAAGAGCCTGCTCCACCGGATACGGCGAAGAGCTCATGAAGTCCGCCTTTATGCTGGACGACGGCGAAGTTGAGACCGTTGCCCACTACTATGCCGCCGCTTTCTTTGAGCCCGGTGTCGACTGTATCCTGGATATCGGCGGACAGGACATGAAATGCATTAAGATCAAGAACCAGACCGTAGACAGCGTGCTTTTGAACGAAGCATGCTCTTCGGGTTGCGGATCTTTCATCGAAACCTTTGCAAAGTCCCTTAACTATTCCGTTCAGGATTTCGCCAAGGCAGCTCTTTTTGCGAAACACCCCATTGACCTTGGTACCCGCTGTACCGTATTCATGAACTCCAAAGTTAAGCAGGCGCAAAAAGAAGGTGCGGATGTTTCCGATATTTCCGCGGGCCTTGCTTATTCCGTCATTAAGAACGCCCTTTTTAAGGTTATCAAGGTTTCCGACGCTTCGAGCCTTGGTAAGAACATCGTGGTACAGGGAGGAACCTTCTACAACAACGCTGTCCTCCGCAGTTTCGAGAAAGTTGCGGGCTGTGAAGCCATCCGTCCCGATATTGCGGGTATCATGGGTGCTTTCGGCGCAGCGCTTATCGCCAGAGAAAAATACACCGAAGGTTATCAGACCTCCATGCTTTCCTTTGAGGACATCTGTAACCTTAAATACGAAACCAGCATGGCCAAGTGTAAGGGCTGTACCAACAGTTGCCGCCTTACCATCAACCGTTTCTCCGGCGGGCGTCAGTACATTTCCGGAAACCGCTGCGAACGCGGTATCGGTAAAGTTAAAAACAAAGACAACGTTCCGAACCTTTTTGACTATAAATTAAAGCGCTACTTTAATTACGAACCTTTGAGTGCAGACCTTGCCACCCGCGGTACCGTCGGCATTCCCAGAGTCCTTAACATGTACGAAAACTATCCCTTCTGGCATACGTTTTTCACCACTCTCGGATACAGTGTCATTCTTTCTCCCGCGTCGAATCACCAGATCTACTCTTTGGGAATCGAATCCATTCCCAGCGAATCCGAGTGTTATCCCGCGAAGCTTGCCCACGGTCACATTGCATGGCTCATTGACAAGAAGCCCGATTTCATCTTCTATCCTTCCGTCTTTTACGAAAGGAACGAGACCAAGGAAGCGGGCAACCACTATAACTGCCCCATTGTTACCTCATACCCCGAAAATATCAAAAATAACGTGGATGAGATAAGCGGAGGCAAAGTTAAGTTTCGCAATCCTTTCCTTTCCTTTGAAAGCGAAAAGACTGTCTGCACCTCCCTTATTGAGGAATTTTCCGAAATAGACAAAAAAGAAGTAAAGCGCGCCGTTCACCTGGCTTTTACTGAGCTTGACAAAGCACGTCACGACATCGAAGCAAAGGGTGAAGAAGTTTTGCGTGAGCTTGACGCAACGGGCAAAAAGGGCATTGTGCTTGCGGGACGTCCTTATCATATCGATCCCGAGATCAATCACGGTATCCCCGAACTTATAAATTCCTACGGTATCGCGGTCCTTACAGAGGACAGCGTTTCCCATCTTGTGAAGCCCGAACGGCCTCTGATCGTTTCCGACCAGTGGATGTATCA
>DBVS01000005.1:11512-11640 GCA_002308235.1 Lachnospiraceae bacterium UBA1258
GATGAAGTAAACAACCTCGGTGCCGCCAGGATCCGTATCCGCTCTCTTCTTTCCGCTGTAAGGGTTCGTGAGATGCGTAAGCACGAAAGAAAGATCACCTCAAGTGCATACCACAGAGTACTTTTCAC
>DBVS01000005.1:11709-11837 GCA_002308235.1 Lachnospiraceae bacterium UBA1258
CACTTCGGTATGCTTGAAAAAGCCTTCAACTGCGGCGGTTACAATCTTGTGATCCCGGATGTGGATACCAAGACCGCCATAGATCTTGGCCTTAAATACGTAAACAATGACGCCTGCTACCCTTCACT
>DBVS01000131.1:0-143 GCA_002308235.1 Lachnospiraceae bacterium UBA1258
CGAAGGTCACCTTCTACCATGTAGTGCTGTTCAATAACTTCACTGATTTTCTTAACTTCATCATCGGTTAAGTCCCTAACTCTGGTGTCGGGGTTAACCTTTGCTGCTTCGAGAATTTTGTTTGAAGATGCTCTACCGATACC
>DBVS01000131.1:186-5419 GCA_002308235.1 Lachnospiraceae bacterium UBA1258
TCAATACCTGCGATACGAGCCATTTAAATTTCCTCCAAATCTCGCGCTTTCACGCGTGTGCGCACTTAAAAGTGCAAATGATTGATTGAGGCGGATCATTCCGCCCGACCGGGACGGCTCCCGGTTTTTCCGACAAGGTACGAATCTGCCGTTTAATCAGATTCTTGTGGTATCAATCGCATCGGGGAGGCCCGAATAACGGAACCCTCGACGCTTGCGGGCAATACCCGACAATATATACCAAATCCCTAGGGATTATCAACCCTGTCTCTGCTTGTGCTTGGGATTCTCACAGATAATTCTGATCTTTCCCTTGCGTTTGATTACTTTGCATTTCTCGCAAATCGGTTTTACAGAAGATCTTACTTTCATAACGTCCTCCTTTCAGTTCTCCTGCGGTCACAAAAAGACCGAGTATCATCATATCACAACAATTTGCTTGTTGCAACAATGAATTTCATTTATTTTTCGCCGTTTATTTGTCTCTCCAAATAATGCGACCCTTGGTAAGATCGTAGGGCGAAAGTTCGAGAGTAACTTTGTCTCCGGGAAGTATGCGAATGAAGTTCTGGCGAAGCTTTCCGCTGATGTGTGCAAGCACCTGATGACCGTTTTCAAGTTCAACCTTGAACATGGTGTTGGGAAGCTTCTCAATTACTGTTCCTTCTATTTCAATTACATCGGATTTAGACATTCGATTCTCCTTTATCAATCCTTCTTAAGTGTCAGTATCTCGGGTTCACCTTCCGTGATAAGGATGGTGTTTTCATAGTGTGCTGCGGGGGATCCGTCTTCGGTGACAACCGTCCAGTCGTCATCCAGCCAGCAAACTTCCCAGCCTCCCATTGCTATCATGGGTTCGATTGCAAGAGTCATACCGGGTTCAAGTTTAATTCCGTGCTTTTTCTGACGGAAGTTCGGAATCTGGGGATCTTCATGAAGATGAGTTCCGATTCCGTGTCCCACCAGATCTCTTACGATACCGTAGCCGAAAGGTGTTACGTAATCATCGATGGCATTTGAAATATCGTAAAGGTAGTTACCCGCCTTAGCCATCTTTATTCCCTCAAAGAAGGATTGCTTCGTAACATCCATAAGCTTCTGAACATCGGGGGAAACCTGTCCCACTCCGAAGGTCCTTGCCATGTCGGAATGATATCCCTGATAGATCAGTCCGCAGTCAAGGCTTATGATGTCGCCTTCAACGAGTTTTCTTTTTTTACTGGGTATGCCGTGAACCACTTCTTCGTTAACCGAAGTACAAATGGAAGCGGGATATCCGTTGTAGTGAAGGAAGTTCGGAACACCGCCGTAGCTTCTTATAAGTCTGTCACCCTCCACATCAATGTCCTTTGTGGTGATCCCGGGTGCTATCATCTTTTCAAGTTCTGCAAATACCTCGCTCAAAAGCCTGCAAGATTCGCGCATAAGCTCTATCTCGCGGGGAGACTTGATTGTAACTGACATACGACCTCCCAATTTATCCAAGAATGGAAACAATGCTGTCAAAAACTTCATTGAGTGATACCGTTCCGTCAACCTCTTTCAGGATACCCTTCTTTCCGTAGTACTCAATAAGGGGCTGTGTCTGCTTATGATATACATCAAGACGATTCTTAACCGTTTCGGGCTTATCGTCATCTCTTAAGATAAGAGTGTTTCCGCACTTGTCGCAGATGTTTTCTTTCTTCGGTGCGGCATATACAACGTGATAGGTCGCTCCGCAGTTTACGCAGGCTCTGCGTCCCGACATACGGGTGATGATATTCTCATCGGGAACATCGATGTTGATGGCGAAATCAACCTGATCGTTAAGCTTGGTAAGTGCTTCGTCAAGAACCTCGGCCTGGGGAATGGTTCTGGGGAAACCGTCAAGCACGTATCCGTTCTTGCAGTCATCCTTGGAAACTCTGTCCAAAAGGATCTTTACGGTAAGTTCATCGGGAACAAGAAGACCCTTGTCCATGTACTGCTTTGCTTCCTTGCCGAGTTCCGTTCCGTTCTTGATATTCGCACGGAAGATGTCTCCTGTGGAAATATGGGGAAGATTGTATTTTTCGCTTATCATTTCAGCCTGGGTTCCTTTGCCCGCTCCGGGCGCACCCAACATTATTATTTTCATGTGAACCTCCTGTGTTTATCTTTAAAAAAGCCGGTTTTACAATCGGATCTTTTAAGGACAAACGCAAAACGCACAATATCGGAGCAGGATAATCCTGCTCCGAATGCGTTATTCTTACTGATTTAAAAATCCCTTGTAATTTCTTACCAGCATCAT
Source organism: Lachnospiraceae bacterium UBA1258 (assembly GCA_002308235.1). Taxonomy (GTDB): domain Bacteria; phylum Bacillota; class Clostridia; order Lachnospirales; family Lachnospiraceae; genus UBA1258. The sequence goes on from DBVS01000131.1 coordinate 2,465, forward strand.
GCTCTCAATCTGATTGAGAGTTTCAATGATAACACTTACGATAATGATAAGGCTGGTACCAAGGAAGGTAACGGTTGCCTGGAATACTCCGTAGAAGATATAAGGAAGTACACCGATTATCATAAGTCCGATAGCGCCGATAAAGATGATGGCGTTAAGGATGTTCGAAATATAGTCGCTGGTGGACTTACCGGGTCTGATACCGGGAATGAAACCGTTGGACTTCTTTAAGTTGTCCGCAAGTTCCAAGGGGTTAAAAGTAATCGAGGTGTAGAAATATGCAAACACGATTACCAAAATGCAGTAAATCAAAAGTCCTATTGAATAAACGGGCCTTGCTTTGCTAACCCAGTTCTGTGAGTTGAGAACTGCAAGAACCGTTGCCCAGAAGCCTGTTCCGTTATATCCGGCAAGGTTTGAAATGATGCCGGGTGTCTGTAAAAGAGACGAAGCAAAGATAATGGGCATAACACCCGCCGTATTAACACGGATCGGGATATTCGAAGCGGTGGGGCCGCCGATCTTGGAGCCTGCGCTTCTTCTTGCGTACTGTACGGGGATCTTGCGAACGCCTGCATTTAAGACTACAACAAGCATTACCATAAGTACAAGAATTGCAATGATGATAACCGTTGCAAGAATCTGGTTTGCGATCCTGGGAGTTTCACCGTTTTCGTTTGCTCCGAATACAAATCTCTGGAACAAAGAAGCAAGGTCGGCGGGAACTCTTGCGATGATGTTTACAAGAAGGATGATGGAAATACCGTTTCCGATACCCTTCTCGTTGATACGTTCACCGATCCACATAACGAAGGCAGAACCTGCGGTTAATGCGGCTACAACGGTAATTACGCTGAATACGCCGTAATTCTTGATGAGACCCTGTCCACCGAAAGAAACGGCCATAGCGGTTGCTTCGATAAGTGCAAGTCCGACGGTCACGTAACGGGTGATGGAAGCGATCTTCTTTCTGCCCTCGCCGCCTTCTTTCTGCATCTCTTCGAGTGCGGGGATCGCAATCGTAAGAAGCTGCATGATAATCGAAGATGTAATGTAAGGTGTGATGTTAAGTGCAAGTAAGGACATGTTCATAAAGGAACCGCCGGTAAATGCATCAAGGAAGTTAAATGAATCGCCAAGCTGGGTCTCCATCCACTGCTTAACCCAATCGGGATCAACGCCGGGAACCGGTAACTGGCAACCGATTCTTACGACGATGATCATCACAACCGTGAAAAAGAGCTTAGTACGTATGTCTTTAATTTTTAAAGCGTCTCTAAGTTTTTTGAACATTAGATCACCTCTGCAGTTCCACCAAGTTTCTCAATTGTCTCCTTAGCGGTTTCGCTGTAGGCGTTTACCTTAACATTGAGCTTTTTGGTAAGTTCGCCGTTGCCAAGAAGCTTAACTCCGTCTGCAGGGTTCTTAATGATTCCCTGTGCCATAAGTGCTTCAACGTCAACGGTAGTGCCGTTATCAAACACTTCTAATGCACTGATGTTAATCGCAACGATTTCCTTGTGGTTTCTGTTCTTGAAACCTCTCTTGGGAATACGTCTGTATAAAGGCATCTGACCGCCTTCGAAACCGATTCTGGGAGCTCCGGAACGTGCTTTCTGTCCCTTGTGGCCCTTACCTGCGGTCTTACCGTTTCCCGAACCGTGTCCGCGTCCGCGTCTAAAATTATCGCTGTGTTTGGAGCCTTCTGCGGGTCTTAAATTAGATAATTCCATTGTGACACCTCCTCCTGTTTTAAGCTTCTTCTACCTTAACCAAATGTCTTACCTGCCAAACCATGCCCCTAACAGCATCGTTGTCGGGAAGCTCTACCGTGTGGTTAACCTTGTGAAGTCCAAGTGCCTCAACGGTTGCTCTGTGCTTGGGAACAGCACCGATAGTAGATTTAACTAAAGTAATTTTTAACTTTTTTACTTTCTTTGTTGCCATGTTCTCCGCCTCCTTAAGCCATTACTTCACTCACGGACTTGCCGCGGTTTGCAGCAACCTGCTCGGGAGTCTTTAACTGACTTAAGCCCTCGATGGTTGCAAGAACAACGTTCTGCTTATTGTTGGAGCCGAGAGACTTGGTACGAATATTCTTAATTCCTGCAAGTTCGCATACGCTACGAGCGGGACCGCCTGCGATAACACCGGTACCTTCGGGAGACTTCTTAAGTAATACAGTAGCCGAACCGAATTTTCCTACATAGTCGTGGGAGATCGAATTGTTCTCGTCAAGTGCAACACTTACAAGATTCTTCATAGCGTCTTCTTTACCCTTACGAATAGCTTCCGGTACTTCTGCAGCTTTTCCAAGGCCGGCGCCTACGTGACCGTTACCGTCACCAACAACAACCAAAGCAGTGAAACGCATATTACGTCCGCCCTTAACAACCTTCGTAACACGCTTGATGGAAACCACCTTCTCACTGAACTCCATGTTTGTTGTATCAATCATAGTGCGTTTCATGTGATGCTTTCTCCTTCCTTAGAACTCTAAGCCGGCTTCTCTTGCCGCTTCTGCCAATGCTGCAACCTTACCCTGGTAAATAAATCCGCCTCTGTCATAAACAACGGTCTTAATACCCTTTTCAAGTGCACGCTTTGCAATTACAGTTCCCAAATATGCCGCAGCTTCGACGTCGTTTGTCTTCTTAAGCTCAGCCTTTACATCCTTTTCGGAAGTAGATGCTGCAACCAAAGTCTTACCAACCGTATCATCGATAATTTGAGCATACATGTGGTTGTTACTGCGAAATACCGCAAGGCGGGGTCTTTCGGCAGTGCCTGCAAAACGGTTGCGAATTTTAATGTGTTTTTTAACACGGACTTTCTGTCTTGATTCTTTTGTAACCATTTTCACACTCTCCTTATCTATTATTTCTTACCGGTCTTACCGACTTTACGTCTGATAACTTCATCGGCATATTTGATTCCCTTGCCCTTATAAGGCTC
>DBVS01000015.1 GCA_002308235.1 Lachnospiraceae bacterium UBA1258
TCCATCATACCGGGCATTGAAGCACGCGCACCGGAACGAACGGAAACAAGAAGGGGATTTTCTTTGTCCCCGAATTTCTTTCCTGTCATCTCCTGAAGTTTAAGCACGTATTCATCGATCTGTGCCTGGATTTCCGCATTGATCTTCTTGCCGTCCTCGTAATACTGGGTACAAGCCTCTGTAGTGATGGTAAATCCCTGGGGTACAGGCATTCCGATATTGGTCATTTCTGCAAGATTAGCGCCCTTACCGCCAAGAAGATTGCGCATGTCTGCGGAACCTTCCTCAAAAAGGTAAACCCATTTTGCCATAAATTTTCTCCCTCTGTTTTGTAGAATCAGTTCAACAAGGCACTCCGCAAACACGGAATGCCTTGTAATCACTTGAAAAGTATAACATAGCCTTGTACGCCGTGCAAGGACAAAGGGCATAAAAAAAGGATGTATAATTGTATACATCCTTTCAGCCGTAAAAATGTTAAAATCTGCATAAAATCAGGTGATGATTGTCGCACGCCGCCCACATTTTTACATGTATTAAAACCTATTTACCCAAAAGCTTCAGGTTCGAATCAATAAGTTCGATCCTCTGCTTTACGCAGTCAACGCTTCTAAGGGGGTCTTTGGGTGTGTTAAAGCAGTAATCCATGAGCTTATCCACTGTGGTGGTGGCCACGTGGAGTCTTGTATCGCTGGAGGCGTAGTAAATGTACACATCTCCGTTATCCCTTGCTATGAGGCCGTTTGAGAATACCACGTTGGAAACATCTCCCACTCTCTCAGATCCCAAAGGAGCAAGAAAGAATCCCGAAGGCTCCGCGATGACCTTTGAAGGGTCTTTTAAATCCGTTGCGAACACATAAAGCACGTACCGAAGTCCCGCTGCGGTGTTTCTTACGCCGTGAGCCACGTGGATCCAGCCCTTGGGTGTTTTGATGGGTGTGGCACCCGCACCGTTCTTTGCCTCGGTGATGGTGTGATATCTTCTGGGGCTGGTGATGATCTCTTCGTCAATCACCGCATGCTCAATATCATCGCAAAGTCCGAAGCCGATTCCTCCGCCGGAACCCGTTTCGATGAAATCGTCCATGGGTCTGGTGTAAAAAGCATATTTTCCGTTTATGAATTCCGGATGAAGAAGCACGTTTCTTTGCTGGGGAGAATTCAAGGTCTTTAAGTTATCGAGTCTCTCCCAGGTCTTTAAATCCTTGGTTCTGACGATGCCCGCCGCAGCAACGGCCGCGCTTAAGTCGTTAACGGACTTATCTTTGCTTTCCGAACAGAAAACACCGTAGATCCAGCCGTCTTCATGTTTGGTAAGGCGCATGTCGTATACGTTCGTTTCTTCGGGACAAGTATCGGGAAGCAGCACGGGCTTGTCCCAGAATCTGAAGCCGTCCACTCCGCTCTCCGACTCCGCTACCGCAAAGAAAGATTTACGGTCGTTTCCTTCCACTCTCGGAACCAGATAAAACTTGCCGTTTAATTCGATGGCACCGGAATTCATCACCGCATTTACGCCGAGCCTCTCCATAAAGAAAGGGTTGGTTTCTTTATTCAAATCGTATTTCCAGTGTAACGGGATCATGCTCCGATCCAGCACCGGAAATTCGTAACGGTCAAATATGCCATTATAAAATCCTGATTTAACATTCTTTCTGCTTAAGATCTTTTCCTGCTCCTTTAAGAGCTCATAATACTTTTCGTGTATCATAACTATCCCCGTATATAAATATTTTTAGAAAAACAACCGTTATTTGTCCCGTACCGAATCTCTTATCACTATCTCTCCGCTTATGACCTTGCGGCCGTTTACCGAATGGGGGACTCTCAGTTTGTCCTCCATAAGCTGCACTGCAGTGCGGCTCATTTCCTCCATGTTTACCCTGAAGGTGGTAAGCTTCGGGGAACACAGGGTAGCAAAGATATAATCGTCAAATCCCACTATGGAAACATCCTCAGGCACCCGGATCTTCCTGGCTTTCAATTGCTCCACCAGATGATAGGCCACTTCGTCGCAGTTGCATACGAAAGCCTCCGGCATGTCTTCGGGAAGTTCGGGGTCCGTAAGGAGTCCCGCGTCGTCTCTGTCCGAAAGGATATATTCGGGCCTTACTTCCATATTGTGCTGCAAGAGTGCCTTCACGTATCCCAGATATCTGTCCATAATGGAATTGGTGGCGTTGATGCGCCCCACAAAGGCAATCTTGCGAAAGCCCTTGTCTATCAGGTAATTGGTCAGCACGTGGGAGCCGTAAACATTGTCGCTCACCACGCAGTCCATCATTTCTCCCGGAAAATAGTTATCCACGAATACATACGGTGTGGTGGTACGAAGGATATTTCCGAGGCAGGCATCGCTTATGGGACCAAGCACGATAATGCCGTCCATCCTTCCCCCGGCCACATTTCCGGGGAGGATCCCCTCCCGCTCGTTCCGGTGGCTGATTATCTCCAGAGTGCAGCTGTGCCCCTGCTTTCCGAATTCGATGGCCAGATTCTGGAAAAGCCTTGAATAAAAGGCGCTGTCGGAGATAAAGGTCTGGGATACCATTACCCCTATGTTGTAATGAGCCCTGCCCTTTAACTTGGGGGAGGTATAAACATAGCCCATATCCTGGGCTGTTTTAATAATAAGTTCCCTGACGCTTTCGCTGATGCCTTCCTTGCCCGATATCGCCTTGGACACGGAAACCGCGCTTATATTAAGTTTTTTGGCGATATCACGCATGGTGACGTCTTTGCTCATACTGAGGCTCCGTTATGCCCTATTCGGGCTTAGAGATAATAAGTGTGCATTCACCCTTAAAGGTGATGGGGCCGTAACCACCGGGTATCAGGAAATGGTCTCCCGCCTTAAATTCAGTGCCGTCGGCGGTGCCTTTTCCTTCGATACAGGAAACAAGCGCAAAGGAAACTTTCTCACCAAACGTAAGGCTCCCCTTAACATTTGCTTTGTATACACTGTAATATTTGCAGGTGACAAGTTTCTTCAATCCCGGCTCGTCTCCGGTCTTTATCGCAGAAACGGAATTTTGAGGTACGCTTATCACGGCCTTGGATTTTTCGATGTGAAGTTCTCTCGGCTTTCCGTTCTGAAGTCTGTCGTAGTCGTAAACTCTGTAGGTAATGTCGGAATTCTGCTGTGTTTCAAGTATCATTACCCCGCCCTTTATGGCATGTACCGTGCCGGGCTCGATCTGAATAAAATCTCCCTTTGAAACAGGAATCTCTCTGATGAGCTTTGTAAATTCGTGATCGTCGATTAGTTTACATAACTCTTCTTTTGTCTTGGCGTTGTGTCCGGCCACCAGTGTGGAACCGGGCTCACAGTCAAGTATGTACCAGCATTCTGTCTTTCCGAGAGACCCGTTTTCGTTGACCTTTGCGTAAGAATCATCGGGGTGGACCTGGATCGAAAGGTTGTCCTTTGCATCGATTACTTTAAGAAGAAGTGGAAATCTGTCGGAATCGTAATTTCCGAAGAGGTCCTTCCGATTCTCCCAAAGCCATGAAAGCTTCTTTCCCGCAAATTCACCGTTTTTAAGGGTACAGTCTCCGTTTGGATGGGCGCTTATTGCCCAGCATTCTCCCGTATTGTCGGCGGGTATATCATACCCGAATCTGTCACGCATTTTGCTTCCGCCCCAGATCATTGTTTTGAATTCCGGTGTGAAGAACATAAGATCCTTTTTAGCCATATTTTTTAGCCTCCTTTTCATGCAAATCCGATTTTAAAGTCTCGGAACTTTTAAATCAAGAGTTTGAGGCTATTATGCTGACAAGATAAAAAGGAACCTTGTCTTTTTCTTCGCAGTCTGCGTGATCTTTTATTATTTCGACGACTATTTTATGGTCCTTGTTTTCAAGATTGTCGGCAATCGGTTCGGTGCGAAGGTAGTCGCCCCAGTTATATTCGTAGGCGCCGTCAAGGATCGCTTCATTTTCGCCATCGATCGTGATCTTTGCGACCGGGGCGGGCCTTACTATCGATCGTCTGAACTGAACCGAAAAGCAGGATCCCTTCACGGTAAACTCGATACGGTCGCCCTTCTTCCATGCGGTAAATCCGCGGGTAAAGTTATCGTATACCCTGATCCGTTCCGAAGGGTCTTTTTCAAAGCCCTTCATCAGGTCGGGCTTCAGATTTGTATTGTTTAAAAGCCGCGAAACCTCGTAACCGTTCCGGGTTATGGGCTTCTTTAAAATGCGTGAAATCTCGGTGTTTTCATCGCCCGGTCCGACATGTGCCTTTATAAGCTTAAGCATATGGATGATCAGATCCGCCAAAAGTCTGTGGCCCGCGTCGTTGGGGTGAAGGTCGTCGGGAGTGATGTCCCGCGCCGGGATATTTCCGCATAAAACCTCGGGATAAACCGAATATTTCATGGATACGCAGGGAAGATCGTAATACTTTCCCACCATCAGGTGCTTGTCCTCCGCGCTCTCTGCCGTCGCATAAAACACGTTGTGAACAAGCATGAGTCCCGTCTCCGAAACGTCCTTTAAGATGTGCCTTACCAGCCCCTCATAGGTTTCCAGATAATGAAGATTGTTTTCGTCGTTTACACTGAACTCGGCCACCGTAAAATCCGGCTTGTGACAAAGCAAATCTTCATCAGCCCTGGCAACCCCGTAATCCGAATTTGTGGCGCCGATGCCTGCGTTAATATAAGTGACCTTGCTTTGAGGGAAGGTCTCACACCACCATTTATATACAAGATATGCATAGCAGGTCTCGGGGGTGGAGGAAAGAGAACCCTGGGTAATGCTGCCGCCCAGGAACCCCACAGTCACAGGCTCACCCTTTAAGGCTTTTGCCATGGCTTTCTTTATTCGGGTAAAATCACCGAAGTTCATCATACCGTTGTCGAAATTGATGTTATATCCCATATTCTCACCTTTCGCAGATGCTTATCCGTTTGCGTACCTGCCATTATTATCTTATTCCGATTTCCCGGTCTGCATCATTCAATGAGGAGTGTTCCTTAATGTAGTCCGTAACAGCGTCGATTTCCGTAAAAGCAAGGCCTACGTAGCTGTCCGCACAGCCGTAGTAAAGGGCGATCTTTCCGCTTTCGGGATCGTGGATCGTAGCGCAGGGGAAGCAAACGTTGGGAACAAAGCCGCGTTCTTCGTACCACTCTTCGGGGGTAAGAAGGAAGTTTTCGCACCTGTACTTAACTATCGAAGGATTGTCGATATCAAGGATGGCTCCGCCGATGGAATATACAAAACCGTTGCAGGTTCCGCTGACACCGTGGTAGAAAAGAAGCCAGCCTTCAGTGGTCTCAATGGGAGCAGCGCCTCCGCCGATCTTGACGGACTGCCACCATTTGCCGTTGGGACCCATTACGTGACGGTGCTTTCCCCAATAGGTCATGTCGGGAGATTCGCTTAAGAAGATATCTCCGAAGGGTGTGTGACCCGAATCCGAAGGACGGCTAAGCATCATGTATTTGCCGTTTATCTTCCGGGGGAACAGAACTGCGTTTCTGTTAAAGGGAATAAAGGGATTTTCAATTCTGGTAAAGGTCTTGAAATCCGTGGTCTTGGCAATACCGATTGCCGCACCGTAGAAATCCTGACACCAGATTGCATAATAAGTATCCTCTACCTTAACAAGTCTGGGATCATATGCATAAACGGGCATGAACTCTTCGCCCTTTTCATTGACGAATCTGATCTTATCCTTCTCAAAATCCCAATTGATTCCGTCTTTACTTCTTCCGAAGTAGATATATGAAACACCGTTTCTCTGCTCTCCACGGAATACTCCTACAAAAGCTCCCTCATATGCAACAACCGCACTGTTGAAGATTCTCGCCACTCCCTCAATGGGATTTCTTCCGATGATGGGGTTCTGAGAATATCTCCATACAGGGGCGTCCTGAAAAGTTTCGGGGCCGTCCTGCCAGGGCATATTGGGAACATCAGGTGCATTCAGGATCTTAACGTCACTCATTTTAATCTCCTCTAAAAATGTATCAATTAATGTTTAACTTGCATTTAGTTAAATTTAACCAGATGCTATTGCTGTGATTATATATCCCAAAATCCCGATATTCAAAGGTATTTTGCCTGAAAATCATCATTTCGGCGATTAGGATATATTTAACTAAATTTAACTATGCAACTTTTTGACACTCTCTTTTTTTACCAGTTTACCGCATACAATGTGAAGGCCCTTTTTATAGTCCTCGCCCCACACATTATTAAGTGCGATCTCCACAGCCTGCTTGGACATTTCTTCCAGATCAACTTCATATGTAGTGATCTCGGTTTCGCATATTCCCGGATAAGTGTAATTATCATAGCCCGCTACGGAAACATCCTTGGGAACACGGTACCCGTTCTTTTCAAGCTTCTTGATCAAAAGCGCTGCAGTAAGATCGCAGTTACAGAAGAAAGCAGTAGGCATATCCTTCGGAAGAGTAAGCATCTTTTCCGCATCCGTCAGTCCCGTCTTTGCATCTCTGTCATCGATGATCCATTCCTTTTTGATCTTTCCTCCATGCTCTAGTACTGATTTCTGATATCCCAGATATCTGTCCGTGATGGAACCGGTTGCCATAAGAGTTCCAACGTATGCGATCTTGGTGTGACCCATGTCATAGAGATAATTTGTCATGGCATATGCACCGTAAAAGCTGTCCGAGACAACACAATCCATCTCCGCATCCGTTCCCATGAAATCCAGATATATCAGCGGAATATCAAAGCCCTTTCTCATAGAGGTTAAATAATCATCCGCCATATTTCCGACTACGATGCAGGCATCAACCTTACCCTCCGCAAGAATCCTCGGCATCTCCACGCCTCGTTCCATGTCGGAAGTAATGACCTCAAGCATTACAAAGCTTCCCATGAGGGATGCGGTCTTATTCATATCCTGATACATCTGCCAATAAAAGCTGGAAAAACGTGTAAGATAACTTTCCCTGCAGATAACTCCGATATTCTTGCTCGGATGTCTGACAGCATAAGTATGAGGTTCATACCCCAGTTCTTTAGCCACCTTTTTAATCTCTTCAAGTTTCTGCCTGCTCACTCCGCCTTTTCCGGAGAGTGCTTTTGATACAGATACTATAGAAACCCCTGTTTTCT
>DBVS01000127.1:0-7583 GCA_002308235.1 Lachnospiraceae bacterium UBA1258
AAATAGGATTTCATGCCGTGGAAGATCCCGAGTTTCCCTGTGGCGATGGTGGCTGCGGTGTCGGCGGTGTTTACTCCCCTGCCCGCAGCTTCGCATCCGATGAGTTTAACGGATTTATCTTCGATGAAATTGTAAAAAGCACCGATGGCGTTGGATCCGCCGCCCACACAGGCAAGTACCGCATCGGGAAGGCGTCCCTCGGCTTCAAGGATCTGTTCCTTTATCTCCTTCGAAATGACGGCCTGAAAATCTCTTACGATGGTCGGGAAGGGATGGGGTCCCATTACGGAACCCAGTACGTAATGCGTATCGTCCACGCGTCTGGTCCATTCCCGCATTGCTTCGGAAACCGCATCCTTCAGGGTTGCGGTGCCTGTTTTAACGGGGGTCACCTTTGAACCCAGCAGTCTCATGCGGTATACGTTAAGGGCCTGTCTCTTTGTATCCTCTTCTCCCATGAAGACCTCGCACTCCATACCCATCAGGGCTGCCGCCGTGGCAGTTGCCACCCCGTGCTGACCCGCACCCGTCTCCGCAATGACTCTGGTCTTGCCCATTTTCTTTGCAAGAAGCACCTGTCCCAGCACATTGTTTATCTTATGGGCGCCGGTATGGTTTAAATCCTCACGCTTAAGATAGATCTTTGCTCCGCCCAAATCCTCCGTCATTCTTTGTGCGAAGTACAATCTTGAAGGGCGGCCTGCGTAGTTATTGAAAAGCTCCGTAAGCTCCCTGTTGAATTCCGGGTCGTTTTTATAATGTTCGTACGCCTTCTCAAGCTCGTTTACGGCGTTCATGAGGGTTTCTGGTATGTACTGCCCTCCGTGGGTTCCGAATCTTCCTTTTGACACCTTGGCTACCTCCTGTTTCTCACCATCTCGGTGAGTTTTCTCATTTTTATGGGATCCTTGAATCCGTCGGTTTCCACCCCGCCGGATACATCTATCGCGTAAGGCTTGAACGTGATGGCCTCTTTAACGTTTTCTTCGTTTATACCGCCTGCGATAAAAAACTTAGGCCCCGTGTACCCTTTAAGTTCTTCTCTTAAAATGTTCCAGTCAAAGCATTGGCCGGTTCCCGTGCCGTTATCAAAAAGAATGAAATCCGCGGGAAGCTCTGCTGCCGCCTTTATATCATCTTTGCTTCTGACCTTCACGGCCTTAATAACTTTGCAGCCGGTCATCTGCTTTATTTTTGCTATGTAATCCGCGGTCTCGTCTCCGTGGAGCTGGACTGTGTCGATGATACCTCTTTCAAGGCAGGAAAGGATGACGTCCCTTTTTTCGTTTACGAAAACCCCGACGGTCTCTGTTTTGGGATCGATCAACCCCGAGATTCTTCGGGCGGTTTCTTCGTCAATGCTTCGCTTAAAGCCGGGCGTTAAGATCATTCCCGCGAAGTCAGGCCTTACGGCATTTACATACTCGGCATCAACCTCACGCCTCAACCCGCATATCTTAAGTTTTGTCATGTGATTCTCTCCCCTTTGTTATCTTTTAAACCTTTTTATCAACCCCGCCCTATCCGACGCCCGCATCAGTGTTTCTCCGATGAGCACCGCATCGGTGCCGTTTTCGTATAGGGCCGAGATGTCGTCCTCTGTCCTGATGCCGCTTTCGGAAATAAAGATCCTGTCCCGGGGAACCATGTGCCTTAATCTGATGCTGTTGTTGATATCAACGGTAAAATCCTTTAAATTCCGGTTGTTGACACCGATGATGTTTCCCCCTGCGTTAAGGGCTCTTTCCACTTCTCTTTCGTCATGGGCTTCCATAATGGCGGAAAGCTTAAGCTCCCTTGCAAGGGCAAAATAGTCTTTAAGCTGTGCATCATCCAATATCGCCGCTATGAGTAAGACCGCTGATGCGCCCAGGGCCTTTGCTTCGTATATCATGTAATCATCCACGGTGAAATCCTTACGAAGCACCGGAATAGTCACAAGCCGCGAGATCTCATCAAGATACTCATCTCTTCCCAAAAATCTGAAGGGTTCCGTAAGACAGGAAATGGCATCTGCCCCCGCGGATTCGTACTCCATGGCAATTTCGAGATACGGAAATTTATCAACTATGACTCCCTTTGAAGGTGAGGCTTTCTTTACTTCGCAAATAAAGGAAAGTCCCGGCTTCTTAAGTGCCTCCTCAAAGGGGAAGGATCCCGCCTTCAAAGAGTCCCGGTTTTCCGCCCTTTCTCTTACAAGATACAGGGGAACCTCTTTCTTTTTCTTTTCAATCCGTTCTTTGGTCTCTCTTGCTATTTCATCAAGAATCATTTGTTTCTCCGTAAGTCGATTTCCGCGTTTCCGCGGTTTTCTAAAATTCCGCCCCTTACGCGTTGGAAACTTCCACAAACTTTTCGAGGGTCTTAAGTGCGGAGCCGTTGTCGATAAGTTCTGCGGCGAGTTTAATACCGTCGGCCATGGTCTCTGCCTTGCCGCCGATGTAAAGTGCCGCGCCTGCGTTCATTAAAACCGCGTCCCTCTTGGGACCCTTTTCACCCTTAAGGATGTTTTTGGTGATCTCCGCATTTTCTGCGGGGGTTCCGCCCTTAAGTTCGTCCTTTGTGCACTTCTTAAATCCGAAGTTCTCAGGCTCGATCATGTATGTCTTAAACCATCCGTCCTTTATCTCGCAGACCTTTGTAGGTGCGCTTAAGGAGATCTCGTCAAGTTTATCCATGCCGTATACCACCATTCCGCGCTTGACTCCCAGGTTGACCAAAACCTGCGCCAAAGGCTCTACCAGATACTCATCGTAAACGCCGAGTAACTGCATGGAAGGCGTTGCGGGGTTGGTAAGGGGCCCCAAAATGTTAAATACGGTCCTGAAGCCCAGTTCCTTTCTGATGGCACCCACGTATTTCATGGATGAATGATATTTCTGTGCGAAAAAGAAACACATCCCCACCTTTTCAAGGAGTTCCACGCATTTTTCGGGCTCCTGCTGAATGTTTACTCCGAGGGCCTCAAGGCAGTCCGCGGTTCCGCAAAGAGAAGAAGCCGCGCGGTTTCCGTGCTTTGCGACCTTCATGCCGCCTGCAGCCGCAACCAGTGCCGCGGTGGTGGAAATGTTAAAGCTTCCGGCGTTGTCTCCGCCTGTTCCCACGATTTCAAACACATCCATGTTGGTTGTTACCCTAGTGGCGTGCTCTCTCATGGCTGCCGCGCAGCCTGCTATTTCATCGGTGGTCTCGGCCTTGGCGCTCTTGGTGGAAAGGGCGGAAAGAAAGGCTGCGTTCTGGGTAGGGGTGCTTTCTCCGTTCATAATTTCGTTCATTACGGCGTATGCTTCGTCGTAGGTTAAATCTCCCTTGTTAACTATTTTAACGATTGCCTCTTTTATCATGGTTGTTCTCCTTTTCATTCGGTTGTGTGTAAGATCTTTCGACTTCGTGCCAAAGATCTTTTGCTCATCAATTGTCACTTCAAGAAATTTCGCAGCATTTCCTGCCCGTGTTCCGTCAGGACCGATTCGGGATGGAACTGAAGTCCCACAACATTGAAATCTCTGTGTTTTACGCTCATTATCTCGCCTGTTTCGGTTTCGGCGGTTACGATCAATTCCTTCGGAAGTGTTTCGGGCTCCGCCACGAGAGAATGGTATCTCGCAACTTTGATGCTTTCTCCGAGGCCCTTATAGACTCCTTCTTTTTCAAGGATCTTAATGTCCGAAGTCTTGCCGTGCATAAGCTGTCTTGCGTAGGTTACCACACCGCCGAAGGCAAGGGTTATGGCCTGATGTCCCAGGCATATTCCCATGATGGGGATCTTTCCCGCAAAATGCTTAATGGCTTCAACGCAGATTCCTGCATTTTCGGGGCGCCCCGGCCCGGGGGAAATGAAGATGTATTCGGGATTCAGCTCTTCGATTTCCTTTATGCTCATTTCATCGTTGCGGATTACTTTGATGTCGTCCCTGATGCTTCCGATGAGCTGGTAAAGGTTATACGAAAAACTGTCGTAATTGTCGATCAAGAGAATCACTTGTCCAGCCCTCCTTCCGCTTCTTTTAAGGCATTCATCACTGCCTTTGCTTTGTTTAAGCACTCTTCATATTCTTTCTTCGGAACGCTGTCTGCCACGATCCCTGCACCGGATCTCACAAACACCTTACCGTTCTTTGAAAAAGCAAGTCTTATGGCGATACAGGTATCAAGATTTCCCGTGAAATCGATGTATCCGATGGCCCCGCCGTAGATTCCTCTCTTGTTTCCTTCAAGCTCGCAGATGAGTTCGCAGGCTCTTAATTTCGGTGCTCCCGAAAGGGTTCCCGCGGGGAGGATTGAATCTATGGCGTCCAGAGCGTCCTTGTCGTCTCTGATGATTCCGCCTACGGTGGAACCTATATGCATTACATGCGAGAATCTTTCGATTCCCATGTACTTTTCAACATTTACGGTGCCGATCTTACTGATCTTGCCGATATCGTTTCTTCCAAGATCCACCAGCATGTTGTGCTCAGCTCTTTCTTTTTCATCGGCCAAAAGTTCTTTCTCAAGGGCCAGATCCTCTTCGGGCGTCGCTCCTCTGGGACGTGTGCCCGCCAGCGGAAAGGTGCTAAGCTTGTCTCCTTCAAGCCTTACCAGGGTTTCGGGGGAAGCACCCGCAATCTCTATGTCGTCGCTTGAAAAGTAAAACATGTAAGGCGAGGGATTCGTCCTTCGAAGCACCCTGTAGGTGTCAAAAAGGCTTCCCTCCGTCTCGGCATCGATCCTGTTTGAAAGGACTATCTGGAAGATGTCGCCCTCGTGAATGTGATGTTTTGCTTTTTCAACGATATCGCAATACTCTTCTTCGCTGAAAAGTGGCTTAAAACCGGTCTTAAACTTAAGGGAGGGATTGGGAGCAAGGTCGCCGTTTAAAAGGATCTCCCGCATCCTCATAAGCTCCTTTGCGCCTTCGGTGTAGCCTTCAAGAAGATTCTCACATCTGATGTTTACCATAAGGATGATCTTGTTCATGTAATTATCAAAGGCTACCACCTTGTCAAAAAGCATGAGATCCATATCCTTGAAGCCTTCTTCATCCTTCGCGGTAAGCTTAAGTGTGGGCTCTCCGTACTTGATATAGTCATAGGAAAAATATCCCACAAGCCCACCTGTGAAGGGAGGAAAGTCCTCCATGGAAGGAGCCTTGTTTTCCCTGATGATCTCTCTTATCACATCCCCGGGATGACGGGTTTCGATTTTGGTCGTTTGCCCGTTCTTTATGACCACATGGCCGTCGTTACAGGTTACTTCGGCAGTGGGATCGTAGCCGATGAAGGAAAAACGTCCCCATCGTTTGTCCTTATGTGCGCTCTCTAAGATGAAAACATGGTCGCTTGCAGCCTTTAATTTGAGTACCGCCATAACGGGCGTTAACATGTCACAGCCCAGCTCCAGTTTCACCGGCAAGCGCTTACATCCTGTGGATTTTGCAATGTTTGATGCGGTTTCGTAATCCGGATAGATCATTTAGATTCCCCTTTTCTCGGGGATTTGGATTATTCCGTCGCTTTGCAACGGATATAACAGAAAGTCCCCGACAGTTATAAGACTGTCAGGGACGAATATTCTCCGCGGTGCCACCCTGTTTGATGTACGATTCCTCGACACATCCTCTTACGCATACTATCATATGCTGACCTTTGATCACGGGGAGTCCAGCCCCGGCTCACATACTAAGGATCACCCTTTCCGCTCGCCCTCGGAAGTCCATTCAACATTGCGTTTCCTGCCGTTTCTCAGCACCCCGGCTCTCTGTAAGGAAATAGGTCAATGCCTACTCACTCTTCCTCATCGGTTTAATTTCTTATATCACTTTAGCGAGTTAACGTCAAGAATTATTTTTCAGACGTTCTTTTTTCGCATAATAAGTTCGGCCGCAAACGCATACATTCCGAACAATACGGCGTAGAAATATACGCTTCTGCTCTCGGGCATCATCACCACGATTGCCGCAAACATCGCAAGGAGTGCACCTATGATCAAAAAGTCCGCCAGCCCTTTTCCCTTAGTCTTTATCGCAAATACGAGAGAAACAATCGCTTTATAAAGAAGGAATAGCGGTGCGGCAAAATGCAATGCCACGGGTATCATCGTAACATCCAGATATGTACGGATCTGCCTCATAATCCCGGAAAGAACGCCCAAAAGCCTATTCCTTACAGGCGAGCCTGCCCACGCGGCAGCAAAACCTGTGGAATTGAGTTCGTTTCGGTCGTGTTCGTACTCGCTCATGTAACTTTCGTAACGACCGGAACTGCTTCCGTAATTCCACGTCATCGGGTATATCTCGCTCGCACCGAGTGCCTTAAGGGATGTGTTCACCTGAAACTTAATAAATGTAGAAAGATTTCTCAAAATCAGCCTTTCATAGCTTCTGAGAAAAGCACTCTGCTGTTTCTTTGTCGCAAGGGACTGATGTATATTTCTGCCTTCACTTTCATTTTTGTTGGTGAAACCGAGCATACCCTCAACTTTAATATTCGGACAGAGTTCCTCTATCGCCTCTATGTCGACTCCGAATCCGTCGTAAGAAAGATTTTTCCCGTCGTTAAGAATTGCTCTTGCAGGGTTTAACGTACTTAAGATAAGATAGTCACTGCCAAAATAGTTGCTTTCTCCGACCTTCTGCACTCCGAAAAGAATAGCTGTTCCGAGCACAAAGCAACCGATCGAGATAAGTTTTTGCTTGATTGAAAGGGGAAAACACTTGAAAACGAGTATCAAAAACAGAATGACGCCGACAAATACGGTCTCGGTCCTCAGCACCGAAAGAATACACAAAAGCGGGATCATCCAAAAAAGGCGCTTAGCGTCCTTGGTTTCCGCATTTTTGTATTCATCAATCACGAACCAAAGACAAAACAAAAGAAGGATCGCATTCAGGCAGTTTCTGTACGGCTCAAGCGCTACATAAAAAGTCTCCGGAAGCAGCAGGATCAAAGCCAGCCATGCCCCTGCTTTTCCGTTTCTTTTCACAGATGTGCAAAACCCGTAAGTAAAGGTAAGAGAGAATAAGAAAGCCTGAACAACCGCTATCCCGAATGGACTGGNNGATCACGGTCATACATCCGCCGTAAAAAACAACCATCAAAATACCGTGCCAGTAATATGCCTCATTTCTGACGGCATATTCGTAAATCGTATAGGAATCGGGCTCTATGGCGAACATATCGGGATAGTAAGCAAGTGCAAAAAGCAACGTGAGCGCAAAGATCAAAGCGAATGTGATTATATGAAACAACTTGAACTTTCCGGCAACAAGGCTATGTATCAGTTTCCAGAAAAGCGCCAGTATTGCGAAAGCTGCCAGAAGGATCAGGATGACCGTAGAAACCTTGGAAACACCTTCAAAAAAGCTCCCAACCATCGGTATCAGTTTGTTTGAAACGTATACTGGTGAATTGTTAAAGATGATATTTCTGTATAAACACGCCGCTCCGAAATGTAGAATGCAGACGAAAAACCACCAATATTTCTTTATGAGTTCTTTCTTGTCGATACCTTTCATCAGAGTCTCCGAAATCATTAGTCTTCTGCGTGATTATATCACTTATAAACCTTAAAAGAAACCGTGATTTTTCTTGCTTTGTGTGATA
>DBVS01000127.1:7691-7946 GCA_002308235.1 Lachnospiraceae bacterium UBA1258
ATCATCGGCGGTGCTTTCGGTAAGATTGTTACCAGCCTCGTAAATGACATTTTGATGCCGCTTCTCGGCCTTGTCACCGGTGGTGTCAACTTCAGTGACAAAGTTATCGAGTTAAACGACGAAGGTGCTGTGCTCGGATACGGAGCGTTCATTCAGAACATTATCGATTTCCTTATCATAGCGCTTTGCATTTTCTTTATCACCAGAGGCATTGCAAAGGCCGGCGAAAAACTTCGCAAGAAAGAAGAAGCAGCT
>DBVS01000127.1:8031-10158 GCA_002308235.1 Lachnospiraceae bacterium UBA1258
AACAGGAATTGTTCACAGGAGTCCGCAGTATATGCTGCGGGCTCTTTTTTCTTTTGAAGGGTCGTTCTGTACTTTTTAGACTTCTATGGTATAGTATAGGTTTTAAGAACCGTTAACCCCGACAGTGAGGTAACAAATGTCATTATCACTTTCAGATTTTGTAAACTATAAAAGCATTGTCATTCAGTGCCACGACAATCCCGACGCCGATGCCCTTGCAAGCGGCTTTGCCCTTCAGTGGTTCCTACGCCGGAGAAACGTCGACGCACGCTTTGTCTACGGCGGCAAGTTCCCCATTTCAAAGGCCAACCTTCTGCTTATGTCTGAGCATCTGGGCATTGAGGCAGAGCACGTAACAAACTTGGATAAACCGGAGCTTCTCATTACGGTAGACTGCCAGTACGGAGAAAGTAATGTGACGCAATTTGATGCGGAGAATGTGGCCATCATCGACCATCATCAGGTGTCCGCCGCTCTTCCCGAAATGTCGGACGTTCGCAGCACCTACGGCTCCTGCTCCACCATCATTTATGAACTTCTGCAAAAAGAAAACGTAGACATCAATTCGGACATAAATCTTTCCACAGCCCTTTATTACGGCCTTATGACCGATACAGGCGGATTTGCGGAAATATCCCACCCTTCGGACAGGGACTTACGGGACTTTGCCCACTTTAATCCCGAAGATATCCTTCTTTTTAAAAACTCGAATCTTTCAAGGGAGGAACTGAGTATCGCGGGAGATGCGCTTAACTGCGCCCGATACAACGGCGAATACCGCTACGGAATAATCGAGGCCGCACCCTGCGACCCCAATATCCTCGGGATCATCAGCGACATGTTCCTTGAGGTAAGCGGAGTGGATACCTGTCTTGTTTACAGCGTACTCCCCTTCGGAGTAAAGCTTTCCGTCAGGAGCTGCATCAAAGAAGTCAGGGCCGGAGAACTCGCTTCATATCTGGCAGACGGCCTCGGCGGTGGCGGCGGACACATGTACAAAGCAGGCGGTTTTCTGAAAAAAGAGCTGCTTGCAAGAATAAATGTGCCCTACGAAAAGGAACTGCTGGAAAAATACATAAACCACCGTATGCTTTGCTACTTTAAGGACTCGGTCATCATATACGCAAAAGAGCACAGGGAAGACATAAGCGACTACTCAAGATATGTAAAGAAAGATCTTTCCGTGGGCTACGTGGAGGCATCAAAGCTTGCAAAACCCGGCAGGAAAATTACCATCCGTACTCTGGAAGGCGACGTGGATGTAACGGTCGAAAAGGATCTTCACATCATCATCGGTGTGAACGGCGAGATCTACCCCTGCACCGGTACCCATTTCAAGCGCTCCTACAAGGAACTGTCCGCGCCCTATGTTTTCCCGGGAGAATACCCGCCTGCGGTCATAGATGTGGAAAACGGCGAACACATTGCCATCCTTCCCTACGCAAAGAGCTGCCTTACCCAGGGCGGCAACGGCATATACGCAAAAGAATTGACCCATCGAGTCAAGATATTCACATCATGGGATAACCAGAAGTATTACCTTGGCAACATCGGAGATTTCCTGGCGGTGCGAGCCGATGATACATCGGATATCTACGTGATAAACAGAGATATCTTTTTCAAGTCCTACAAACCCCTATAGAAAGTCTCCAGAAAGAAATACCAATGAGATATAACGCATTTATCAGCTACAAACACGCTCCTCTCGATTCCGAGATTGCCAAAAAAGTCCACACCGGTCTTGAGACTTACAGGATACCGAAATCCGTCAGGAAGCGTCTGAACATCAAAAAGATCGGCAGGGTTTTCCGTGATACGGAAGAACTCCCCATCGGCAGCAATCTGACCGATAACATCACGGAAGCTCTTCGGGAATCGGAATGCCTGATCGTTATCTGCTCTCCTTTAACCCCGGGCTCGGAATGGGTTCAAAAAGAAATAAAGACCTTCATAAGCCTCCACGGCAGGGAAAAAGTTCTTGCCGTTCTTGTGGAAGGTGAACCCGGAGAAAGCTTTCCCGAGCTTCTTTTAAAGGATGAAAACGGGAATCCGGTGGAGCCTCTGGCAGCGGATGTCCGCGGAGAAACTGCCGGTGAACGGAATCGCAGATTTAAGACGGAGATTCTT
>DBVS01000127.1:10253-17384 GCA_002308235.1 Lachnospiraceae bacterium UBA1258
GCCTTCGGCCTCTATCATGCGGGCGTTGCCGAAAAGATGACGAATCTTGCCAACGAAAAGGCACAGTTGGCGGATGAGAAAACTCAGCTGGCAGATGAAAAGACTCTTCTGGCAGAAGAGATCCTCCGGGAATATAAGCTTAAACAGGAAAACCAGTCGCGTTTCCTGGCCAAAGAAGCCATGAACCTCTTTAAGGCAGGCGAACGCAAAGATGCCGCGCTCATAGCCATAGCGGGACTTCCGGGTGAAAACAGCGACCGGCCTTACGTAGCCGAAGCCGAATACGCCCTCAGCAATATCCTTCACGTATATGACATTGGCCGAGACATGACCTTCGACCGCACCCTGAGGCATGACCTGTCCGTCACGGATGAGGTCCTTTCTGCCGACAATACCCATCTTGTTTCCAGAGACAACGGTCACAACGTCTATGTCTGGGACACCGAGACCTGGGAACTTTGCTGTAAGATCCCGCCCGAAACCGACAAAAACAACTATCTCGTCTCCGTCAGAAAAATACTTGCAGACAAGACCGGCGTATATCTTGTTTCGGAACATTCTTTTTCCAAATATGATTTCATCGGGAACAGGCTTTACTCATGCCCGATCGATGCCTTTGTGGGCAAAGCCTGCATTGTGCCTTCCGCAAAGTCGGGCTTCATTTTCCGTAATGACAGCCGAATTTCCAAAGTAGATCTTGACGCCGGTATCGAAACAGATGCGCTTGAACTCCCCGCCAAAGGACATCTTTATTCCGATCTCACCGTCAGCAAGGATGAGCGGTTCCTGCTTTTCGGTTATCGTAAGGACGGATCGGAAGCTGCGGACATGGGTGCCTTTGATCTCGAAACCGGCCGGTTTATATTTACGGAGCTCTCCGAAGGAGCGCTCCTTGCATACTGTTACACTCCTTCGGGAAAAGTCGCGGTTGCTTCCTGCAATACCGATTTCATAACGGAGGGCGTAAAGAAACTCTGCCTGGACCTTTGGGATCCCGTAAGCGGAAACATCCTCTGGTCGAAAGAAGTTCCCGCGACCATCAATTTCGTCGCCACCTTCGATACATTCATGAAAGCCCATTCCTATACCGTCGAAGACCGTATCTTTTCGGAGATCGTTCTTGCTGCGGAGGACGAGGCCTTTACATACAGCGAGTCTGACGGAACCTCCGTGTCCTCCGTGACCCTCCCTTCCGATGCCGTTTCTCTGGATTTAAGAAGTGACAACGCCATCGGTTTTATCGGTATGAGCGACGGAAATATCGAAACCTTTGATCTTCACGAAGGAAGGATTTACAGCAATAACTCCGTGGAAACCGGAATGGGCTTAAATCAGGTGATCATCATGGACAGAAAGCTGGCAGTACGCCCTGCGCGTTCCTCTTCGATCTATATCATGAAATATCACACCTCCGAAGATCTTAAGGAAATTTCGTCTTCCGTCAACTATTACACCTATCCCGTTACCGATCCCAAGGGAGCCGACCATTTCATCGTCAGAATCGGAAATGACGGAAAATACTCTGTGATCTCCAAGGACGGGAAAGAGCTGGCAACCGTAAGCCTGCCGGGCAATTATTCGATCCTTGAAGGCTTCTTTGATGACAAGGCGGTCATCTGCTCCTATGATTCCCTTTTCTACCTTGACGTTAAGAACGGTGATGTGGAAGAAGTTACCTATAAGAGCCTCGGAATTGAGAAGAGCATGTTCAACGGCTGTATCACCGAGAACGGCAGGTACGCCGTTTTCTGGGATTCCCGGAATCTTTTCGCCGTGGATATCGCAGGCAGAGCCCTTCTTTTTGCGGGAAAGGTTGAAAGTACCGTAGGCCGTGCCGAGATCACCGAAGACGGTTCAACTCTTTTTTATACCGCCACCGCCCTTAACCTTTCAAAGATCGATGTGGCCACGGGAGTCGAAACTGAATACGGAAACGATCTACTGCGCCAGATTTCCGACTCTTCCAAGCTTCAATACATATCTGTGAGCCATGACGGGAAGACCCTGGCCATGGCCTGTCTTGACGGAGTCCTGCGCCTGATAAGCACCGCCGACGGATCCGTGAAAGCGGAAATGCCCTTTTATGCAAAATCCTGCTGCACACTGTATTTTACGGAGGATGACGAAACACTCATTACACAGGGAGACGATCTTACCGTTAAGATCCTCGATCTAAAGACCGGCAGCTTCCTTAATTCCTTCGAAGCAGCCTATGGCCTGAAAACTCCCACCCGGACCGCTGACGGCCATATAGCGCTCTGCGATACCGTTAATATGTATCTTCTCGAAACCGGACACTTCGGTATCTGCGCCTGCGTGCCCTACGGCTCCGTTTACATCCCCTCCGAGAAGAAATTTATAATAGCAAACGCCGGACACCTTTACAGCGTTCCCTACAAGGATTACAAGGCCCTTATCGAAGAGGCAAAAAAACAATTCCCCGGCGCAGAACTTACCGCCGAGGAAAAGGTTAAATACAATCTGGATTGACGCTTCGATCATTCGTATTTTCTTGCGCTTATAAACACAGGAATGAATATCGAGAAAATCGCGATAAAGCAAGGGATCATGTACAGTAAAAAGTCGAATCCCGAGAGTTTTAACACCCTGTCGCAAAGAAACATAAACCAGGGAAACAGTATTACTCCGATCGCCGACCACAGTCTCATGGCATGAAGAATGTGCTTCCAGTTACTGTTATTAAATCTCACCCCGGGGAAATTCATACTGAAAGCTCCGTCAGTGTAAACAGTGACCTTTTCTTTGTCATAGCGGGTCGGCAAAACTTCCTTGGCCATTGCCCAGGCGTAAACCGCAAAGGACATAAACAATATCTCTATCTCAAGGATCAGATCTATCAACAGTTCGATGTTAATGTTTAAAAACGCGATGGTTATGCACCCGGCAATCCCAAGAAGAATAAATCCCGATACCGCCGTGATCTTTTCAAACAGGCGCATCTTTGCATTTTCTTTGTTCTCCTCCCTGTTTATTTCCAGGGCATCCCGGATCATCCTGTCAACTTCTTCTTTTTCGTACTTCTCTTCCATGTTGCTCTCTTTCCCTCCGATCAGATCGGTCACGGAAACGCGCAGGATATTCGCCAGCGGCTCGATCAGCGTAATATCCGGATAACTCAGCCCCCGTTCCCATTTGCTGACAGCTTTGTCGGAAACCATAAGTTTCGCTGCCAGTTCCTTCTGTGTCATGCTTTGTTTTTTTCTTTGTTCGGCAATAAAGATGCCGACCGTTTCTTTTTCCATCTCAAAACCTCCTGCATGCCCATCATAGGAATGGGACGAGAATAAAGCAACCGACCGTTGGTTTACTTGGGATTGTTCCTTTTTTTGAGGGCGTGTGGTATACTCTCAAAGGAATTATAACAAGGAGCCAAATATGATTACAATAAAAAACTACTTGAAAGAACATAAGGCGCAAGTTATAAAAGCGGCAATCTGGGCTTTTGTGATGGTTGCCGTCTTTGCCTTTTTCTACATAATGAAAGCCAAAAACGAGTTCTACGTTTCCGGCCTTACAAAATTGATAATTTCAGGGTGTGTTCTTCTTTCGACATGTCTGATTTTGGTCAGAATCAAACTCCCGAAAGCAATATCACGCATAGTTGAAGCAGTTTTGGTTATCGTTGTTCCGATTTATCTTTTCAATTCCATGGAACCGATAATCAATGATATGGTCGACTTCGTTCCCAAAGCCCGCTTTTATAACATTCTCATTCTTTTTGCGATTTTTGCTGTATTGTTCGGTCTTTCCCAAAGCGCGGGAATTGCTGTGGGCCTCGGAAGTTTTATTACATATGCATTTTATCTCATAGACTATTTCACGATAGCTTTCCGCGGAACTCCCTTTGTTCTTTCCGATGTTTTGTCCGTTAAGACCGCGACGGGTGTAATGGGAAACTACAGATTCGTGTTCAGTGAATCAATGATGGTTTGTTTCTACGTTCTTTCACTGTTTACTGCTTTGGCCCTTTTCTTCGGAGATTGGAAGAAAGGATTGCGGGAGCGCCTAATAACCGCAGGAATATCTCTTGTTACGGGTATCGCCGTATTCATTTTCCTTATGTCAGGAAACAATTTAAGCAAACGCGGATTCACGATCACTCCCTTTATTCCCCTTAACTCAGCCAGAAGCAACGGTTTTCCCCTTAATACCCTCTGTTCTTTAAAAGAGTCATTTATCAAAGCCCCGGAAGGCTATTCTTCCAAGGCTGTTGAAGCTATAATGAAAAAATATGAGTCCGGTTCCTCCGAAGCGGAAGAACCTTCATTCAGGCCAAACATTGTCGTTATCATGAACGAGTCCTTCACTGACTTTGATTACCTTGAGACAGTGCAGACTTCGAAAGATACAATCCCGAAATTTAAAGCCCTTTCCGAAAACTGTGTAAAAGGAACTCTGGTTTCCTCGATTTTCGGCGGAAACACACCAAACTCAGAATTCGAATTTTTGACAGGCTGCTCCCTTGCTTTTTTGCCGGCGGGAATTGTAACCTATCAACAGCTTATCAGTGAACCCCTTCCCACCATTGTGAATTTCCTTGAAAAATACGGGTACACAAGTTCAGCGATTCATCTGTACAATCCCGAATATTTCAGTCGAAACAGAATATATCCGCTTCTGGGCTTTGACGAATTCGTAAACATTAACAATACCACCGCCGAACTTGAATTCTTTTACGACTATGCCTGGGACAGATGCAGTTATCAGGCTATAGAGCAGATATGCGAAAGTCCCCGTGAAAATCCGTTTTTCTCTTTCTGCATTACAATACAGAATCACGGCGGATACTGGCACCAGCTCAAAGACATAACCGTCACAAACGCCCACAGCGACTACGCAGACGATTATTCGAGCCTGTTAAAGATAGCTGATGATGCTTTCGCCGATCTTCTTGATTATTTTTCCGGTGTGAGCGAACCCACTCTGGTCATAATGTACGGCGATCACCAGCCTAACTTATTCGATGATTTCTACGATTCCATCTGGGCCGGTTGCGATTATACGGACGAAGAAAAGTTCCTTATGAAGCAAAAGGTTCCCTTCGTGATCTGGGCCAACTACGACATCGAAGAAAAGGATCTCGGTACCATGAGCATCAACTACCTGGGACCCGCAATCCTGGAGGCTGCAGGCCTTCCCATGTCTGATTACTTCAATTATCTTAACAACTTAAGAAAAACCCTTCCCGTCATCAGTGCGACAGGATTTATCGATGCAAAGGGAAATTACTTTACCGACCCGAACAAAGAAGAATACAAAGATCTTTTGAAAGAATACTCGTTCCTTCAGTACAACTACTTAAAAGGCAATGTTAACAAGGATTTCTATAAATAATCGTTACGGATCAAAAAGGGTGTCGCCTGAGCGACACCCTTTTCTTTTTCTTACACCTGATTTTTAAGGTTTACGTCTATCTTCTGGTAGGGGATCTCGATGCCGTTTTCGTCAAAGGCTTTCTTTATCCTCTCCCAGGAATCAAAGTTTACGGTCCAGAAATCGTCCTTCTTGCACCAGACACGGAAAAGATAATCCACGCTGCTGGTGTTGTGCTTTGTGACTGCGATAAAGGGCGCGGGATCCTTTAAAATAAGTTCATGGTCTGCCGCCACCTGCGTAAGTACGGATCTCACTTTATCAATATCAGAATCATAGCTTGCGCTGACCGTTAAGTCGATACGTCTGGTGGGCATTACCGAATAGTCCGTTATATTTGCATTGGTAAGGGTGCCATTGGGAATCGTGACCACCTTATTGTCGGGAGTAAGAAGCTTTGTGTAGATCACGGTAATGTCCGTCACCGTTCCCGAAACACCGCCTCCCTCAATAAAATCACCGACCCTGAAAGGGTGAAAAAGCAGGATCAAAAGTCCCCCTGCAAAGTTGCTTAATGCACCCTGCAAGGCAAGACCGATTGCCACACCTGCGGAGGTAAGAAGAGTAACAAAGGTGGTTGAAGGTATGCCCCATATCATAGCCACGCTTGAAATGACCGCAATATAAAGCGCTATCCTGATAAAGCTCCTGATAAAGCTCTGTACGCCCCTGTCCAGCTTTAAAAAGGCTTTCCCCTTGCCTATCCTTTTAACGATGAATTTACTTACCTTGATGCCTATTATCAGCGCTGCAAGGCCAAGGATCAGCCTAAGCCCCATATCCGTTCCTTTTTCGGATAAGTTTTTCCAGAATTCTTCCATAAACGTTTTATCCATAAACGATACCTCTCAATAAAAAGACCCCTTCGAAAAGAAGGGGCCCGGTTGTTTATTCTTTTACGCTCAATCGTACAAGCGCCCTGTGAAGTTTTGCCTCCGCCAGTCGCAATTCCCTGTCGCTTAAGTTATCTCTTGCAAGAATCTCTTCAGCTTTGGCCTTGGCTGCTTTGGCACGTTCCACATCGATGTCTTCCTTCCACTCCCATGTAGTGGCAAGAAGATGACACACCCCATCCATAACACTCAGCATTCCGCCGATACATGCGGCAGTTCTGCGAGTCCCGTCGGGAAGCACCACACAGGCCTCTCCCATTCCGAGAGCGGTGCAATAATTGCAATGGTCCGCCAGAATCGCCAGATCTCCGGTGATGCTTCGGCATTTGATACGCTCTGCTTCACCCTCATACATGAGACCGTCCGGCGTACCTATTCGTAATGAAAAGGTCTTCATAAACGGCCTCCTTTACTGGTTCAGATTCTTCGCTTTTTCGAATACGTCGTCGATAGTACCTACCAACAGGAATGCACTCTCGGGAATGTCGTCGCACTCGCCGTCGAGGATCATCTTGAAGCCGCGGATGGTCTCCTTAAGAGGAACGTACTTGCCGGGAAGTCCGGTGAACTGTTCCGCAACAGAGAAGCTCTGGGAAAGGAAACGCTGAACCTTACGTGCGCGGTTAACGGTCATCTTATCTTCTTCGGACAATTCATCCATACCCATGATGGCGATGATATCCTGAAGCTCTTTATATCTCTGGAGTACCTTCTGAACTCCGCGGGCAACCTCATAATGTTCCTGACCCACTACTTCGGGAGTAAGGATACGGGAAGTGGAATCAAGGGGATCCACTGCAGGGTATATACCCATGGAAGCGATATCACGGGAAAGAACCGTGGT
>DBVS01000093.1:0-264 GCA_002308235.1 Lachnospiraceae bacterium UBA1258
GTTGGTATCGTTCTTGGCCCAGAAGGAGATCTCGTATTGCCTGCCCGTATCAAAGCTTTCGGGCACCGTGAAGGGCTTAAGCCCCTTGGAACCGTGGCAGCCTGTAAGGGTAAACAGAGAAAGAAGGAGCAGCGCACAGCCCGGGATAATTTTCTTTGTCATCCCTTTGTACCTCCTCTCAGAACACCTGCCATGATCTTTTTCCTGAATACAAGGAACAGGATGATGAGCGGCAGGGAGATCACCACCACCGCTGCCATCATG
>DBVS01000093.1:383-4533 GCA_002308235.1 Lachnospiraceae bacterium UBA1258
CAGCACTCGATGACCTTAAGGATCACAATGGTCACCACGGTGGGTCTGCAGATGGGAACCAACACCTTTAAAAGGTATTTAAGGTCTCCGGTGCCGTCCACCTTGGCTGCTTTGTACAGTTCCTTCGGAACCTGCTCAAAGTTTTCTTTTAGCAGATAGATATAGAAAACCGAGGCGACGCTGGGAAGCACCAGCCCGGGGTAAGAGTTACGCATGTTAAGGTTTGTTATCGTAACGTAGTTGGTGATGATAACAAGCTCCGAAGGGATCATCATAAGGGAAAGGAAAAGGGCGAAGGTCACATTTTTTCCCTTAAAATCAAGCATTGCAAAGGCATAGGCCGCCAACACCGTGATGATCACCATCAAAACAGTGGTGGCAACCGTGAATACGAAGGTGTTGTAGAAATATCTTGTAAGTTTGACCGCCGAAAAAGCGGATCTGTAGTTATCAAGCGTCGGATTCAAGGTAAAGAACTTCGGTATGTATTCGGAGTTGTAGGAGCCGTAGCTCTTAACGGAGGTAAGTACCATCCAGTAAAAAGGGAAAAGCACGATGATCGCCCAAACAGAAAGCAGGAGGTAATTAAGCCCCGAAAACGCAAAATTCTTTATGCCGTTGGTTTTTTCTTTTTTCAGGAATGTGCTCATTTTTCTGCCTCTCAATAGGTCGTGTTCTTTTTGCTGATGGAAAGGTTTATCACCGTTATGGTGAATACAATGGCAAAGAGTATGAGTGATGCGGCGGACGCATAGGAAGGAAAGCCTCCGGAATCACCGTAAAGCATGTCATATACGTAACCCACGATGGTATTCATGCCGGCGGCGTTAAGGTTGGTGCCGAAGATTGCAACCTCATCGGAGTAAGCCTTGAATGCACCGATAAAGCCCGTGATCACAAGATAGAAGATCATGGGGGAGATCATGGGGAGAGTGATCCTGGTAAAGATCCTGAACCGGGAGGTCCCGTCCACCTTTGCGGCCTTGTAATAGTCGGGATTTACGCTTGCCAGGGCGCTGGTTAAGATAAGAATCTTAAAGGGTAAAACCACCCAGATGGTGTAAAAACACATGACAAAGAGCTTTGCCCAGTAGGGTCCCTCTATGAAATCGACGGAATTTCCGCCGAAAGCCTTAATCAGAAGGTTTATGAGACCTTCGGAATAGGCGGTCTTCTTAAAAAGGATCATGAAAACAAGACCTACGGCGAGGGTGTTGGTCACGTAGGGCAGGAAAAAGATGGTCTGAAACAGCTCCTTTAAGGGTTTGATGGAATTAAGGGCCAGGGAGATCAAAAGTGCGATTCCCGTGGAAAGGGGCACCGTAATGATAACGATGATAAAGGTGTTTCTTACGGCACGGAGAAAATAGGGGTCCTTAAGTACGTAATAGAAGTTGTAAAGCCCCCTTCCCGAGTAGGTCTGGGAGGCAAAGTTAAAGTTTTCTTCCAGGGAATAGATTATTACGTCTATCAGAGGATAAACCATGAATACGCCCAGAAAAAGAAGGGCGGGCAGAAGATACAGCCATCCTTTTTGCTTGCTCATCATTTAACCTCCGGGAATATGGTGGTTTCGGTTTCTTTGTCAAACAGATAGACCTTGTTTTTCTTAAAGGAAAATCTTACGTTTTCGGAAAGACCCGAAAGGGCGGCATCGCTTGCGACTATGGCTCTGGCGGCCGCACCCTCAAAGGCAGGGTGGGTAAAGACTATGCTTGCATCCCGGCCCATGATCTCGGTAGCCTTCAATTTAACGGTGAAGGGGCCGTTATCATCGGGAATAAAGCCTTCGGGACGGATGCCTGCGTAAACGGGACCGTCCTTAACGCCTTGCACGTCAAAGACCCGTTCTTCTCCTATATAAAGGGCACCGTCTTTGACGTTTCCTTCAAAAATGTTAATGGCGGGGGTTCCTAAGAACTTGGCCACAAACATGTTGACGGGGCGGTCGTAGACTTCCTGGGGCTTTCCCATCTGCTGGAAAAGGCCGTCCTTCATCACCACGATAAAGTCGGAAATGCTCATGGCTTCCTCCTGATCGTGGGTGACAAACATGGTGGTAATGCCGGTTTCAAGCTGAATTCTCTTAATTTCTTCTCTGGTCTGAAGCCGGAGTCTTGCGTCAAGGTTCGAAAGAGGCTCGTCAAGAAGCAGTACTTTCGGCATCTTAACCAGGGCCCTTGCTATGGCCACACGCTGCTGCTGGCCTCCGGAGAGCTCCCCGGGGCGTCTGTCCATCAGGCCGTCTATCTGCACCAGTTTAGCCACTTCCAAAGCCTTTGCATTCATTTCTTCCTTTGTAAGCTTGTCTTTCCCTTTAAGATTCTGAAGGGGGAAGATAATGTTCTGAAGGACGGTAAGGTGGGGATAAAGGGCGTAATTCTGGAACACAAGACCGATACCCCTGTGTTCGGGGGCCACATTGGTAACGTCTTCTTCGTCAAAGAAGATCTTACCTTCCGTGGGCTTTTCAAGTCCGCTTATAAGGTTGAGAGTGGTGCTCTTGCCGCAGCCTGAGGGTCCGAGCAGGCCTATGAGCTTGCCTGAGGGAATCTCGAAGTTAAAATTGTTTACGGCAATCACGTCCTCATGTATTTTTTTGTTTCTGTTGGGGAATTTTTTGGTAAGATTTTTAAGAACGACTTTCATATTCAAAGCCCCTTTTACATAAAATTTATAAATAACATGTTTACCATTTACGTCATTTTAGATTATATTATTATAGTGGGAAAAAGAAAAGAGCAACAGCCCACAAATTATGAGAGGACACAGGTATGAGAGACACTATTGATGATGCTTTGAACGCGATTATGGGTGTCAGGAGCAATTACACCCTTGATGAAATAGAAGAAGCCAAAAAATTAAAAAAGAAAAACGGCGGAACTCTGATGGAGAATCTGGCGGTGGTTACGGGAAGAAGCCTTCCTTCCATGAGCAGCCTTATAGAAGAGAACGAAAAGCTAGTGAAGCTTAACGAAAGCCTTGATTCTTTTTCGGGTGAACTTAAGGATTACACCACGGAGAATGCGAAGATTTCCGACGAAAAGCCCCACGATACCCTAAGCGATGCGGATTGTTTAAAGGAATTTGCGGGCATAGAGGAATCCGTAAAACAGAACGTTTACGGCCAGGATGACTTTATCAGACGCCTTGTTATCGCTTTTAAGCGTCCCTTCGTGCTGGAACCTGAGAACGGTGTCAAGAACAGCATTTACATTACCGGCGGATCCTGCACCGGTAAGCATTACACCCTTAAAAGCCTTATTTCCGAGCTTGATAAGAAAAAGATAATCAAGTCCGGGGAGATAAAGACAATAGACCTTTCCATGTATCCTTCTTCGGGAGAAGAGAAGCTTTTCTTACAGGACCTTTACTCGGCACTTAATTCAAGCGCCCAGGTCATCCTGTTTGAAAACTTTTCGGAATGTCATACTTCCATGCTTGCAAGACTCACGGAATTGGTGACCAAGGGACGTATCGCCCTTTCCGAAAGATATATTCTCCAGAACGGGAATCTTGTAAACGTGTCAAACGCCCTTGCGGGACAGACCGTGGGAGAACTTTCCGCCAAGGGTAAGTACCTTGTCTTTATAAGCGATAAATCCGTTACCAAGCTTGCAGACAAGATGGGCGCGCCCTTTATAAACGGCCTCGGCGATATCTGCGAAACGGGGAAACTCGGTCCCGAATCCTACGAAAAGATTGCGAACAAGGAACTTTCGGAGCTTAAAGAACTTGCCAAGAAGCGCTGCGGCTTTGTTGTTACGGAGGATGAGGAATTCTTAAAATACAGCCTTACAATGGCGGAAAAGCAGGCGGGATTAAAGGGGATTCTTGCTTTTTACGGCGATGTGTTAAGGGCTCTTGCTCAGTTACGGCTCGAAGGCGATTATCCCACGGATACCGCGGTAACCCTGGACGTGGTTGACGGTGTGCTTTTTGCTGTAATGGGCGAAGAAAAGACGGAACTTTTCAAGATTCTTCCCGGAAAATACACGGGCGAACTTGAAGAAGTCAAGAAAGAACTTGATAATATCGTGGGTCTTTCTGAAATTAAGGAATATATCCTCAGTCTGGAAGAATACTACGGAGTTCAGAAATTAAGAAGAGAAGCGGGATTAAAGGCCGGAGAAGTCAGCAAGCACATGAT
>DBVS01000033.1:0-536 GCA_002308235.1 Lachnospiraceae bacterium UBA1258
ATCGGTGCGGACAGGATCGTTGACGTGGTGGGCGCTTACGAAAAGTACGGCGGCCCCGTATTGGTCATCGATTTCGGCACTGCCACCACCTACGATCTGGTAACGGCAGACGGTTGCTTCGGAGTCGGAATCACGGCTCCCGGCATCAAGATAAGCGCGAAGGCCCTTTGGACCGACACTGCGAAGCTTCCGGAGATCGAGATAAAGAAACCTGCATCGATCCTGGCGGGAGAAACCATTTCTTCCATGCAGGCGGGTCTTGTTTACGGACAGATCGGTGCAACGGAGCATATAATCCGTGAAGTTAAGAAACAGAGCGGTATTGAAAACATAAAGGTGGTTTCCACGGGAGGCTTAGGCCGTCTCATTTCCGAGGAAACAAGCCTTATCGATGTTTACGATCCGTCCCTTACCCTTGAAGGTTTACGGATTCTTTACCAGAAAAACAGTAAGGCCTGAGACAAGCCCGAGATATTTTATGAAGATTGGCAATATCGAAATTGACGGGCAGCTTATTCTGGCTCCCATGGCGGGGG
>DBVS01000033.1:572-3345 GCA_002308235.1 Lachnospiraceae bacterium UBA1258
ACCTGCATGGAGATGATAAGCGCCAAAGCGATTTACTATAACAACAAAAATACGGAAAGTCTCCTGGAGATCCATCCGGAGGAGGGGCCCGTTTCCCTGCAGCTTTTCGGAAACGACCCGAAGATAATGTCCGAGATGGCCAAAAGAATAGAAGAGAGGCCCTTTTCGGTACTTGATATCAATATGGGCTGTCCCGTTCCCAAGGTCGTGAACAATCACGAGGGCTCTTATCTCATGAAGGACCCGAAGCTTGTTTACGACATTGTTTATGCCATAAAACAAGCGATAAGCAAGCCTGTGTCGGTTAAGATCAGGAAAGGCTTTGATGAGGCTCGTATAACGGCCGTGGAGGTCGCAAAGGCCGCGGAGGCGGCGGGAGCGGATTTTATCGCGGTTCACGGACGAACGAGAGAACAATACTATTCAGGAAAGGCAGACCGTGATATAATCCGAAGGGTTAAAGAAGCGGTATCGGTTCCCGTAGCCGGTAACGGGGATATAACGGATACGGAAAGTGCGAAGCAGATGCTTCTTGAAACCGGGTGCGATGCGCTCATGATAGGGCGCGCCGCCGAAGGCAATCCGTTTATTTTTGAAGAGATCAACGCAGGGTTAAAGGGGGAAACTTATTCGCCTCCGAGTGCATCGGTGATAAAAGAAACGATTCTTGAGCACGCCGATCTGCAGTTAAAATATAAAGGCGAATACATCGGGATCAGGGAAATGCGAAAGCACCTTTCCTGGTATTTAAAAGGCTTTTCGGGGGCTGCGGCTCTCAGAAAAAGCATCAATGAAATGGACAGAATGGAAGACTTAAAGGCGGTAGTGCGAGCCGTCTTTGAATAGGTATAAGGGAATGGTTTTCGGAAAAAGATTTAATATTTACTACATTAAGTACGGCGGCTGGCTCTTACTCGGTATTCTTTCGCTGGTTGTCGTGGATTTCGGGCAGTTAAAGGTACCCGAACTATACAGAATGGTTGTCGACGGCATTAACTCGGGCTCTGTTTCTTATAACGGAGTGCTGGTTGCCTTCGATATGGATTTTCTTTTGGACAGGATCTGTGCGCCGCTTTTGGTGGTTGTGGGCCTTATCTGTATAGGCCGCGCCGTATGGCGTATCTGTTTCTTCGGTTCCTCCATCAAGGTGGAGGCCGATCTTCGCGACCGCATGTTTGACCACTGCAAGGATCTTTCCCAGCAGTATTATCAGGTGAACAAGGTCGGAGACCTCATGAGTTTGTTTACAAACGATCTTGATACCATCCAGGACTGCTTCGGTAACGGCGTGCTGGTTTTTGCCGATGCGATGGTTTTGGGAATCATGGCTTTCGTGAAAATGTACCGGATGAATTCGTTTTTGACGGCACTTTCAATGATTCCCATGATACTGCTTTTTGCCATGGCGACACTTCTCGGAAAGGTTATGATGAAGCGGTGGGATAAGCGTCAGGAAGCTTATTCGGCGCTTTCCGATTTCTCCCAGGAAAGTTTCTCGGGAATCTCGGTCATCAAGGCGTTTACCAAGGAAGCCCTGGAACTCATGGCTTTCAAGAAACTTAACAAAGACAATGAAAAAGTAAATGTGGAGTTTACCAGAGCCTCGACATTGATGAACATTCTGTTCATTTTCTTTGTGGAATCGGTTATCTGCGTGATATTGGGATACGGCGGATATCTTGTTTACAAGGGCGGCTTCAGCGCCGGTGAACTTGTTGAATTCATAAGCTATTTTTCATCCATCGTCTGGCCCATCGAGGCGGTTTCCATGATCATTGACATGACTGCCCGCTCACAGGCTTCCTGCAAAAGAGTGGATAAGTTCATGTCCGCCACACCCGATGTTGTGGATAAAGAAGGGGTAGCTCCCCTCACAGAGAAGGTTAAGGGCGGGATCGAATTCAGACATTTAAGCTTCACTTATCCCGGAGCCGACAGAGAGATCTTAAGTGATGTAAGCTTTGAAATAAAGCCCGGTGAGAACGTGGGTCTTATAGGAAAGACCGGTTGCGGAAAGACCACGATAGTGGACCTCATTGCCAGAACCTACAATATTCCCGAAGGAATGCTTTTTGTGGACGGTAAAGACGTTAACGACATGCCCATAAAGGGACTTCGGGAGAATATAGCCTATGTGCCCCAGGATAACTTCCTGTTCAGCGACACCATCGCAAACAACATTGCTTTTTCGCTGGAAAATTCGGAGGACCTTGAGAGTATCGAGAGGGTTTCGAAACTTGCGGATGTGCACGATAATATAGTCGAGTTCCCGGATAAATATCAGACGGTGCTGGGAGAGCGGGGCGTTACGGTTTCCGGCGGACAGAAACAGCGAATTTCAATAGCCAGGGCCCTTCTTAAGGATGCGCCGATCCTTATTCTCGATGATTCGGTCTCCGCGGTGGATACCAAGACCGAGCGTGTGATCATCGGCGGTCTTAAAGAAACGAGAAAGGGCAGGACCACCATCCTTATCGCCCACAGAATCAGTACGATTGAGCATATGGACAAGATTATTTTCATAGATGACGGAAAACTCCTTGATATGGGAACCCATGAGGAACTTCTGTCACGGTGCGAAGAATATGCCAATATGGTTGAACTTCAGCGCCTTGAAGACGAAAGGAGGGAAGAAAATGCGTGAGTATTATCCGCTCCTTTTGGTCGGAGCAGTTATCGGAATATTTACACTCATATTTGTTCTTGCCTTTGCTTTCATGAAGGACAAGAAAAAAGCCATCGGTTTTGACCGGAACATGAAGGACTCCGAAAT
>DBVS01000109.1:0-134 GCA_002308235.1 Lachnospiraceae bacterium UBA1258
AAGCGCTTTTCCGGCCTCGGACCGGGATTGATACTGTGCGCTTTGGATATTTATCTGGTACTCATGGCCCTTATGATGCCTACAGGGTATCACATGTATTTTCACGCGTATATCTTTTCTATGTTTGCGGCGGA
>DBVS01000109.1:228-427 GCA_002308235.1 Lachnospiraceae bacterium UBA1258
TTGCACACAATATTATGCAGATCACGGCAACCGCGGAATATAATGCCCGGTTGCTTATCATTCCGTTGAGAAGTCTTAAAAACAGACCCTGAAGAGCGTAGA
Organism: Lachnospiraceae bacterium UBA1258; assembly: GCA_002308235.1. Lineage (GTDB taxonomy): Bacteria > Bacillota > Clostridia > Lachnospirales > Lachnospiraceae > UBA1258. The sequence continues at coordinate 331 of DBVS01000109.1, forward strand.
TTTCAAGGGAGTAGGTTCCCAGGAACCTGCTGCAGGGGTTCTTTATGAGTCTGGGGAAGCTGCGCATTGCCAGCGTGGCAAAGGCGAGCACAAAGAC
>DBVS01000109.1:488-4294 GCA_002308235.1 Lachnospiraceae bacterium UBA1258
TTTTCGCATCTGTATTCCATCAAGGTCTTTGCCAAAGTAAGCAGCAAAAAGGACCCTAAACTCATAAAGGCGGCAATCAGGGGTTTCTTTGTAAAAAGAGGCTCCTTTCCGGCTTGAAAATGTGAAATAATCAGCCCCAGATAAAAGGCAAAAGCAGGTTCATAAACCGTTTTCTGGGAAGAGATCAGGAAGTTTACGGCCAGGAATATCAGTATGGATGCACCGATAACTATCAGAAATACCCGATCGTCTTTGAACAGCAGTTTCAGTACATAAAAGAAAATGTACATAAGCAGTGTCAGCTGAAAATACCAGCCGAAACTTACGATGGTACCGCCGTAAGTAAGGGAACGGACTATTTCTGCGGGCCTAAGGCTTCCCGTAACGATGAGCTCATATACGGCATAGATCAGCACAAAGAAAAGATATGTAACATAAAACGGCAGGAGCCTTTTTTGGGGGAAAGATTTAATATATGAGTCACCCTTTGCAAGGTATGATGTAAACAGGCCGTACCCGGACATGAACATGAAGATGACCACGGCCCAGTGTCCCAACAGAAGAAAGGGATAGCCGAAGGACGTGTCGGACAGGAAACCGGTGAACTGATACAGGTGATGTATCAAAATGCAAACGGCAAGATATCCTTTAATGCATAGAAAAAGGCTTTTTGAAAGACCTTCGTTAAGGCTGTTTTCGCGGTTCATAGAATCCTCCGTGTGAGTGGACTATATTTAATATTATCATAAAAGTAGTGGTTTGAGTATGGTAACAGTAAAGAGTAACGGGTGATCCTTTATCATACCGTGTCTGCGCGGGGCGAACATTGCCTCTTGACAAGCATGACTTTTGAGGCTATGATTTCATCAACCAAAGACTTAGACGGAAACAAGCCCCCGGTTCAGTAGGTGTCAGAGAGAGGAACGACTGGTGAAAGTTCCTTCACGCGAAACATCGGACGGTACCATTCCCGAGTCGCAGGGTGAAAAGAAAGCCCTTTTCGAGTCGGTCGTTTGAACGGCCGGATCCCGAAGATGAGTTAGTCCGAGTATCCCCCGCCGTGTCCCGCGTTAAGGGTTTGAGTGAAAGTTAAGGTGGAACCGTGTGAACAGCACCCTTATGAGCGAAAAACTCATATGGGTGCTCTTTTGATTTACGACAAATTCCGGAGTTGGCATGTCATTCTGAGCGGAGCCCAAAGGGCGTAGTCGAAGAATCTGTAGCGAGGAAGGAAATTAAGCGTACAAGAAGAGTCAGCACGGCCGGCGCTTTCTCACACAAAGGAGGTTTTATACCATGAAAATCACATTAAAGGACGGCTCCTTCAAGGAGTATTCAAAGCCCATGAGTGCCTATGAGATCGCACTCGACATTTCGGAGGGTCTTGCAAGAGTTTCCGCGGCAGCGGAGATCGACGGAGAGGTCAAGGACCTTCGTACCGTCATCGACAAGGACGCAACTCTTAATATCATCACGTTAAACGACGAGGCTGCTTTGCCCGTTATCAGACATACCGCAAGCCACGTTATGGCCGAGGCCGTTAAGCGCCTGTTTCCCGACGTTAAAGTTACCATCGGACCTGCAGTGGCCGACGGATTCTATTACGATTTTCTTTCCGAGCCCTTCTCGAGAGAGGACCTTGACAACATCGAGGCCGAGATGAAGAAGATCATCAAAGAAGGCCATGAGATCAAGAGATTTACTCTTCCGAGAGCGGAGGCCGTCAAGTTCATGAAGGAAAAGGACGAGCCCTTCAAGGTTGAGCTTATCGAAGACCTTCCCGAAGACGCCGAGATCAGCTTCTACGATCAGGGCGGTTTCGTGGATCTGTGCGCAGGCCCTCACCTTATGAGCGTTAAGAACATTAAGGCTTTCAAACTTATTTCTTCGTCCATGGCTTACTGGCGCGGCGATTCCAACAAAGCACGTCTCCAGCGTATCTACGGCACGGCTTACAACAAGAAAGAAGAACTGGAAGAGCATTTAAAGCGCATGGAAGAAGCTAAGATGCGCGACCACAACAGACTGGGTCGCGAAATGAAGCTTTTCCTTACGGCTGATGTTATCGGTCAGGGACTTCCTTTGTTTACACCCAAGGGAACCAAGATGATCATGAAACTTCAGCGCTGGATTGAAGACCTTGAGGACAACGAGTGGGGTTATGTTCGTACGCGTACACCCCTTATGGCAAAATCCGATCTTTACAAGATCTCCGGTCACTGGGATCATTACATGGACGGTATGTTCATCCTTAACAAGGACGCAGAGGACGGCAAAGAAGTTATGGCTCTTCGCCCCATGACATGTCCCTTCCAGTACTATGTGTATATGAACGATCAGAAATCCTACAGGGATCTGCCTTATCGTATGTCCGAAACGTCCACTCTCTTCAGAAACGAGGATTCCGGTGAGATGCACGGACTTACGAGAGTCCGCCAGTTTACCATCACGGAGGCACATATCATTCTTACTCCCGAACAGGCTGAGGAAGAACTTACCAGATGTGTTGACCTTGCGCACTACGTTATGAAGACTCTCGGTATTGACGGAGACGTAACGTATCGTCTTTCCAAATGGGATCCCGAGAACAAAGCCAAGTACGAAGGTGACGAAGAATACTGGAATTCAACGCAGCAGTTCCTTCGTAACGTCATGAACAAGAACGGCATCAAATATACGGAAGCCGACGGCGAAGCTGCTTTCTACGGCCCCAAGATCGATATTCAGGCAAAGAATGTATACGGCAAAGAGGATACAATGGTTACGATCCAGCTTGACTGCTCTTCCGCAACCAAGTTCGGCATGTACTACATCGACGAGCAGGGTAACAAAGCAACACCCTGGATTATTCACAGAACATCCATGGGTTGCTACGAAAGAACGCTTGCATGGCTCATCGAGCACTATGCCGGAAAGTTCCCTACATGGCTTTGCGCCGAGCAGGTTCGTATCCTTCCCATTTCCGAGAAATACGAGGCTTATGCGGAAAAAGTACGTGCAGAGCTTAAGAAGAACGGCGTAGACGTAACAGTAGACAACCGTTCCGAGAAGATTGGCTTCAAGATCCGCGAGGCCCGTATGGACAGACTTCCTTACATGCTTATTGTCGGTGCCGATGAAGAAGCAAACGGCACGGTTGCCGTAAGAAGCCGCTTTGCGGGAGATGAGGGCGTTAAGTCCCTTAAGGAGTTTACGGACCAGATCCTTGAAGAGATTCGCACGAAAGCAATCCGCGAGGAACTCGACTGGGAAAAGAAATAGGTGTAAATGAACGCTTTAATCAAATTTTTTACAGATATGCCAAAGAAAAAGAACCGCTTCGCTTTGCGGGCGGTTCTTGTCATAACTGCAGTTATCTGTCAGGGCTTCGGTGTGTACTGGCTCAAGAACGTTAACTTCGGTACCGATCCCTGCAGTGTGTTGAATTTGGGTATTGCCGATAAGATCAGACTGGATTTCGGCACCACACTTCTGATTTTTAATATCATTCTTTTTATGTTTGTTCTTGCCTTCGGGCGGGAGCAGATAGGTCTCGGAACCCTTGCAAATGCCATATTGGTGGGGTATTCCGCGGACTTTACGGGATGGATATTTTCAAAGATCCTGCCGGAGGGTTTCTTTGAACCCTTCGCAACCCGGGTCTGGATCATGATTCCCGCACTTTTATGGTTTGTGTTCGCAGCCTCCACCTATATGGCGGTGGATCTGGGACAGTCGCCCTACGACTCCGTTCCCGCGATAATTTCGTCAAGGATAAAGAAAGTGCCTTTCCTGATCATTCGTATCGCCTGGGACGGATTTATGAC
>DBVS01000075.1:0-272 GCA_002308235.1 Lachnospiraceae bacterium UBA1258
TACAAATCAAAGACTGCGGATCGTGTATTCAAGAATACCTTTGATATGACAAGAACTCAGTGAGCATAGGAGAAAAACTTATGAATTTTAAGTTTAAAAAGGGGGCTGTATATATACTTACCGCGGCGCTGGCACTTTCAGTGTCAGCCTGCGGCAACGGTAATTCTTCCTCCGACAGAAAATCTTCGAAAAATTCGGGAAGAAATGATACGAGTATTTCGCAGGATGACAATTCAAATCAGGGCGGATTTTTCGACGATAATAACGGCGGT
>DBVS01000075.1:288-26902 GCA_002308235.1 Lachnospiraceae bacterium UBA1258
CGCGGAAATAGCGGTGGAAACGATAATTCTGCGCCTTTTGGTAATCTTCCAACCGACGTGCTTAACGAAAAGGTTGATTTTAAGATCTGTAAGATCGGAAACGATTCTATGTGCGCAATAATCAGAAGCGATCTTTGCAGCAAAATGGGTGACAGCACGGAGTGGAACTCATACGGCGAAAAGGAATTCCTTCTTCAGCTCGAAGACGGAACTTACTGGAGTTTCCAGCATAATAACTGTAACCTTTGCATAAAGGAAGGCGGAAACGAAAACTATTATTGGACCAATTCTTCCTATGGCGAGACCTTTGCGGGCACGGATGTATACTATACACGTTTAAGGGAACCGGATGCGGTGCAAAAGCTTAACACTTCGGAAAAATTCGTGCTTACCTATAAAGGCTTTTCTACCGGAACATCCGACGGACAAAGAGTTTTGGAAGGAAATCTTTCGGATGTCATGGCTCAGATGTCGGAAGAGGATTTCTTTAAGCTTAAAGAAGAGACCTTTAACAAGATGGTAACCGAGAAAAAGGCTCAGGCTTCCTGGGAAGGTGAGTACATCATCAACTGGAGCAGAAATCTTGATAACGGAAGCGTTTCCGTAAGCAAGACAGACGGCGGCCTTTTGGTTTTGAAACTTAATCTCGGTGAAATACAAGAAACCATATATGCCGTTGAAAAAGAATATGACGCGGCAACCTATGCATACGGCACGATTGTTAATGCCAGAGCCGAGGGCTTAAATGGAAATCAGCAAAGCGGAGCCTGCGAATTTACTTATACCGTTGATGAAAACGGAAAAGAAAAGCTTGGAGTCAATTATTATTCTTACGGTGGAGAAAAGGAATTTCACTGTCAGGAAGAACTTGACCGTTTTATGCTTTGGCGTACACCCAAGGCCGGTTATGTCGATAAGGATGAGTCGGGCGCAATCGATGCCATTGATGTGAAAAATGACCCTTACTTTACGGCAATAACCGATGACTATATGATTTACTACGATCCCGATGTCAATACCTATGCGGGCGGAAAAGATTACAAGACAAAGCGCGCTGTTCTTTCGTGCTTTGATAAAAATCTGCGATGCTGTAAGAATGTTAGCCGTTACGAATTCGCTTCCGAGAGCGAAGCAAATGAGTATTACGCGGCTTACGGCAATTATCTTGAAGAAGGGCAGAAACTCAATGTTTCCGGCAAATTTGCTTACTTGGAGGAGAGTGCTTCGGAGGCTTACCGGGATTCAAAGATTGACTGTCTTGCAAGCACGGGTTGGAAAATCGGAATTCATTATTTCGAAGGCTCTTATCAGGGTTCGTATATTTATTTGAGTAAGCCGTTTACCAAGGATCAATACTTCGTGAGTTTTGAAGATACTATGTTCTGGAAGAACGTAGGCGACGGCAGTGTTCAAAGTTTTGACAATGATACCGCGTACATATATATCGACGTTGATGCAGAACGCTCGGCGCTTCGTATGAACGGAACCGTTCAAGGATATGAAAACATGAGCTTTGCGGGAGATGACCCTGTAATATTTACAGGAAAGTATGGTCTTTCCTGCGGAATCGCATGGGGCTATGAAGACGGAAAGCAGATTTATTACCTTGATTTTACGGAATTTGTTGTTGAAGGTAATAAACTCATTGCTACCGACTATTTCTTCAAAGGAGACAATAATCGTTTCTTTGATGATGAAATCAATCTTACAAACTTCAAGGAAAAAGGCGCGGAATTAGTCGTAAAATCAACATTTGACTTAACTCAGGTTGACTGATTAAATTTTGATTTTTAAATAAAAAATGTTTACCGGAATCATTTTTTCTAGTAGAATGATTCCGGTAATTTTTTTAGTGGTACGAAAGGGTTTTGTAATGAGAAAAGCAATCAAGAAAACAGTTTCTTTTTTGATAATTGCAGGCGCGGTGGTTTTGCTTGCTTCATGCGGCGCAGCGAAAGCGGCAAATGAAGATTCAAAGACCGTAAATCATACGAGTATTTCCGCATCCTCATCGGGAGCTTCTGCGGATAAAGACAAAGAAGATGACAAAAAGGCTGACGATACAAAGAGTTCCTCGAGTGATTCAAATACTTCCGCGTCCGATTCTTCGGTGTCCGTAAGCTCTGATGACAGTAAAACTTCAGTTGTAAAAGAGCATAAGGAATATGTTCCGACGCTTGAAAGAAGCGGAAATTTTGAAGGTATACCGACCGAAGGCTATGACGGTGATTTTGACCTTCATTTTTACACGATGGGCGAAGATAAGATGCTCATGGTTATAAGAGGCGACCTTTGTGCGGATATTGCTCCGAAAACCACGTACGGAACCAAGGAAGTTGCCGTGAATTTTGAGGACGGAAGTGTTTGGACACTTACGAATGTCGATTCGCACGGTTTGCTTTTTGTTGACTTTACGGAACTTTTTTTCTTTGCTTCGTATCATAACAATGGCTGTAACTGCGCAAGTCCCAATCTTTATTTCACACTCATTGACGAAGAAGGAATCGTTAACAAAATTAAAAAAGACGAAGGATATATTATTACTTACAGGGATTTAGACGGAGAGAAAACCGACGGTGTCTGCCTTAAAGAGGGTATACTTTCGGACCTTATCGAGACTGATATGACCGAAGAAAAGTACCTTAAGATCTATGAGGAGGCCTTTGAAGATTATGTGGATCCGTTCCCTGCAAAGGGCCCCTGGGACGGGATTTATGCGATCCGTGAATCCATGGCCGGAAATCAGGGTCACGTCATGGCCGAAGTTATGTCAGGCGGACTTATTAAGTTCGATGTTGATATTACCGGTTATAAGGGCGTATTTTATGCCAGAGAAACAAATCTCGTCAATGACACGGTAAACGGATATGTTTCAGCAGGAACACAGCTTATGAATTTTAACAACGAGGGTGAAAACCTGGTTGCATTTTCCTACGAGCAGGATACAAACGGAAGTATTAAACTCTATGTTACGATTAAGATTTTTGGCGAAGAAGACTCGGTTGATCTGGATGAAGTCCTCTGTCTTGAAATCGCGTAACGAAATTTAAAAAAAATGTGCGATTTTTCCTTGATTAACGCTGAAATTTCTTTAATTTGTAATTGATATGTGATATAATTTTACGGCGGTGATTCAGAACCGACGTATAATAAAACCTATATAATAAACAATTTGGAGAGGGAAATTATGGAATCGATAGCAGAGATCTTGAGAACAGCCAAAATTGCGGGAGCATCCGACGTGCACCTTACGGTAGGTATACCGCCCAAGATGCGTGTAAACGGCGATCTTTTGAGCATGGACTATCCCAAGGTCCTTCCTCCGGATACGGAAGCTGTAGCTCAGGAAGTCATGAACGAAAAACAGAGACAGATCTTCGATGAGCGCGGCGAATACGATATGTCCTACGCCATCAGGGAACTGGGCCGTTACCGTGTAAACGTATTCCATCAAAGAGGTTCCATAGCTTTTGCTTTCAGACTTGTGGGTACATCCATCCCCAGTCCCGAAGAACTGGGAATTCCCGAAAGCGTTATCGATCTTTCCCAGCGTAAGCGTGGTCTTGTACTTGTAACCGGTCCCACCGGTTCCGGTAAATCCACCACCCTTGCTTCCATCATCAACAGAGTCAATCATACCAGAGACGCCCATGTTATCACCCTTGAAGACCCCATCGAGTTTCTTCATCAGCATGATAAATCTATGGTCAACCAGAGAGAGATCGGAATCGACTCCGGAAATTACGCAAGTGCACTTCGTGCAGCACTTCGTGAAGACCCCGATGTTATTCTCGTAGGAGAAATGCGTGACTTTGAAACCATCAGCGTAGCAATAACCGCCGCTGAAACCGGTCACCTGGTTCTTTCAACCTTGCACACTATCGGAGCTGCCAGCACCGTGGACCGTGTAATCGACGTATTCCCGGCACATCAGCAACCTCAGATCCGTATACAGCTTTCCAATGTTTTGGAAGCCATCATTTCCCAGCAGCTTATTCCCACAGCGGACGGCAGGGGACGTGTGGCGGCCTTTGAGGTTCTTCACGCCAACCACGCGGTAAGAAACCTTATAAGAGAGGGTAAGTCTCACCAGCTCATGAGCATCATGCAGACCAACAGAAAGTCCGGAATGATCACCATGGACGAAGCTATCGCACAGCTTTACACCCAGGGCAAGATCACAAAGGACGATGCCATTGAATTTGCTCAGGATGTTGAGGGCATGGAACTTAAACTCGGAAGATAAATAAGTTTTCAGTTACTACGGTAATCCGAGGTTGCCGTAGTAATGTTATGTTAAGGGGCAGGGTTACAATAATATAGAAATGAGGATTTTTTATGTCAAAGAAACCTGTAGTACTTATGATCCTTGACGGATACGGACTGAATGACAGGAAGGAAGGAAATGCCGTAGCCATCGCCAAGACTCCCGTCATGGACAGACTCATGAAAGAATACCCCTTCGTAAAGGGCTATGCCAGCGGAATGGCCGTAGGTCTTCCCGACGGGCAGATGGGTAATTCCGAAGTCGGACACCTTAACATGGGTGCCGGCCGTATCGTTTATCAGGAACTTACCAGAATCACCAAGGAAATCCAGGACGGAACCTTCTTTGAGAACGAAGCTTTGCTTGAAGCCGTTGAAAACTGCAAGAAGAACGACAGCGCACTCCATATGTACGGACTTCTTTCCGACGGCGGCGTTCATTCTCACATTACCCACCTTTACGGACTTTTGGAACTTGCCAAGAGAAACGGACTTAAGAAGGTTTATGTTCACGCTTTCCTTGACGGACGTGATACCCCTCCTTCAAGCGGTATCGAATATGCCAAACAGCTTGAAGACAAGATGAAAGAACTTGGCGTAGGTGAGATCGCCGTTGTTTCCGGACGTTACTATGCAATGGACAGAGACAATAACTACGATCGTGTTGAGATCGCCTACAACGCTCTTACAAAGGGTGAGGGTCTTAAGGCTGATTCCGCAGTTGCTGCGATCCAGGAAAGTTATGACAGAGGCGAGACCGACGAGTTCGTTAAGCCCACCGTTGTAATGAAGAACGGTGCTCCCGTTGCCACCATAAAGGACGGAGATTCCATTATCTTCTTTAACTTCCGTCCCGACCGCGCAAGAGAGATCACCCGTGCTTTCTGCGATGATGATTTCAAGGGCTTTGATCGTAAGCGCCTGAATGTTAAATATGTTTGCTTCACGGATTACGACCCCACCATCCCCAACAAGTCCGTTGCTTTCCACAAGGTGCTGCTTACCAATACCTTCGGTGAGTGGCTTGCGGCTAACGGAATGAAGCAGGCACGTATCGCCGAGACCGAGAAATACGCTCATGTTACTTTCTTCTTTAACGGCGGCGTGGAAGAGCCCAACAAGGACGAGGACCGAATTCTCGTCAACTCTCCCAAATACGTTCCCACCTACGATAAGAAGCCCCGTATGAGCGCTTATACCGTATGCGATAAGTTAAGTGAAGCCATTGCGAAAAAGAACGAGGACGGCAGCGCTTACTACGATGTTATCATCTGTAACTTCGCCAACCCCGACATGGTAGGACACACCGGCGTTCTTGATGCTGCTGTGGAAGCCATCGAAGTCATCGACAAGTGCGTAGGAGAGATCGTTGAACTCATCAAGGAGCATGACGGAGCTCTGTTTATCTGCGCAGACCACGGTAACGCAGAGCAGCTGGTGGACTATGAGACCGGAGAACCCTTCACCGCTCACACCACCAATCCCGTTCCTTTTATCCTGGTAAACTACGGCGATGTAAAACTTCGTGAAGGCGGATGCCTTGCGGATATTGTTCCTACACTCATCGAGATCATGGGCAAGGAACAGCCCAAGGAAATGACCGGAAAGAGCCTTATCGTTAAATAGTTACCGGAATATAGATCTTAAAGAACATTACAGGATTAAACCGGTTTCCGCTGTAGAGATCGAGAATGTTTCTCTCTATGGCGGGGCCGGTTATTTTCATGCCTTTATCTTTGATATAAGTCATTATTTTGCCGTAGATTTCATCGGCTTCAAAGTGTTCCACGGTATTTATCTTCATGTTTGCGGTGACGCAAATGCGGGGGTCAATTGTTTCCGTATAGGGGTTTTCGGAAGGGTATTTTTCTTCAGAAAGATACCCGTATTTTTCGTAGGTGTGGAAATTCCCCGACAAAAGGTTTTCCCTTGTGATCGTTGAGATTATCCCTGCGGACATGGCCCATTTTGAGGCACTTTTGTTGGCATTTAAAATCTCCTCGATATCCAGTTCGTCCTCACTTCCGAAGGGCTTGCACATTAAATAAAAAGCAGGTGTCTCTTCAAGCCTTACGAAGGGTGCGTCGCAGGAATCAACGATGTTTCTGCTGAAATTCAGAGCCTTTTTCTTTAGGCGCTTTAATTCCTCAATCTTTCGATCGGTTTCTTTGGTGTACCTTTGCAGTTCTTTACGGATCCCGTCGGCATTTTCTTCGTTCAGGATCTGCTTAAGGCGCTTTATGGGAGTTCCCAAAGAACGCATAAAACATATCATGGAGATAATCTCAAACTGTGCTTTGGAATAATACCTGTAACCGTTTTCGCCGCTTTTCCAGGGGCTTAAGAGCTTTATGGAATCGTAATAGCGAAGAGTCGGAGTTGACAGATTAAATATTTTGGATACTTCGCCTACAGTATAGAATTCTTTCATGATCATTTTCCTTTCGGGAAATTTTCGGGATCGGATTTATAATATCATGTTTTCTGTTGACCTTAAAGTAACTTTAAGGTGTAAACTATAATCAGGATTTGCATATATCCCCCGCAGGCCGCGCTTCTGCACAGTGTGGAGGCGCCGGCGTGCAGGAAGAAGAGGTGTTTCATGGGTAAAAGCGGAGGTTCCTTCAAAAATCTGTTTAAGATGTCGGGTACGGGTCTTACTTTTAAGGGTAAGCTCGCGCTGGCGCTGCCCGGTCCCGCATCTGTTATCGGTCCCATTATAATTCATAATACTCTTATGAAGTTCTATACCGACATAATCGGGCTTGATGCGAAGTTCTACGGTCTTATCTACCTTCTTTACAGTATCTGGAATGCTGTAAACGACCCGCTTTTAGGGGCTTACATCGACAAGATGCCCTTTAACAAAAAACGCGGAAAGTACGGGTATCTCATGAAGGTTACTGCACCTACCATGCTGGTGTCAATCTTCTTTATGCTCTTAAGTTCCCCTTCCTGGAGTGACTGGGCGATATTCTGGGTGCTTTTGGCGGAACTGTTTATATTCGATACTGCCTATACGGTTTATTCCGTTGCTTATCAGTCTTATTTCCTGCTGGCGGCTCCCGACAAAGAAGACCGCGTGGACATTGATATTATCCGCACCTACATCGGAAATGTGCTGGGCGTGATCACCACCATCATCCCTACGTTTTTACTGGTGGGTAACGGTAACAGAGCACTTGTTATTCCCATTTTCTCGGCGGTCATTCTGGTAAATGCGGTCATGTATTTTGTTGCTTTAAGGGGAATAAAGGATAACGCGCATCTTTACGAGACCATGAAGGCTCCGGAGCATAAAAACGTAAAGGAGATCTGGAGGGATGTTAAAAATATCATCTGCTCCAAGCCTTTCCTTACCTATCTGCTTTTTTACATAATTGCCAGAGGCGCCATCGGCTTTTATTTCACACCATTTCTTTATTTCATGGACAGCGTTATCAAGACTGACGGAACCGTTGCGACCCTTGCGGACGTGATTCCCGGACTTATCATGCTTTTGCTGCTTCCTGCGGCGGGAAACATGATTAAAAAATACGGAAGCAAGCTTATAACCCTGCTTTCCTTCATCCCTGCGGTTTTGGGATTTGCAAGTCTTATGTTCATAAAGACCGGATGGCAGGCGGTCATCAGCTATACCTTTATCGTATTTTCGCTTAATGTAATTCAGACCGCGGGAGTTGTTTTAAACGGCGAACTGGTAGACTACGACGAAATGCGCACGGGAACAAGAAAAACCGGACTTTACGGCGGGCTGTTTGCACTTCTTACCACCAGTCTTACAAGCCTTCAGGCCACCATCTTTTCTTCCATCATCAGTCACTTTGGTTATGACGGAAAGCTTACGGAGCAGACGGAGCGTGCGGTAATGGGTATTCGTATCGGTGCGGGTCTGGTGCCTGTGATCATGTGCGTGATAGGGTTTATACCCATGCTTTTCTTCCCCATCGGACGGAAACTCGAGCGGGAGATCTCGGACTTTAACGTAAAAGCCAGAGGAAAAGAGGTTGATCATGAGTAACGCGATAAAAAGAGTAAGGGTAAGCGGAAAATCCTTCACAGATGAGTCGGGCAAACCTTTCGTTCCCTTCGGAATCAACATGGTCTGTAAGGATAAAGAAAGAAACTATATAGGCGACTATTCCGAGGCAGATTTTCGGTATCTTCGTGAAAAGGGCTTTAATCTCATAAGGCTCGGTCTTCAGTGGGCGGCCTGTGAGCCGGTTCCGGGTGAGTATTCTTCGGAGTATTTTGAGGCGATGGATAAGATAATCGAAATGGCCGCAAAGGAAGATATTCCGGTGTTTCTTGACATGCATCAGGACCTTTACGGCGTTAAATTCGAAGACGGAGCTCCTTTGTGGGCAACCATCGATGAGGGATACGATCATGTAAGAACAAAACTATGGAGTGAGTCCTATCTTGTAAGTCCTGCGGTGCAAGCCGCTTTCGATAATTTCTGGGCGGATGCGAAGGCTCCTGACGGGACCGGAGTAAGATCGCATTTTATAAATCTTTGGAAATATATAGCAAAGCGGTATGCGGATAATCCCTATGTTGTTGCTTATGATGTCCTTAACGAGCCTTTTCCGGGAAGCGCAGGCGTTAAAGTGGCAATGATACTTTCCGAATTTGCGGGCGAAAGCGGGGATCTGTCGGTTCTTTCGGATGAAGGAGCGATAACGGAGCTTATAGGCCGTATCCTTCCTGTCACAAAGAAATTCGAGGAAGAAACCCTGAATCCCTTCTATGATCAAATTGCAAGGGCTGTAAGAAGCGTGGATCCAGAGACCGTATTTCTTTTTGAAAGCAATTATTTTGCAAACGCCGGGATTCCGTCTTTCGTAAGGCCTGCCCTGGATGAATCCGGAAATGTGATAAAGAATCAGGCTTATGCTCCTCACGGATATGATATCCTGGTCGACACAGAGGAATACGAGCAGGGGGGATTCGAGAGGGTGGATCTTATTTTCGGAAGCCTTCTTTCAAAGGCCGCAAGCCTTGATGTACCCTGCTTTATCGGAGAGTGGGGGTGCTATCCCAATGCAAGCAAAGCGCAGAAAGAACAGGCCCTGCATTTGCTCAATACCTTTAAGAAAGCGGGAGTGGGACAGACCTATTTTGACTATTCCCATATACATGACGGCGGCATAATTAAAGTATTTGAAAGCTTTAGAAGCAAGAATTTATAATTAGTGCTTGAAAATCTCGTGACTCTATGATAAGATTATCCATGCTTTGAGTTTAGGAGGCATATATGCTCATTTTAAGAACGATTTTAACTGTAATTTTTATAGTGGTTTCAATAGCACTTTTGATAGTGGTACTTATGCAGGAAGGAAAGTCCGCAGGACTTGGCGCCATCAGCGGAGCGGCCGAGACCTACTGGGGTAAGGCCAAGGGCAGAAGCATGGAAGGCGTGCTCATGAAGATAACCAAGGCACTTGCGGTTGCTTTCATGATACTTGCCGCGGTACTTAATATCAGCAAATTTTAGTTCACGGAAACCACTCATTATTGAGTGGTTTTTTATTTTTGAAATATGGCAGAAAACAGTAATGACAGAAGAAAAAAGTTAATACTCTCGCTTTTTCACGATTCTTTGTATGTCCCCATGAAACGCAAGGAGCTTGCAATCTTCATGCAGGTCAACGAAGACACCAGAGCTGATTTTGATGCATGTATAGACGAACTTTTAAACGAAGGGAAGATCGAGATTACCAAACGCGGAAAACTCATGCTTTCTGACGGGAAAAGCGTTGCCAAATCCGATAAGACCCTCATCGGTACTTACACCGGAAATCAGAAGGGCTTCGGATTTGTGACCGTTGAAGGACAGGCGGAAGACTATTTCATTCCCGAGGGCATGAACCTTAATGCTTTTCACGGCGATACGGTGGAGATCATTCCGGAGTCGGGCTACGTTCCGAAGGACAGACGCAGAGAAGGCAAGGTAATAAGGATAGTCGAGCGGGCCAAGGATGTATTTGTGGGAACCTACGAAGCCGGTAAAAACTTCGGCTTTGTGGTACCCGACAATTCCAAATTCGAAAAAGATATTTTCATTCCCGCCGGCAAAGCAAAGGATGCGGTGACCGGCAGCAAGGTTGTAATAAATATCACCGACTACGGCGACACACGCAGAAATCCCGAAGGTGAAGTGGTCAGAGTCATCGGACATGAGGACGATCCCGGAGTGGATATTCTCTCCATATCCCTTGCTTTCGGAATTCAGGACGAATTTCCCGAGAAAGTTCTCAATCAGGCGGAACGTGCCCTTAAGCCCGTAAGCGAAGCCGATATGGAGGGACGCGAAGATCTTCGTGATCTTCTCACCATCACTATTGACGGAGAGGATTCAAAGGACCTGGATGACGCCGTGAGCCTTGAAAAAGAAGGCGAACTGTTTGTTTTGGGCGTCCATATTGCGGATGTTTCAAATTATGTTCAGGAAAATTCCGCCATCGACAGAGAGGCTGTTAAGAGGGGTACCAGCGTATATCTTGCGGACCGCGTGATTCCCATGCTTCCCCATGCTTTGTCAAACGGGATCTGTTCTTTAAACGAAGGAGAAGACAGGCTTACCCTTTCCTGTATCATGAAATTTGACGGGAAAGGAACCCTTAAGGATTACAAAATAACGGAATCCGTCATCAGAACCGCCCATCGCATGAATTATACAGAGGTAAACAGGATAATCGCCGACGGAGATGAGGCCCTTGCCGAAAAGTACAGCGATGTGGCACCCATGCTTATTGAAATGCAGAAGCTTTCCCTGATACTTCGTGAAAGGCGTATCAAGCGTGGCGCTGTGGACTTTGATTTTCCGGAAACAAAGGTGATTCTTGACAAAGAAGGAGAGCCCATAGAGATCAAGCCCTACGAGAGAAATGAGGCTACGCGCCTTATTGAAAGCTTTATGCTGGCGGCAAATGAAACCATCGCAGAGCATTATTACTGGCAGGGAGTACCATTTCTTTATCGTGTTCACGGAGAACCGGAGGAAGAAAAACTCAAGAAGCTTCAGACATTTATCAGGAATTTCGGCTATAACATAAAGGGCTCCTCAAACGAAATACATCCGAAGGAGTTTCAGAAGCTTCTTGCAAAGATCGAGGGCACGGATGCGGAGGCACTCATCAGCAGACTGGTGCTCCGTTCCATGCAGCAGGCAAAGTATTCGCCCGACTGCGAAGGACATTTCGGCCTTGCCTGCGATTATTACACCCACTTTACGTCTCCCATACGAAGGTACCCGGATCTTCAGATTCACAGGATAATAAAGGACGATCTCCGGGGCAGGCTTACGGACTTTAAAAAATCTCATTACGAAAAGATTCTTCCCGAGGTTGCAGTTTCTTCCAGCAAGGCTGAAAGACGCGCAGACGAGTGCGAAAGAGAGACGGTTAAACTCAAAAAGGCGCGTTACATGCAAAAGCACATCGGTGATATATACGAGGGTGTCATCAGCGGTGTGACCAAGTGGGGCATTTATGTGGAGCTTGAAAACACGGTGGAAGGACTGGTGCACGTATCAAGCCTTACGGGGGATTATTACGTGTTTAACGAGCAAAAGTACGAACTTTGCGGCGAACGTACAGGGATCACCTACAGACTCGGAGAAAAGATAAAGGTGCTTTGTCGGGCCGTTGATATAACCACAAGGACAGTGGATTTCATCATTGCAGATTTTGATGAGGGTAGCGCTGTTCATAATTTCTACAAAGAAGGACGAAGTGTATTTTGATCCCGATTGTGATAAGATATAATTGCAATTGCGCCGGGATAAGACTATACTCATTAGACGGATCGGTAAGATGGCTAAGGAAGAACCTGTTAAGCTTATAGCTAACAACAAAAAAGCATATCATGACTATTTCATAGAGGAAAAGTTCGAGGCGGGCATCGCGCTGCACGGCACGGAAGTTAAGTCCTTAAGGCTCGGGAAATGCTCCGTGAAGGAATCCTTTATCCGCATCGAAAAGGATGAGGTTTTTGCCTACGGAATGCACATAAGCCCCTATGAAATGGGCAATATTTTCAACAAGGACCCCATGCGGCCGAAGAAACTTTTACTTCACAGATCGGAGATATTAAAACTCCGTACCAAGATCACGGAGAAGGGTTATACGCTGGTGCCTTTGAACGTATATTTTAAGAACGGCAAAGCAAAACTTGAATTTGGCCTGGCCAAAGGAAAGAAGCTTTACGATAAACGCGAGGATATCGCGAAGAAGGACCTTCGGAGAGAAACCGAGAGGGACTTCAAAATAAAAAATCTATAACGGGGCAGTCAAGGTTTCGACGGGGATCTTGCAGCCGAAGAAGCGAGTCGCATGGCGATGCGTTAAATGGCCAAATTAAATTTAAACGCTGAAGATAATTTAGCATACGCTGCCTAATGGCGGCAGTCGGCCTTAGAGCACTCACACTTTAAGAACCGGCTTCGACTATGTGAGAAACGACACACGCAAAGCTTTGAGCGTGCGGGCGTATCATGAAGCTACCAAAACCCTCAGGGTGTTTGCTCCCGGTGGGTGGCGGGAATCTCAAAAAACAAACTACACTCGTAGAAGGGCGGGGAATAGGTTTTCGGACACGGGTTCAATTCCCGTCTGCTCCACTAAAAAAAGATCGCACACAGTGCGGTCTTTTTTTGTGGAGCAGACAGGAAAGAACGGAGAACGCGAGGCATTTTTTTACGGCTTCGCTATATATTCCGACGGCGTAACCCCCTGTATTTTCTTGAACACCTTGCTGAAATAGAATTCCGATCCGAAGTTCAGAATGTCCGCCACTTCGTAAACCTTGAGGTTTTCAGCCTTGAGGAGTCGTTTTGCTTCTTCGATCTTACAGATGTTGATGTACTCGTTGAAGCCCGTATCGTTGTATTTTCCGAAGAGCTGGCTTAAGTATGAGGGGCTGATGCCGAAGATGGCCGCAACTTCATTTAAGGACAGCTTGTCGTGGGTATGGGCATTGATGTACTTTTTCACATCGGAAACTATATGGTTCTTATAGTCGCGACGCCTGTCCTCGAACAGGCTGTACATGCATTCTCTGTATCTGTCCAGCCAGTCTATGATCTGTGATACCGTGTTCATGCGATACAAAGACAGATAGGAATCCGGTGTGTCGCTGAAATGCTCCTTAAGGACATCCTCACCGTCCGGAAGGATGGAAATGGACAGATAAAGAAGGTTACTTGCAAGATCCAGGGCCTGAACGTAGTGTTCTTTGTGCTCGTTTAAAAGGCTGCAAAGCCTGGATACCGTATCGGAAAGAAGTGTGGGATCGTAGCCTTCGAAGGCTCTTATCAGGTCTTTTTTCACCAGGGAAATATTGAAGGAGTCGTGGGACTGCACGGTCCCTATTTCGGAACTTATGACCACCGGAGTCTCGTCGCTGCATTTTCTGAAAGCGGATCTTGCAAACTGGAAAGAATCGCTAATGGACAGCGGAGATGATACCTTGATACCGATGCCGCACTTGATGGAAACATTGTAGTAGTTGTGCACACTGGTAAATACACGCTCGAATAATTCCAGCGGATCGGCAAGCTCCTCGGCAGCACATACTATAAGGGCAAAATGGGAATTGTCCAGGGTTATCATATAACAGGGGTTGGATCTTTCCGTAAGGTTTGAAATCATCCTGATACAGCCGGCAAAAAGAGAAGAATTCTGCGTATATGACAGGGTTGAATGCTGGGGAGACAAAAGTTCACCGTAGCAGCACAGATATTGCCCGTGATCGAAATCCAATTTAAGATCTTCTGCCTGAAGACGGAACTGCTCCTCGGACTCAAAGAGATTGTGGAGGAGACTGATCATGAACTTGTCATGCATACGATACATAAAAGAGGCTTCCCCCTTTGAGGCATCGTTTTCTTTGTCCTTCATGGGACCAATCTTTGTGATGGCACGCTGCAGGGTGTCCTTAAGGATATCCTCGGTCAGTTCCACCTTTACAAGGTACTCCATGGCATTGTAGGTGATGGCCTGCTTTGCCATCCAGAATTCCTCGTAGCTGGTCAGCATGATAAACACGGGCTTTTCCTGGCCGTAGAGATTTCTGCAGGTCTTGATCAATGCAAGCCCGTCCATTACCGGCATTTTAATATCCGTAAGGACAATGTCAGGCATTTCTTTTTCCATGATCATCAGGGCTTCTTCGCCGTTACCCGCCGTATTTATCACCTGAAGATCCATTTTCAGGGATTCTGTCATGGATCTTATTCCTATGACCGCTAAGGGCTCGTCATCAACGATCAGAATTTTATACATCTGTCCTTCTTTCCGAGATCAGTACACTGATCTTAGTATATTTTCCTTCCTCGCTTTCGATGAACAGACCGTACTGTTCGCCGAATTCGTACTTTAAGCGCTTATGGACGTTGTTGATACCTATTTCTTTAAAGAATTCCGAACGGTTTTCGCCTTCATGGTCGTTAAGGAGAGTGATACACTTGTCCTTAGGAATACCGACGCCGTCGTCTGTCACATCAATGCATATATCCCTGCAGTCCTTGCCGTGAGGAACGTAGTGGGCATGGATATCTATGTTGCCGGTGCCGCCCTTGGGTTCCAGACCGTGGAAGATGGCATTCTCAACAATGGGCTGAAGCGTGAACTTAAGTATCTGGGCATTCAGGATTTCATCGTCATCAACATTGATATTCAGGCGGATCATTCCCCCGTATCTGAGATTCTGAATGGTGAAATAGTTCTTTACCAGAGATAGTTCTTCGGATATGGGAACAAGCAGGGAAGTTCCCTTTGAAATGCTCCGAAGAAGTGAAGCAAGACTGGTGGTCATCTCCGTAATGCCGGTGGCACCCTGGGCCTGTGACATCATCTTTATTGAATTCAGGGTGTTATACAGGAAATGGGGATTGATCTGACTTTGCAGCATTTTGTACTCCAGATCCCGCTTTTGTTTTTCGTTTTCAACTCTGCTGTCAAGAAGCCTGGAAACGCTTTCGGACAGGTCATTGATGCCCTTGCCTATCTCACCTATCTCGTGGTCGGCTTCGATGGAACCGTCTCTTGAAAAATCACCTTCGGAGATAAGGCCGATCTTTTTACGGATCCGGGACAGAGGCTTGTGTATCATGTCGTTCATCATCTTGACCATGATAAGAGCAATGGCAACCAGACCGATGAGAATGGCCAGCATGATGAGCCAGAATAAGCCCACCTGTCTGTCAGTCTCTCTGGAAGAAACGGTCTGTGCCAGGTAACAGTCGTTCATTAAGAGAGGGTAGACGATGACCGTTCTTTTTCCCTCTTTGGTGTCGATCCTGTATACTCCGGTGCCGCCGGAGGACATATCCGACTGGTCTTTAAGTATCCTGTATTCGGGTTCGATCTCGCTGATCGAACTGCTGTTAAGTTCGTAGAGGTGATCCCCCATGCCCAGATAAAGATTGCTGCCTTTTTCCATGTAGTAGGAGGGCAGTTTGGAGGTTATCATGTCACAGGAGACCTCCATAAAAAGAAACCCGCCGTGATTGGAACGGAATCTGTAATAGATCGGACGGATGAGAGGTATCACGTATTTAACGTTTTTGCCCCTTAAGAATGGATCTGCGATCACACCCTCGGAAAAATCATAATCATCGGCAGAGAGCATGGATTCAAAGAAGGAAAGCTCCCGGATCATCCCGGCCATGTCAACGGAGGTGGAAAAGCTGGTCTGACAGGCCTGCAGATAGTGCTCATCGGTGGCAACGATGACACGGGGCATATATTTGCAGGAGGAATTGTTCTGATATTCCTCAAAAAGACGGTCGTAGGTGGCAACGCTCAGAACGGAACCGGGCTCGGGGCTTGCCTTGATATATTCCGCAATAACGGAACTTCCCTGACAGAAGCGAGCCATCCTGTAGACGTCCTGGATGTTTTCGTTGATGGAATCCCCCAGCATCCTTAAGTTTGATTCGGTGGAACTGATGAGACTGCTCTGCATATATTTATGGAAAAAGAAATAACTGGCCGCAGCGATCACAAGACACATTCCGAGTATGCTGGAAAGTGTGGTGAACATGATACGCCTGTGTATTTTTCCGATCTTTAAAGAGTTTTCCGTATTCATAGGATCATTATAACATAATATAAAAAGAAAACGTTTGCCTGAAAGCGGGTATGCTAAAATAGTATATGAAATCTAAAATTTTTGTATTTGTCCTGAATCCGGCCCCAATTATCTCACTAATTTTTTTCATGGTTTCGGAAATTATTTCATGTTTATTTACACTTGAAACTGATAAGTTATCAGTGTAAACAATGTCCTGTACGGCAAAAAACATGTTATTATCAACAGGACTCAACAAAAGGAGGGATACTATGAAAAAGAAAGTCATCAGTTTGCTGCTGACCGCAACCATGCTTGTTACTTTAACTGCAGGATGCGGCTCACAGAAGTCTTCGGCGTCCGCAAAGGAGACTGTCAAGGATACTTCCGTATCTGCGTCTTCAACCGAAGCAAAAACTGAAGCATCCGCAGAACCCGTTACCTTAAAATGGGCGATCTGGGATGAGAGCACAACACAGTACTGGGGAGATATCAAGAAAGCATATGAAACCAAGTTCCCCAACGTTACCATTGAGATGGTAGACCTTGGTTCTACCGATTACATGACTGTACTTGCTACCGAACTGTCCGGTTCCGGAAGTGATTTTGACGTTGTTACCATTAAGGACGTACCCGGATATGCAACCCTGGTACAGAAGAATGCCATCATTCCTTTGGACGATTACATCAAAGCCGACGGTGTTGACCTTGCAAAATATGCGGGAGCTACCGATCAGGTCGTAGTTGACGGCAAACTTTACGAACTTCCTTTCAGAAACGATTTCTGGGTTCTTTTCTACAACAAGGACATCTTTGATGCCAAGGGCGTTGCTTATCCTACCAATGACATGACCTGGGCTCAGTACGATGAACTTGCAAGAAAAGTAACCGATACAACCTTTGGTTCACAGATCTACGGTACCCATTATCACACCTGGAGATCCACCGTACAGCTTTGCGCGGTACTCGACGGAAAGCACACCATCCTTGACGGCAACTATGATTTCATGAAGCCCACCTATGAGATGGTACTCAATCAGGAAAAAGACGGCGTATGCAGAAAGTACACCGATCTTAAGACCGAAGGTCTTCACTATTCCGCAGCATTCTCCGGCGGAGACGTAGCTATGCTTAACATGGGCTCCTGGTTCATCGCAACCCTGATGACCAATCTTAAGTCCGGTGAATATGATTCATCTCTTTGCGGCAACTGGGGTATCGTTAAGTATCCTCATGCCGAAGGCGTTCCCGCAGGTTCTACACTCGGTACCATTACCGGTCTTTCCGTAACTTCAGCCAGCGACACACCCGAAGCTGCATGGAATTTCGTAAAGTGGGTAAGCGGTGAAGAAGGTGCGGCAGTTATGGCTTCTTCCGGTAACTTCCCTGCAATTATGACAGACGAAGTTAAGGCTGCCATCACAGGTCTTGAAGGATTCCCTACCGATGATGCATCCAAGGAAGCTTTGAATGTTTCTAACCTTTATCTTGAAGTACCTTACGGTGAGAACGTATCCGAGATCAATTCCATCCTTGACAGCTATCACGGTTCCATCATGACCGGTGAAATGAGCATCGATGAAGGAATTGCAGCAATGAATAAAGAAGTATCTGCGCTTCTTAAATAAGTTTAATAATCCGATGCGAAGGAAAAGGTGGGATCAAACGCCCACCTTTTTCTCGAATCGGGACTGATCAATGACGAAGAGAGTGACCGGTGAATAATATGACAGGAACATCCAAAAGCATACAGGTTGAAGATCTGCAGAACGCTTTGGCCGAGACCATTAAGCAGGTTCGGGAAGAGCGGGACGATAAGAAAAGAAAAAAACTCATTCTTAAGATCTCCAAATACAACAGCAGGATCAACAAGATAAAGAGCGGAAAATTATTAAGCAGACAGACAAAGCGCGATCTGATTGCATATTCCTTTATTGCGCCCAACTTTATAGGTTTCTGCGTATTTACTCTTGTTCCGATCATTTTTGCTTTTGCTCTTGCATTCATGAAATGGGACGGCTCGAATCCGGTTTCTTTTGAAGGACTCAATAACTTTAAGAGACTGTGGGGAGATACTTTCTTTAAGGCAGCACTGAAAAACACCATAATCTATTGTGTCGGTACGGTGCCCTTGACCATGGTGGCTTCCCTTGCCATGGCCATAATACTTAACCAGAAGGTATTCGGTCGGGGAATATTCAGGACCCTTGCTTTTTTCCCTTATGTAGCTTCACTGGTTGCCATTACTTCCGTCTGGAAACTGTTGTTTCATCCCTCAATNNCTTGTGGCGATCACTTCGGTATGGAAACTGCTGTTCCATCCCTCCAAGGGTCCCGTGAACAATATCCTTTATACCTTTTTCCATGTCTCCCAGGAAAATCTTCCCCAGTGGTTTTCGGGAAGCCTTTGCGTTATTTCCATGATCCTTTTTTCGGTATGGAAATACATGGGATATTACATGGTGATCTACCTTGCGGGATTGCAGGGAATACCCGGTGAACTTTATGAAGCCGCATCCCTTGACGGTGCGGGAACCTGGAACAAGTTCAGGTACATTACCTGGCCCCAGTTAAGTTCCACCACATTTTTCGTTGTGGTAATGCTTACCATCAACTGTTTTAAGATATACGACATTGCTGTTATGCTGGCGGGCGGCGGAAGCGGAGAACTGACCGTATCGGCGACGGTACTTGTATATTACATCTATCAGAAAGCATTTATTGACTGGGATCTGGGCTATTCCAGTGCGGTTGCCATGGTATTGTTCCTGATAGTATTGATCGTGACCCTTATCCAGTTC
Source organism: Lachnospiraceae bacterium UBA1258 (assembly GCA_002308235.1). Classification (GTDB taxonomy): domain Bacteria; phylum Bacillota; class Clostridia; order Lachnospirales; family Lachnospiraceae; genus UBA1258. Next base: position 19,431 of record DBVS01000075.1, read on the forward strand.
AGAGGCCAGGCAAGAAAGGAGGCGTGAGAGTATGAGATCTGCACACAGAAAAGCAATCATCCGAAAGATAATAGTATATGTTCTTTTACTCATAATAGCAGCTGTCATGATCACCCCCTTCCTGTGGATGTTTTCGGCGGCGATCAAGAGCGACAGGGAAGTATTTAAGATCAATCCCTTTGTGTTTATCCCCAAGGATCCCAAATGGTCAAATTACGTGAATATATGGACCAAGATCCCTTTTGCCAAATTTGTGGAAAACACGTTTTTGCTGACGATAGTCGTTACCTGCCTTCAGTTACTTACATCCAGCTTTGCGGCATATTCTTTTGCTAAGCTTAATTTCAGGCACAGAAACGGACTGTTCCTTGCGTATATTGCCACCATAGCAATGCCCTGGCAGGTATACATGGTACCTCAGTTCATACTGATGCGTAAGATGGGCTTAAACGACAAACTCATGGCCATCATATGCCTTCAGGCCTTTTCGGCCTTCGGAGTTTTCCTTATGAAGCAGTTTTACGAAGGCATTCCCGACGATCTTTGTGAAGCTGCCAGGATCGACGGCATGAGCGAATACAGGATATACAGCAAGGTGATGCTGCCCCTGTCGAAGCCCGCATTGTCGACCCTTGTGATATTTACCTTTGTAAATACATGGAACGATTACCTTGGACCCCTGATCTATTTAAAGACCCAGAGAAAGAAAACCATCCAGCTGGGACTTAAAATGTTCATTTCCCAGTATTCGTCGGATTACGGTCTTATCATGGCGGGATCCATGCTTTCTCTTATACCTGTGCTCATTATCTTCCTTTGCTTCCAGAAATATTTTGTGGAGGGAGTTGCAAGCACAGGTCTGAAAGGCTGAGTTCCCTTTCTCAATACACGGTATAGTTTATTTTCCATACATGTTGAAACACCGTCCTACGGGCGGTGTTTTTGATTATTTTTTGTGCGTGGTCCCGGAAAATATGATAATATGTTTTTGGAACAATTATCCGTTTTTTTAATCTTTTGGGGGATAAAATATGGAACATGAGGTTACAAAAGTTCAGAAACTTTTAGGTCCTGACGGTACCGTTACCGAACCCGGCTGGGCCAGAACACCTGTCTGGGATTACAACAGGGAAAACATTAAAGCTCCCTGGTTTCGAAAAAAAGAATGGGACTATTATCTGTTTAACACGGATGAATTTGCGATAGCCTTCACTATTTCCGACCTTGGATATATCGGGCTTCTCAGCGTGTCCTATCTTGATCTTGTGAAGGGAACGGAACATACGGAGTCGGAACTCGTGCTTTTTCCCGGGGGAAAGAAATTCGGCCTGGGTGCGTCGGTTAAAGACGGTAATGCACATTGTGAAACCAAGCGGTTAAAAATGTCCTTTGAAATGACAGATACGGGCAGAAGGATACGCTGTGTATTCAGGGACTTTGATAAGGACAACCATGCTGATTTTGAAGCCGATCTGTTGATTAAAGAACCCGACATGGAAGCTGTTTATATAGCTACACCCTGGAAGGAAAAGAAAACCGCCTTTTATTATAACTGTAAGATGAACTGCCTGACGGCGGAAGGCACCGTTAAATACGGCGATATAAAGAAAACCGTTACACATGAAACCTGCGCCGGTGTTCTTGACTGGGGCAGAGGTGTCTGGACCTATGACAACACCTGGTTCTGGGGCACGGGAAGCGGAAGATTGAAGGGTGAACTTTTCGGTTTTAACTTGGGTTACGGCTTTTCCGACAGATCCAGTGCTTCCGAAAACGGAATTTACTTTAAAGGAAAGATCCATAAGCTTGAAGAAGTTACTTTCAATATTCCCGAGGATCCTTCAGGTAAGCGTCTTTACACTGAGGACTGGACCGTGGATTCAAAGGACGGAAGATTTAAGAGCGTATTTAAGCCGATCATCGATCGTTCTGCCTGCATGGACTTTAAAGTCATTATCAGCGACCAGCATCAGGTCTTCGGAAAACTTTCCGGAACTTTCGTGACGGATGAGGGTGAAACCCTTGAATTTAAAGACTTTATCTGCGCCCTTGAGGTTGTAAGAAATAAATACTAGGAACCGGTGACATGACTGAGAAATTATATGATGCGGATCCCTACGGCAGGGAATTTGACGCATCGGTAATAAAGAAAACCGAATATAAAGGAAAAACGGGCTATATTTTCGACAGGACTTTCTTTTTCCCGGAAGAAGGCGGACAGACTCCCGATCAGGGATTCGTTAACGGATTTAAAGTAACGGACGTTCAGATAAAGGACGGAGAGATCATCCACTTTGTGGAGGGAGAATTGGCAGAGTGCGCCACTGTTCACGGTGTGATCGATTTTGAACACCGCTTTAAAAACATGCAGTGCCACAGCGCAGAGCATATTTTTTCGGGCCTTGTATATTCGACTTTCGGATTCAACAATGTGGGCTTCCATTTAAGCGACAATTCCGCCACCATGGATTATGACGGCTTTCTGTCGGATGCCGATATCGAAAGCCTTGAGTTTAAAGCAAATAAGATCATCACCGAAAACAGGAAGATACTGGCGGAATATCCCGATCCGGAAATATTAAAAAACCTTTCCTATCGCAGCAAGAAAGAACTTTCGGGCCCCATTCGCATCGTAACCGTTGAGGGCGTGGATGTCTGTGCCTGCTGTGCACCTCACGTGCGGCTCACGGGAGAGATCGGGGTTTTCAAGGTCATTTCATCCGAAAAGTATAAAGGCGGTACCAGAGTAAACTATCTTGCAGGCTTCAGAGCCTTGGAAGATTACCGTCAAAAGCAGGATGCCCTTCTGGAAATTTCAAGGCTTCTATCCGTTAAGCGAGGCGCCGAAGCAGAAGCGGTGGCTGCTCTTATCAATGAGCATCAGACACTGAAATATGACTATTTGAACATAAAAAATTCACAGATTGCCGATAAAATAAAAAAAGCAAAGGAAAGCGACTCCGATTATCTTTTCCTTATCGAAGCTTCGGAAGACTCAGAATTCATGGATTTTTACGCCAAATCCGCAAGAGAGGTGTTTCCTGCTTTTTCTTTGTTCTTCGGAAACGACACCGAGGGATACAAGTTCGTGATAGAAGGAAAGATCTCTGCCAAAACGGCCGCGGAAATCTTAAGAAACCGCTTTTCTGCCAAGTGCGGCGGAAGGGACAATTCCGTCAGAGGCAGTGTGAACTTATCCAAAAAGGAACTGGAAGATAATTTTTCCGACCTTTCTTTATTATCGGAGGGATGATGGCAAACAGGGAAGAACTGACCTTTGACGGCTTTGTTTTTGCAAATCGTGAGGACGTAGAGGTCGCAAAGAACGAGGCAAAGAAGATCGCCTATATCGAAAATCATACGGACACTTCGAATCTTGGCAATATGAAAACCGTTTACGAAAAACTCATAGAGACCAGGACTTTTTCCACGCCCATCGGGTTTCTTTATCTTAGAGAAATAAGAGAAGCCCTGATAAAGGCAGGGTATCCCGAGGAGTCGATCCCTGCGGTGCCCCTTTATACTACGTTCCGGCGCATATCCCTAAAGGATAGTCCCAAGCCCCCTCGGCGTTTCACGGAAAAAGAAAAAGAAGAGCTTTCCCTTAAACAAAGGTACAGAAATTCGGTCATCATAGCCGCGATTTTCGGGTTGCTGGCCGCAATAATGCTGATAATCACCCTTAACGGCACCACACCCAACGCCATCAACTACAAAAACGCCATCACCAATCAGTATGCGTCCTGGGAGCAGGAATTATCCGAGCGGGAGGCAGCTGTCAGGGAAAAGGAACGCGAACTTAACATCATGAGGTAAATATGGACAATCTGAAAATACTTGTTGTGGATGATGAAGCAAGAATGAGGAAGCTGGTAAAGGACTTCCTTGTAAAGAAAAACTACGAAGTTATCGAAGCTGCGGACGGCAGCGAAGCTTTGGACATTTTCTTTAAAGACAATTCCATCGCACTGATCGTTCTTGACGTGATGATGCCAAAGGTGGACGGATGGCAGGTCTGCAGGGAGATAAGAGAGTATTCCAAGGTTCCCATTATCATGCTTACCGCCAAAAGTGAAGAACGGGACGAACTTCTGGGCTTTGAACTCGGTATCGATGAATATATAACCAAACCCTTCAGCCCCAAGATCCTTACTGCCAGGATCGAAGCCATCCTTCGAAGGACCAATCCGGAAACCGGAGTCTCCCTCATGGAGTACGGCGGGGTCAGTGTTGACAAGGCCGCTCATACGGTTCGAATCGACGGGAAGGAAATCGATCTAAGTTTCAAGGAATTCGAACTTCTTTCTTATTTCATGGAAAACAAAGGAATCGCCCTTTCAAGGGATAAGATCTTAAACAGCGTCTGGAACTATGATTATTTCGGAGACGCCAGGACCATAGACACCCACGTTAAAAAGCTAAGGAGCAAGCTTGGGGACAAGGGTGAGTATATTAAGACGATCTGGGGAATGGGCTACAAATTCGAGTAGTCCGGCATATTATGGCAAAAAGAAAACGTATTTTTTCTCTTAAAAAGCAGATAACCGCGGTGTTTGTCGGCATTATGGCCTTTTCCATGCTGGCTATATGGTTCATGACCCGTTTCTTTCTGGAAGATTTCTATGTTGCCAATAAACAGAAGGCACTTTACGGGGTTTACAATACCATAAAGGCCGAGTGCGAACACGGCGACCTGTCTTCGGATGCATTCGATCTTACCATGCAGATGATAAGCGGTACTCACAACGTAAGCATCGTTATCATAAGTTCTTTGTTCGAGCCCATAAAGATCTACGCCAGCGAGCCACGGGAACAGCTTATGCAGGAACTGGGAGAGAATCTTCGCGGGGCTGTGCTTGTTAAAAACGTTTATGAAGAAAACGATGATTATGTTCTTGTAATGAAGAATGACAGCCGCATGAAGACTGACTTTCTTGAAATGTGGGGCAATCTTCCCAACGGCAGTTTCTTTTTGCTTCGGACCGCAGTTGAAAGTATAAAGAACAGTGCGGACATCGCAAACAGATTTATTCTTATGGTGGGTGTCATTGCCATGCTTGTCAGTGCAGTGGTGATCTACTTTATCACGCGCAGGATCTCGCGCCCTATCCTTCAGCTTGCAAACATTTCCGAAAAGATGTCCGAAATGGATTTTGAGACGAAATATAACGGCAAAGAACGGACGGAGATAGCAATCCTCGGCCACAGCATCAATAAAATGTCCGAAAATCTTGAAAACACCATTTCGGAATTAAAGGAAGCAAACCTTGAACTTAAGAGGGACAATGACTTAAAGACCGAAATTGATGAGATGCGTACCGAGTTTATTTCGAATGTGTCTCATGAGTTAAAGACACCCATCGCGCTTATTCAGGGCTATGCCGAAGGCCTCAAAGAAAACGTGAGCGATGCGGAAGACAGAGATTATTACTGTGATGTTATAATTGATGAAGCGGGCAAAATGAACGATATGGTCAAAAAGCTCATGGCTCTTAACCAGATCGAGTCGGGTTTTGATGCCCTTGATATCAAACGATTCGATATTGTGGAACTTGTATCCAATTACGTACAGTCTGCGGAGCTTCTGGCCAAGAGAAACGATATCAAAGTCAATGTGATGAAATCCGAGCCTGTCTATGTGTGGGCCGATGAATACAAGATAGAAGAAGTTATAATGAATTACTTTTCGAATGCGGTAAACCATTGCTTTGCCGAAGACGGTGAAAAACGGATTGACGTTTCCTTTGAAAAGTCGGAAAATGTAGTTAAGACTGAAGTGTTTAATACGGGTCTGCCGATTCCCGAGGACAGCATTAAACATATTTGGGAGAAATTCTATAAAGTAGACAAAGCAAGAACGCGTGAATACGGTGGCAGCGGAGTGGGACTTTCCATTGTTAAGGCTATCATGAATTCCCATAATCAGCAGTGTGGCGTTTTAAATCGCGAAGACGGCGTTGCATTCTGGTTCACCCTTGACTGCAGCGACAGATAACAGAGGACTCTATGATCAGAAAACCGGTTGCTTTATCCTTATTATTAATTGCATGCTTTATCCTTTCTTCCTGCGGATCCATGCCGAAACTTACCGCAGGCGAGACGGAGATGGTATCGGAGTATGCCGCATCCCTTCTTTTAAAGTACGATGCGGACAATCACACAAGACTGGTGGACACATCAGACTATCTTGCGCAGTATTATGCTGCGAAAAAGGCTCATGATGACGCTGAGGCCGCATACTACAGGGCAATCGCCGAAGAGGAGGAGAAGCGCCGTCAGGAGGCCATCGCCCAGGCGAATGCCAATAACGAATATAACAACAGTTTAAATGAAAACGGGAAAAAGAAAGACGACGGAACCGCAGGTGCGGCTGTCGTAAATTCCGCTTTTAACAATATGACCATAGGTGAATTTTTGGGTTATCCCGGATTCTCGATACAGTATGCGGGAACGGATATTTTGGATTCGTATCCCGAGGATTCAACCGATATTGCTTTGCCGGCTTCTCCCGGCAACAATCTTTTGGTCGTATATTTTAATGTGACCAATTCGGGAAGTTCTTCCGAACTTTTGGATGTCTTTTCTCTTAACTTTAATTTCAGGCTTTCCGTTAATGGAGCCGGAGCCTCGGGAGTTTTGTATCCCACCATGTTATATGATGTATTGTCCGAGTTTGACGGCAGCATCAATGCGGGAGAGACGAAGCGCCTGGTACTTATCAAAGAAGTTAAAGAAGGGACTTCGGTTGATACGCTTTCTCTGTCCATCGTTTCCCCTGCGGGTACAATGACCAAAGTACTAAAATGAGTAAAATTTGGTAATTGTACGAATTTTCAGATATTTATATAAAATAACACATATATTCAGTTTAAAGAGGCGATTAAGGGCTAAAAATCCTTGAAAAATCGCCTTTTTTGATGCTCAAAAAATTTTTTAAAAAATATAAAAAATTATTGTTGACATTAATTCGGGTCGGTGCTATATTAGTCAATGTTCCGAAACGGAACAACATATGAACAGCATGAAACAGTGCCATCTCGCAAGCAAGCTTGCTCGATGAATGCTGGCGCATTATACAGTTCAGATTGCCTTCGTCCTTATGAGAACAAGTTCTCAACGGACTTATCAATCAGACCTGTGCACTGTTTGTACCTTGACAAATAAACAGCAATGCAACCCTGAAACTCGTCGAATTCTTCGAATTCGACTAAGTAAGCCGCAAGGCTTACAACGTCGGACGAGGATTTGACACAGCGACATATTCTAAAGATATGTTGTTGTCTTTGAAGATTTCAGAAGTGTGAAAGCGAACACACTAAAATAAAATACGACCCAATAACAGTAAAACGGGATAGATTAGCCAAAGTTGATCTAGACCAAGACAAACTTTAATACGAGAGTTTGATCCTGGCTCAGGATGAACGCTGGCGGCGTGCCTAGTCTCCATGCCGGGCTACATCGCCGGCCAGGGC
>DBVS01000125.1:0-425 GCA_002308235.1 Lachnospiraceae bacterium UBA1258
GGCAGACTGAACAACCTGACCATCGGCCTTTGCGGAGACCTTAAGTTCGGCAGGACCGTACATTCTCTGATAAGAGCCCTGCTTCGCTACAACAATGTGCACTTTATCTTCATTTCCCCCGAGGAGCTGAGGATCCCCGACTATATAATCGACGAACTCAACGAAAAGAACGCTACCTATGAGGAGGTCATCAAGTTAGATGACGTCATCGGAAAGCTTGATATCCTCTACATGACCCGAGTTCAGAGAGAACGATTCTTCAACGAAGAGGATTATATAAGACTTAAAGATTTCTATATCCTTACCAAAGAGAAGATGGACAAAGCAAAGAAAAACTGTATCGTGCTTCATCCCCTTCCCAGAGTAAACGAAATATCCGTTGAGGTTGACGACGACCCCAGAGCCGCATATTTCAAGCAGGCGCA
>DBVS01000125.1:484-3626 GCA_002308235.1 Lachnospiraceae bacterium UBA1258
TTGGTTTACATAACACAAACCCAGGGCAGAAACGAGCTGAGGTTTACATAACAAGAATTTAACCGGAAAGGATCGTGAATATTCATGTTAAATATAGGACAGATCGAAGAAGGATTCGTACTGGATCACATAAAGGCAGGCCAGAGTCTTGATATTTACTATAAGCTGGGCCTTGATAAGATAGACAATACCGTTGCCATCATCAAAAACGTTCGAAGCGACAAGATGGGAAAGAAAGACATTTTGAAGGTTGAATGTGATATCGAGATGCTGGACCTGGAGGTTCTCGGATTTATCGATCACAACATCACCGTAAATGTGGTAAAGGGCGGCAAGATAGTGGAGAAGATGGCCCTTACCCTTCCCAAGGAGATCACCAACGTGATCAAGTGTAAAAACCCCCGCTGCATAACCAGCACAGAGCAGGAACTTCCCCATATCTTTGTACTTACGGACCCCAAGCACGAGGTCTACAGATGCAAGTACTGCGAAGAGAAGGCGCAGAAGAGGATCTAAGGATATTTAAATAAATTATTATTCGGAGGGCGATACTTTCGCCCTCTTTATTATGCCGAAATTAATGAAGTTTTAACTTGAAGATTTCATTCATAGTATATACTATAGTGGTGATGCAATTTTATCGTGTGAAAGAGGATTTATAAATGGCAAATCAGCTTGATATGACCAAGGGAAATCCCTTCGGTCTTATAGTGAAGTTTATAGTGCCGGTTGTTCTCGGAAATGTTTTTCAGCAGCTCTACAATATGGTGGATACCATTATCGTAGGGCGTTTTGTTGGCCTTGATGCCCTTGCCGCCGTGGGAGCCACGGGTACGGTTTCTTTCCTGATCCTCGGTTTCGCCCTGGGGCTTACTTCAGGTTTCACGGTTATCACTGCCCAGAGATTCGGTGCGGGTGACGAACACGGACTGAAGGTCAGCGTAACCAACGCAATCATTCTTGCTGCCGCCGCTTCGGTTATTCTTACTGTCATCAGTGTTTCGGGCATGAAGTGGCTGCTCACAATCATGAACACCCCCGAAGACATCTTCCAAATGTCTTATGACTATATCATAATCATCTGCCTCGGCATGGTCTTCACCATTTTTTACAACATTATGGCGAGCCTTTTACGTGCCGTGGGAAATTCCAAGGCACCCCTTTATTTCCTGATCATTTCGGCTCTTTTGAACATCGGTCTCGACCTTCTTTTTATCAAGACCTTTGGCATGGGCGTAAAGGGTGCGGCCCTTGCCACCATCGTTTCCCAGGGTATTTCCGGTGTGCTTTGTATTATCTACACCTTCAAGGTGGTTAAGCTTCTGGTACCCGGTAAGGCGGAGCTTAAACCCGATACCTGCTACATGAGAAATCAGCTGGTCATCGGTATTCCCATGGCCCTTCAGTTTTCCATTACCGCCGTCGGCACCATAATGGTCCAGTCTGCCCTTAACAGATTCGGCGCAGTGGTGGTGGCAAGTTACACCGCCGCCAACAAGGCAGGACAGCTGGCAACCCTTCCCTACAGTGCAATGGGCGTGGCAATGGCCACTTATTCCGCCCAGAACCGCGGAATCAACGATATCGAGAGAATAAAGAAAGGAACCCGCGTATCCAGTATCATGTGCGTGGTTTACTCACTGCTCATATACGGTGTTGCAATCCTTACTCTTCCTTTCCTGATGAGGCTGTTTATAGATTCGAATTCTACCGTACCTTTTGAAGAGATTCTCGGGTACGGACGTACATACATCCTGGTCAGCGGAGTCTGCTACATACCCCTTGGCGAGATATTCATCTACCGAAATGTCATGCAGGGCTGCGGCTTCTCTTTCTTTGCCATGATGGGCGGCGTGGTGGAACTCATTTCCAGAGCCATCGTTTCCTTCATCGCAACCGCCAACATGAGCTACACGGGAGTATGTATGGCAGACCCCATAACATGGCTTACCACCGCGGTTTTCCTGATGATAGGCTATCAGTTTACTGTGGTTAAGATGAACAAGGATAAAAAGGCTTTCCATTTGCGGAGGCAGAAGGAACATATAAAATGACCTACAAAGAAGCACTTGAATACATGAAGGGGCTTTCAAAGAGAGGCATACATCCGGGGCTTGAGGGTATAAAGGGTCTTTGCGATGCGCTGGGAAATCCCGAGAAAAAACTTAAGATAATACAGGTTGCGGGGACAAACGGGAAAGGCTCCACGAGCCTTTTTCTTTCGGAGATATTAAAGGCTGCGGGATATAAAACGGGCCTGTTTACGAGCCCTGCGGTTTTTGATAAAAGAGAGACGATCAGGGTCAACGGAAAGAATATTTCGGAGGCCGATTTTGCCGGAGCGGCGACTGCGGTAGCTGAGGCAAATACCATGTTCGCCACCGCCTTTGAAGTTGAGACCGCCATGGCGCTTTTGTATTTTTCCAAAAAGAAATGCGACTTTGCCATTTTGGAAGCGGGCCTGGGCGGAAGGTTTGATGCCACCAACGTAAGCGAGAGTAACGTACTTTCCCTGATTACGCCCGTCGGATTCGATCACATGGGATTTTTGGGAGACACTCTTACCCTTATAGCAGAAAACAAAGCAGGTGTTATTAAATCAAATTCTTTCTGTGCTTCGGCACCGCAACTGCCTGAAACTACCGAGGTTTTAAAGACCGAGAGCAGGGAGAAGAATTCAGAGATATCCTTCCTTGATCTGACCCTCATTAAGAACGTTAAACGTTCCTTTTCGGGTACGACTTTTTCCTTCGGAGACCTTAAGAACCTGAAGATTTCCATGGCGGGAACGAGACAGCCCGAGAACGCAGCGTTAGCTGTAATGGGTGCAAGGATGCTTGCTTCCGCCGGATATAAGATCCCCGAGAAGGCCATATACAAAGGCCTTGAAGCCGCAATTCTTCCCGGAAGATTTGAGAAAATAGGGGAGAGGCCCTTGTTCTTTATTGACGGCGCTCATAACGAGCCCGCCGCACTGTATTTAAAGGAATGCATAGAAACCTACTTTCCAAAGAAAGAAATTGTATATATAATGGGGATGTTTAAGGACAAGGACTGCGATACCGTGGCAAGTATCACGGTTCCCCTTGCAAAATCCGTCATTACGGTTTCTTTGCCAAACAAAGAACGTACCCTGTCGGCT
>DBVS01000125.1:3695-3859 GCA_002308235.1 Lachnospiraceae bacterium UBA1258
AGAAGAGGCTGTGGAGCTGGCGCGTCTCATGGCGGGAACGGACAGCGTGATAGTAGCGTTCGGTTCCCTTTCTTTTCTTTCCGAAGTAAAGAAAGCGGCCGGCTTAAATACAAAAACCAAGGATTCACACGGAGTTAAGGTTAGAAAGGCTTAGTATAAAATGA
>DBVS01000023.1:0-3595 GCA_002308235.1 Lachnospiraceae bacterium UBA1258
ACACCCATCTCCGCCATAAAGCTCTACGCCGCGGCTTTAAAGAAAAATCTGTACCGTGACGAGGATAAGCTTCAGGATGTGGCAGAGAAACTGAGCGGAAATGCCGAAGAGATCGAAAAGTACGTGGCGCGTATCATTTCTTCCTCAGGGGAGGATTTTCTGGATCTTGATGTAAAGACCGGGGAATTTTATCTGTCTGAAGCCATGGGGCCGGTGAAAGAATACTACTCGGACAAGTTATCGACTGTGGGGACGGAATTGACCATCGGGAAGTTTTCGGATGTACTGCTGCAGGGTGATCGGGACAGATTCACGGAGGTGCTGCAGAATATATTCGAGAATGCCATAAAGTACGGTGACGGCGGCTACATAAGGGTTTCTTTTGCCGATGAAGAAGACGCCCGCCTCATTACCGTTGCAAACAGCGGGTGCAATCTTCCCGAAAGCGAAGCCGAGCACATCTTTGAAAGTTTCTACCGGGGTTCCAATGTGGGCAGCAAGCCCGGAAGCGGCCTCGGCCTGTACATCGCCCGCCAACTCATGCGCAAGATGGGCGGCGAGATCTTCGCAGAGATCACCAGCCCCGAAACCGCCAGTCCCGAAATGCGCATAACACTGGTGCTGCACAAGACAGCTTAAGCCTTACGACTCATTGACGAGTTTCCCCGTCATGTGTTCCGGGATGAATTCCAGGCATTGCACCCTTGACAGGGCATTGGCCAGTTCCTTCCGGAGGTATTCCTCATCATCTGTAAACTTTCTTGTCAGGGCCGCGCATATCTCTTTTGCCTTTTCTTCATCCTCAATGAGTCTGATCCTGCCGAAGGTGATGACGCTCTTTATATTGAGCGCCCAGTCGCCTTCCCTGCGATAGCCTTCGTCATAGACGCAGTAGCTTGCTTTGTCGCAGGATTTTATGGCGTCTATCTTGTGGCCTTCCTTTGCCCCGTGAAAATAGATCTTTCCGTCACTTTCACAGTACAGGTGATCGATGGGTAACCCGTACGGATACCCGTCGTCTCCTATCAAAGAAAGGACTCCTCTCTTCGTGTTTTTCAGAATTTCAATGCACTCGGCATCCGAAATCTGCTGTTTGAATCTGCGCATTTTTCTAAACATTTGCTTACCTCATCACTACTCTGTGCCGTTCAAATTGCGAATCTGCACTCTATCAACAACCGTTTCAACGCATATTTCCAGTGCCTTCGCAAAATCTTCTACAGTCATGTCCGTTCCTTTTTCCATGCCCTTGGGATTGGGCACGTGAATAAAACCGCATGGAATTCCGAGCGCATTTTCTTTTATGTAATTGCAAACCCTGTAGAATGTGTCATTGCATACGTAAGTTCCTGCGGAAAAAGAAAGAGCGGCTCCGAAACCCGCTTCATTCATTCTTTGGACCATTTTCCCCACCGGAAGGGTTGAGAATATGCCATCCGGTGTGCCTTCGATCAAAGGCTGCCACCGGGGCGCATTGCCCTTATTGTCAGGGATCCGCGCTTCCGCAATATTAACGGCCACAACTTCGGGCGTTATCTTTTCACGTCCGCCGGCAACTCCCGTCATGATAACGGCTTTCGGAGTGTTTTTCCGGATCGCGGCAATTACTTTTTCCGCAGCCTCTGAAAATACCACGGGAAGTTCAAGCTTCTCTACAGTCTCGCCTTTTATCTTTTCGGGCAGCATCTTTACCGCTTCAAAAGAAGGGTTGCTTTCTGCCCCGTCAAAGGGTTCAAACCCCGTGATCAATATCATATTTCCGAATCCTCCCCGCTTAGCTCTTTGATGGTGAAAACAGCGCTTTATGAATGCTTTGATCGCACCGCTCATATTATAATCCAAAAAAATGATATTTCACAAGTTCTGTCACTTGCCGGCCGTCATGACCCAGTAATGCTCGTCTGTTTTATAATAAAGCCGAATCAGTTTTCTGATACCAAAGACGATTATATTGCACTCGAAAATAAGAGTCTCGTCGTTTACATAGACTCCGTCGGGCAGGGTCCGGGTGCCCTGTCCGGTAAGGGTCCTGTACCCTTTGATCATATATGTCTGGTACTCGCCGTCCTCGTCAGCGGTACGGATTTTAATGGGAATTATGGTTCCGTCACGAGAAAACTCGCAGATCACGTCAACCTTTTTCCTGTTTACGCTCACTTGCGCACACCTCCCTGTGTACGCATTATAGAACGTTTGTTTGTGTCTTGTAAAGGCGAACGAATTATTAAATTTTATCAAAAAAGCGGCACCCTTTACGGGGATGCCGCTTTTTCTTTTTTGATCAGGAAGGAAAAACTGTATTCTTTTGTCATCGGGTATTGGTATCGAGCGCCGGCGATGGGGCCGCAGCTTCCTGTACCGATACCGGCCTGAAACATGGAAATCGCCACATAGGTTCCGCTGCGTTTGACATCCCCGGTATGCCGTAACGGGATAAGCTCCCTGTCCGAGCAGGGCTTGATTCCCAGTTCGAAAGCGTTTTCGACCGCCTCAAAGGTGTATGTCTCACCATCGTTTGAGACGGCGGCGAACCTGGTGTCCGACCGGTTACCTGATTCCTGGGGACGGAGGTATGGCTCCACCATATCGGAAACCCGGCATTTCACGTGTTCGATGGGGGCATGTTCCTTCATATCGGCGTAGCTCTCGCTGTTTCGGCCGTAATATTCCACACGGTCAAAGGTTTCGTCAAGGCGAAAGGCCTTGGCATACCGCGGGAGGAGTGTTTTTCCCTTCAAAGGCTTGAGAACACACCTGACAAGAATACCCTCATCGGTGCCGATATAGTCTGTCGTCTCCGAAAACTTCAGTTTCCCGCAGGAAAGTTTCTTTCTGACCTCCACATATCCGCTTTCCCTGTCAATGCCGGCGATCTCCTCCTTAGTATTATAGAACTGCTGCACATGCAGGGCCCTCGGGAACACTCCCATGATAAGCGCATCGTTGTCCGTGGCCGCCCGGTAAAGAAGAGTATCCTCTTTAGCCGAGTTAAGCGCGCCGAAAGAAACATGACCCTGCTCATCCACGGAAAAATCTTCGGGAAGTGCCGTTCTTTTTAAATCGCGCATCTTTATAAAATGCTCGTTAAGAACAAGCTGCTCCGTGGACGTCACGCGGCCTGTGACCGTATCCACTGTCTCTATATCGACAAAAAAGTCAGCCCCGGTATCAACCCCGGGCAAAGGGAGCGTTATTTCTTTCCTGCCTAAAGGCGGCACGGAATATGCTTCTTCGTGGAAAAGCTTCCCTTCCGCAAAGAAACGCAAAAGATACCGTGTACCGTCGGAAAAAGCAGTTGTATTGAATATTTCAAAGCGGTTCTCTCCGCAGTGGCGGACCCTGATGGGGCGATAAATGAACCGCATGTGCTTTGCGCCGGAGGAAGGGGTCCTGTCGGGGAAGAAAAGCCCGTCTACGCAGAAGTTTCCGTCATGCATATATTCGCCGTGGTCGCCGCCGTAGGTATAACTTCCGTCCCCGTGCAGCACCGCATGGTCCACCATCTCCCAGACGCACCCTCCCGGGAGGTTGTCGTAGGCATATATTTCTTTCCAGTAGCTTTCAACATCTCCGGGTCCCACTCCCATGGCATGGG
>DBVS01000023.1:3648-3783 GCA_002308235.1 Lachnospiraceae bacterium UBA1258
TGTGGAGCTCTTCGGGAGGTGCATACATCCGGCTTGCTATGTCGTAAGCGATCCTTTTACTGTGCACCGCCCCTTCATAGTGGATTGGAAGCTCCGAACGGGCCTTTAAAAACGCCGCCATCTCGTCCTGGCATG
>DBVS01000023.1:3824-3968 GCA_002308235.1 Lachnospiraceae bacterium UBA1258
CGCTCATACATCTGCTCCGCCCTTTTAACGTAGTGCGTCGCCCATTTGGGATCTTTGCTGATCCGGTTAAAATCAGGCGGAAAAAGCATAGACTCTGCACCGTGGGTCTCGATGTCCGCTTCGTCGATGATATATATTCCCAGT
>DBVS01000023.1:4014-4179 GCA_002308235.1 Lachnospiraceae bacterium UBA1258
GGCGGATAATGGGAGGTGCGGATGGTGTTGATGTTATATTCCTTGCAAAGTTCAACATCCTTTGCAATTTCCCCCGCAGTCATGGTATAGCCTGCCCGGGGTGAGGTGTCATGATGGTTGACTCCCTTTAGTTTTAAGAGTTTCCCATTTAATTTAAAGAGATTT
>DBVS01000023.1:4240-4500 GCA_002308235.1 Lachnospiraceae bacterium UBA1258
ACGGGATATTCCGCATTCCACTCCAAGGGCTCCAGATCCTCAAAGCAGACGGATTTAAAGCCGTTTCCGCCGATGGCAAGAGTTCTTTCTTTTTCGATGTTGTGACCCTTAAGGGTTATTTTGCAGTTTGCTTTCCCGGTGCCGAGGATCCCAACCTCCGCGCGATACTTTCCCTCGGAAAAAGAAGTTTTGAAATTATAATCAAAAATATCCGTTTCATCGCAGGTATACAAAAGAACATCACGGAAAATGCCGTTGTT
>DBVS01000023.1:4526-8743 GCA_002308235.1 Lachnospiraceae bacterium UBA1258
TCGAGGTATGTGCCGTTGCACCAACGTCTGACCACGCAAACAAGCTCGTTCTCCCCCGCCCTGAGATAACTCGTCAGATCAAACTCACAGGTATTGTGGCTTCCTTCCGAATAACCCACGTAAGCGCCGTTTAAATAAAGATCCAGGCAGCTTGCCACGCCCAGAAAAGATATGACTGTTTTCTTTGCCTCATCCCTTATATGTATAAAACGACGATACACTCCCACGGAATTGTACTCATCCTCCGGTGTTACCCTATGAAATCCCGGCTTCACATCCGCCCCCGTCGTAAAGAAGATTCTGCCGATCTTTTCGGTGGTGGGAATCACCGGAGGCTTAAAGGGAAACTGGTATCTGGTATTTACGTAGAAGGGTCTGCAGTAACCCGTAAACTGCCAGCAGGAGGGAACCTGCACCCGGTCAAAGGCCAAAGCATCCGTATCAAGCACCGTGGGCAAATCCTTTGGGTCCTTAAAAAAGCAAAAGTCCCACTCGCCGCTCAAAACCTTGACTTTATCGGAGCGATACCGCTTTTCCGTAGTGGGGATCCCTGCCATAAGTTCTTTTTTCCCAAAAGGAATGAAATAGCTTCTGGAGGGCAGAACATTGTCCCGGATCACGTTAAAACTGTGATAATTCTCGGTATTAAGTACATATTTCATGTTCCGGTCCTCCGTTAATAAGAAATACTCATTTCAGCAGTTCCCTGCCGATCTGTGTTGTCTTTCCGTCCACCACGTTCTTTACCCACTGAAGCCCCGTGCAGCCCTCCCGTTCAAAACGCATGAACTCGGGGACCCAGAGACAGCAGTGCGAGGTTGCCCCGTTAAAAGCCACGGGACGGCCCTTGATGTCGTTAAAATTGTAATTATAAAGAAAGAAACTTAAGTCCGGGATCGATGCCGCCAGACGCTTTACCGTGCCGCAGATGATGCGTTCCATACGTTCTGCCGCTTCCGGGGACGAGCCCATCTCTTTCTTTGTATCCAAAAAGTTTTGATACATCATCAGCACGTAATCCCTTAGAGAGATCACATATCCGATCTTAACCCTGCCCCGTTGATGCGCGTAAAGGTATTCAAGGCCGTCGGCCACGGGGTCGCTTGTATGGAGCGAAGCACCTATGGATTCCGGCACCTTCCAGTACTTTTCCGCGCATTCCCGAAGGTCCAGTTCCAAAGCCGCTCCGTCAACGATACAGGTGCAGTCTTTACAATCCGGGAAGCACTCCAGAATATCATTGCCAACAAAGGCCGTTCCGAAGCCACCGGCACTGCAGCCAAGCACAGTCAGTTTCTCAGGATTCGGGCAGACTTTTTTGGCAAAATCGATGCAAAGATGCAGGTTGATATTTCCGTGAGCATAGAAAGTCCGCTCCTCACCCTCGGTATCCCTGTAGGTAAATTCGCCCGCTCCGCCGTGCATGTCTCCGTTTGCGTAGGGCACGTACAAAAGATTCCAGCCGTAGAAAGGGCCTTTTTTCAGCTTTTCATGGAACATACCCAGTCTCGCGTAGGCGTTCTTTGCAGGTTTGCACCAGCTGTCGTAAAAAGTTATGTTGTTTTCATCGAAGGTATCGCCGGAAGGACGGGCCGCGCTGAATTCATCAAAGGCAAAGCCTCCGCCGTCAAGCACTATCAGAAGTTTATTTTCCCGCCCTGCGCGAAACAGTCCGTGATAACGGCTTCCGTCGCTGCTTACGGCATCTTTGGGATAAAATTTTACAAGATGATCGGGTCTTAGGGTTCCGTCGTATTCGTCTACCTTTTGGTAGCGCTTCATGTCATGTAAAAGGCCGATCCATTCCAAATATTTGAATATCATTTTGTCTCCTCTCAAGTCTCTGCAAATGCCCTAAAGAATGCATTTCTGGCTTTCAGTTCTTCAACCGTGCCCTCATCCTCAACGGTGCCGTTTCGCATTACGATCACGTGTCCCGCCTTAGCCACAGTGCGGAAATTGTGGGCCACCACGATGGCGGTCCTGCCCTGTGTAAGGACATCGATGCCTGCTCTGATCTTTTCTTCCGTCACGGGGTCCAGATTGGCGGTTGCTTCGTCAAGGATCAGGTAATCCGGATTTTTGAGCATGGCTCTGGCTATGGCGATACGCTGCTGCTCACCGCCCGAAAGTTTTCCTCCGTTAAAGCCCACATTAAAGTCCAGTCCGCCCTCATGGGAGGCCACCAGATCTTCAAGGCAAGCAAGCTTTATAACCGCCGCAAGTTCCTCCTCCTTTACATCTCTTACGCCGTAGCAGATATTGTCACGGATGCTTCCTTCGAAAAGTCCCGCATTTTGGCTTACGACACCGAAGCGGTCGCGCCAGGCACGTAAGGATACCTCGCTTCCGGCCTCACCCATCCGTATGTTTCCGTCAAAATCAGGATACAGGCGGTCCAATAGTTTAAGTATCGTGGTCTTTCCGCTGCCGTTGGGACCCACAATAGCCGTGATCTTTCCCTTTGGAATGCGGGTACTGATACCGTGAATGACTTCTCTGCCTGCGTATCCGAAGGAGACCCGGTCCATACACAGATCGCCCTCTGCAGAAAGTTCAGCGCTCCCCCTGTCCGGATCCTCTTCTTTTTCTTCCAGAATGGATACGATCTTTTTACTGCCGCCCTTTGTGGCGGAAAATACAGACGGAAACTGCGAGAAAAACTGGAACACCAGCACCAGATTGCCTCCGTATGCGTAGAACGCGGCCAGAGCTGTGCCTGACGTGACGCTGCCCTTTGAGATCAGCAGGCTTCCCACCAGAAACGCTGCCACAAACAGTACAAAGGTCAGAAAGAACTGTCCGAACTGCACGCAGGTGTTGGCCATGGCGTTATACTTGTCTGCCTTGTAACGCTCCTCGATACAGCGAAGGCTCGCCGCATTTTCTTTTTCTTCGCCGTTCATGGCTTTAATAAAGCGGATCCTGCCGAAGCGTTCCGCCAGAAAAGCGGTGAAGGCCGACAGTTTTCCTGCCACATACAAAGCACCCCGCTCGCTGAAGCGGGCGGTAATGAGCATAATAACGATGTTAACGATAAAACCGATGATCAATAGAGGCACCAGCTCCGCGATAGCCGCGTCTCCCACCAAAACCATCAGCAAAAAAGCAACAAGCGTGAAAACAAGCTGTAAAAGTTTAAAGGGCAGGCAGGAATACTCAGGATCCGCGGTAACACGGCTCAATACCCTGTTGGGGCTTTCCCTGTCGGCGTAACTTAAGGGAAGATGCATGATCTTCTTCCAGATCTTTTTCCTGATGCGTGTCGAAAGTTCCACGAACCCGAGGTCCGCTACCACGGCCGCGAAGGAAAATATATAGCCGATAAAGCACATCAGCGCATACATAAAGATCGGCGACAGATCCTTGAATTTTCCGACGGCGATGGTGGCCACGGCGTCAGCCTGGGTGGCAACGATCAGCGTACCCGCAAGGTATAACAGCGAACCGAAAAGGGTACGGACCACCGGCAATTTGACGCCTTTATAAAGAGTCCTCAATGGCTTTTTGGTTTTGACCGTGATGTTTTCCGTTGCAAGACCGGACTTGTTCTTCATGCCGTTTCCTCCTCTCCTGCCGTTAACAGCCGACGGTAAGCGGGACAGGTTTCTTTAAGCTCAACGTGAGTTCCCATGCCATCGACACGGCCCTTGTTAAGGACCAGTATCATGTCCGCATCCTGTACCGTGGAAAGATCATGGGCAACGATGATCCTTGTCTTTCCCGCTGCATATTTATCGATAAGAGACGCGATGCGCCTTGAACCTTCAAAATCCAGCGCACTTGTTGCTTCGTCAGCAAGGACCGTCCCCGCCCCCGTAAGAAGCATTCTGGCCACCGCAAGGCGCTGTCTTTGCCCGCCGGAGAGTTTCGACGCTCCCGGTCCCACTTCAAAGTCAAGGCCCCCCATGGCCTCAACAGATTCCGTCATGTCGACCTCACGCAAAAGTTCCTTAAGTTCTTCGTCCGAATGCGGGGTACCCGATCCGTAACAAAGAAAGTCTCTCACCGTTCCGTCAAAGCCCGGAGCGTTCTGGGGCAGGTACGAAAACAGACTTCTGTAGCTGCCGATCTCAAAATCCCGTATATCCACGCCCCCAAGCGTGATCCGACCCTGTTCCGGGCGGTAAAACTGTTCAAGCAGGTTCAGTATCGTTGATTTTCCGGCGCCGCTTCCGCCCACAATGGCAAACTTGCTGCCGTTTTTCACCGTGAAG
>DBVS01000023.1:8776-10784 GCA_002308235.1 Lachnospiraceae bacterium UBA1258
GCCTCTCGCCGCCCCTGTCCTCCTTTAACATCAGGATTCCCGAAATTCGTCGGGTGGCACCCTGGGCCTTTTTGGCCAATACCCAAAGAGTGAGATGTTCGGCTATATATTTCTGATAGGTGGCTCCGAGGCCGTAATATGCGACAAACTGAGGTGTTGAAATGTCCCCCGCAATAAGCTGCAGCGCACCCGCAGTCATGATGATGAGCGTGGGCACCACAAACAAAACATTTGCCACCAGCTGATTAAAAGCCGTCGCCAGAGTCGTTTTCTTCTGCGCGGCCCGCATTTCATCGATGAAGATCTCTCCGTCTGCGATCTCATCCTCGGTCCTGTTGTAGGCCTTGATGATTTCCGCATGTTCCACCTTCTCGGCAAGTCTCGCCGTAAGACGCGCAATGGCATTCTGAAGGCGGGTCTGGCTTTTGTAGGTTACGTGACCGGACCAGAAAGAACCCAGTACGATAACCGGAACAACGAGCACAAAGCCCAGAAGGAGCATGCCGTTACCCATACGGGAAACCTTTATGAGGGTGCTGACAAGGAAATACAGACGCGGTATTTCCATCACCAGAAGATCGATAAGAAAATCGCTTACAAAGCCGGTATCGGTGGTGATACGGGAAATAAATTCCTTTGGATCCCTGGCTTCCGCCTCCTCCGTGGTAAGATAGAAAACTTTTCTCGCGGCCACCGCCTGAAAATCCCGATTGATGCGTGCTTTGGCGATATAAGTGATATAGGTCGCAGCCATTACACCGACAAATTCAACAGCTGCCAAAACAAATATCATGATACAGATGCTGACGGCGGTCTTTACCGCGGCACTGCCGGTTCCCGTAAATTCAAAGCCGGTCAGATCGGCGATTTTTTCCGGTATCAAAAGTTCTATCTCTGCTTTGCCGAAATTAAGAAGAAAAGCAATCCCGATAAGCAGGATCGGCAGTCGTATCTGCCGTATCAGATGGATAAAGTTTTTCCAGACGGATTGATTCTTTGTCTCTGTCATGTGACCCCCTGTGTGATTCATAAAAAAATCCGCAGCAAGCGTTCAAACAATCATTACGCTTTCTGCGGATATCTTAGCATATTTGGTTATGATTCAAACCCCTCCGGAGAGTTATCGTACCAATACACGGAAAAATGTTCAATAAAGTCTTAACGGATCCCGGGCGGATCGGTAAAGTTTCCGATGATCTCCATCAATGTATTTATACCCCGGCGGAAAACCTCGTCCTTGATCTCCGGGGTTCCCTGAACAGCCACCAGATTCTGTAAGGCTCCGAAGATGCCGAAGGCATGATACAAAGTGGTGACATTGACTGCGATATCCTCGGGTTCCCGCTTGTATCTCCTTGAGATCTCTTCCTGAACGATCTTACGAAGATACATGCTGAATTCCCGTCCGAAAACGCCGCTGTCCAGCAAAAGACGCAGTTCATCGCCTTCGTCCTTCATTGACTCGAAAAACTCTCTTGTCAGCCGCCTGCCCCGCAGCTTTTCCATATAGGCTTCGCTCATCTCCACGACCACGTCGTTGAAAAGACGGTAATTATTATAAAACGTTGAACGTGACACCTTTGCTTCACGGCACAGTTCACGGACCGAAATCTCGGTATAGGGTTTGACCCGGGACAGTCTGATAAGCGCTTCACGGATCGCTTTCTTTGAATACTCGTTTCTTTTGTCCACAGAACCGGATCTCCTTTCCCAGAGTGTCTGGTAAAAACATTGCATGTACTTTTATTGTACCATTTTCAGAACGCTTCGAACAGAGTCACAGCAGACAAATCCCGCTCTTGCGAATACTTCCGGGGCATGGTAATATATATTTGTTATATTTACACGTGTTAAATCAAATGACTCCGTGTAAGGATTCCTTTTGATCACTGCAACTTTACTCCCGGAGGGTACCCATGCCTAAGATGTATCCTGAACTCTTTTCCTCAGAAGCCGTCAAAAGATATAACGGCGGCAAGCCCATCCTTACAAAGGATGACATGCCCTA
>DBVS01000023.1:10898-11362 GCA_002308235.1 Lachnospiraceae bacterium UBA1258
ATTCACTGGGATGTGCAAAAAGAACCCTTCCTGACTGCGGAAGGTATGCATGATACGGAAATTACCAGGATCTACGACCCGAGACTCACCGTTATAGATGAGCGGATCTGCATCTGTTTTGCCGTTGACACAAAGCACGGGATCCGCGGCGGGATTGGCGTCATTTCAGATGACTTTAAAAGCGTGGAAATACTGTCCATGACCGTTCCCGATAACCGCAACATGGTGCTTTTCCCTGAAAAGATCGACGGAAAATACCTGCGTCTGGAGCGTCCCTTCCCCGTTTACTCAAGGGGAGGTGCCGACCGCTTCGATATCTGGATGTCTTCCTCCCCGAATCTAAAATACTGGGGAGAATCAAAGTTATTGCTGGCTGTTGAAGATGTACCTTTTGCAAACGATAAGATCGGCCCCGGAGCCCCTCCCGTAAAAACAGAAGCCGGGTGGCTCACGGTTTTCCACAC
>DBVS01000023.1:11460-20918 GCA_002308235.1 Lachnospiraceae bacterium UBA1258
CCGGAAACACCCTGGGAAGCGGATGAGGGCTTCCGCACCAATGTTATCTTCCCCGGGGGACTTATTTCAGAGGAAGACGGTACCGTAAAGATCTATTACGGAGCCTCCGATACCGCAGTCTGCATGGCAACGGCGAAGGTTTCGGATCTAATCACCCTTTGCAAAGGGTAAAAGCACAAAAAAGAGGGACCCAAAGGTCCCTCTTTAATAATTTGGTTTAGTATTCCGGCAATTCAAAGATGCAGTCTTTTCCTGCGTCTTCATAGTCATCGTGCCAGTGATAGCATCCCTCGGCGTCAAGTGTCAGGGTAGCTCCCATGTTTTCGAAGACTACTTCGTCCTTGCTGTATTCTTCGTCACACTTTTCGATGTAGTAGGTGCCCTGTAAGGTAAGATTGCCGTTTTCGTCTGCGGTGCCCACATAACTCCAGTGATGAAGTGTGGTGGCGTCGTCAGCCCAAAGAATATCTACACCGTAGATGTCATCCTCGTGGCAGATCTCAAGCACTGCACGTTCGGAAACCCGGTCAAAGTAGGTGGTGTACTTTTCATCCACATATTCGAGCTCTGCGTGAGTTTCGGCGGGATCGGAATCGGAAACCGTGACGGTGATCTCTTCGTTCTTTGTGAATCCGCCGTAAACGTAGGTAACGGAAAGAACCGCTTCTCCGGGGGCCACAGCCTTTATTTCGGTACCGTTCACCGATACCACGCTTTCATCGGAACTCTTTACGGTAACGGATTCCGTAAGATCCACAGGAGCATAGACAAAGACCTCCGAGTCCCAGCCTTCATAAAGCTCGGTGCCTGCCATTACTATTGCGCCGACGAGACTGTCCTCGATCACATCATAGGAATCGGTCTCCTCATTGTAGATTTCGTAGTTGTCTTTGTAGTTAAGAAGATTCTCAACGGAACCTGCCGCAAGTTTGAAGGAACCGTCTTCTTCTTTGAATACTGCGCTTAAATCTCCCGTTATCAGGAACCTTCCGAAGTATTCTCCTTCTCTTAAAAGAGTTATGTCGTGAAGCCAGCCGCCTTCGGTAGCGTCCACTATGTCATCATAAGGATTGTAAAGTCCGAAATCATCCACATCGACTTCCGGAATTGCTCTTAAGTATTCAAGCAAAGCCCAGGCTTCAATGGCAACGTCTGCGTCTTCCGAAGCATAGTAAAATCCGTCAAAATCCATGGGGAATTGATAATCCGATACTACTTTGATATCGGTAGCGGAAGCCACCTCGACAAAGATCGAATGAGTGTCCCCGTTCTGGTCCTCTTCGTTGTGGGTGTATCCCTTGCCGTCCTCTGTCGTAAAAGCAAAGGCCAGGGTCATTTCCTCGGGAATTTCATCTTCCGAAGCCGCATCGTAATTTTTGAACTGAATTACCACGTTCTTTGCATCAACGGGTAAAACCGTCATTACGGTATTCTTAAGTTCTGAATTTTCCGCTCCGTGATATACGGTAATCTTTCCCTCAAAAGGATCTGCAAAATCGTTTGCGGGCGTATCGGCCGAAGTACTTGCGCTTACGGACGAAGAAACGGAAGCGGAAGCCGAAGTTTTGTTATCGGGTTCCGGAGCCGATGCGGAAGTAGTTGTCTTTCCGCCCGAACCGCATCCTGCCACGGTAACAAGCAATATTATCATCGTAACGATGATTGATAATCTTTTTTTCATCTTTCTCTCTCCCATTAATTCGGATCGATCTTAAACTTCTTGCAACAGGATTTACCGTTTATGGTAACCTTCATGGTATAACTTCCGGCAGAAACGGTCGTTCCTTCGTCGTTTGCAAGACCCCATGTGCAGGTAAGCAATTTGTCATCGCTGGATATTTTTCCGCATTTGGGGAATGTTCTGATGAGCTTTCCGTTAGCGTTGTAGATCTGAACCTTCGGAACATAACCCTTAAGTCCCTTAACATTGAATTTTGCTTCAAGTTTCTTGTTGCCGGTGGTGTCATATACGTATTTGCAGCTTGAGTACGTGATACTCCCCTGAGAATGGTTTACCGCGGTTGAACCGCCTTGTCCATAGCCCTTGTCCCAGGAATCGGCATTTACAAAATATTTGAAGGTATACTTTCCGCTGCTGAGTTTGGAAAAGTCCAAAGCAAACCAGACTGTGGTACTGCCTCCCTTTCCGAGTCCTTCCCAGTCCTTCCAGGTCTTTACCGTCTTTCCCGAGGAATCCTCGAGGCGTACGTTGGAAATACGTATGTTATATCTGGTATCGCTTGTGTTATATTTCTTATCATATTTGACACTTATATTAAAACGATACTTTCCGTCTTTGAAGGTGCCGTCAAGATTGCTGAAAGTGATCTTTCCGAGCCCGTTTTCAAAGCTGGATGCTGCCATGGCCCGAACGGGGGTTATAAATCCCACAATGCCCAGTGCCAGGCAGAAAGTCAAAAGACATGCCAGAGCCTTTTTCAATCTTTTCATTGTTTTCTCCTTATCAGTCGCCCTCACCGATGTTGACGATCATGCGCTCGGTTCCTTCCTGGCCGATTACAAGAACTTCGGGATTTTCGGAACTTACTTCTGCGGTAACCCAGGGGTTATTGCCGCCCTCGATGAAGGAATAAACTACATTCTGAGCTCCGTCGGGAGTCTCGTAGGTATCTATCATGATGATACCCGTTGCTTCGGTCATGTCGTCAAGCCATCTGATTGAGTAGGTGCCGTCGGTAAATACTTCAACATAAGCCATGTTGGTGTACTCCGAAGTATTGTCACGAGTGCTGGTCTGATAGATCCAGTTTCCTTCGATGGCACCAAATCCGATCTGATTTGCAAGTACTCCGGGGAATACTTCGGGAAGTGAATCCGTCTTGGAATAAGTGCTCTGATAATCAACGTCGAATAAAGTATTTGCGTCCATCAGGTTTACGGTTGCATAGGTATCGCCGAACTCGTCAACCAGATCAAAGTTGTCACCGCTTAACTTAACGGTTCCTTTAACTGCCACATCGCCCATCCAACTGTAAAGTTTCCAGTCGGTACCCTCGTTCTCGATCACGATCCATTCATCGTTAAGCTTGTCTCTTACCCAGATACCGTTGATGTTGTAGTCAGCGGTGTTATTGTCTTCAGACACGGAAGCCTGGGGTTCCGAAACGGAAGCGCTGCTTGACGTACTTACGGAAGTCGAAGATTTGCTTTCAGCCGATGCGGATACGGAAGTGCTCGTTCCGTTTTCCTTTGATGTGGACTCGGTTTTTCCCGAGCATGCCGCAAGGGAGAAAATGCATGTAAATGCAATGATTGATGTCAGTAGTTTCTTTTTCATGTTTTTATTGCTCCTTTATACCTTTAACTTTTATACCGATTCTCGCTAATCAATCCCCATTACCAGAATGGCCGTAAGGGCCAAAAGGATGAAGCTCACGGTTGCCACCACGATACAGGCGCACATCACCGTATATTTTCTTTCGCGACCTGCAATTATCGCCCCCGCTACTCCTATTATGAATAAAATGATAGCTGCAAGTGTCATTTCGCTTCTCCAAAGTTATTTCAGCCCTGACCGGCTAAAGTGTATACGGTACCTCCTCCGTCAAACAGAAGAACGGGAGTTCCGTCATCATCCGTTCCGAGTTCAAAGAATGTGTTGCTGAATCCTTCTCCCGCCATTAAGTATGAACCGTCATCTCCGCGGGAAGTTTCAATATATCCGCTTGCGGTCTTTTCTCCTGCCGTATATGTTTCGAAAGATCCGTCCGAATTGATCTCGATATAAGAATCATCGCTGCAGAACCATTTTCCCTGAAGCTTTCCGAGAAGAGCTAAATCCAAAGAACTTGCGTCGTGACCTTCCGCGGGTGCTTCCTCGGGAGCGGGACCGCAAATGTATTCCATGGAGCTGAATACTGCATGACCGTCTTCAACGGTAAAGGGAAATTCGTGCTGATCGATGTCGCCTGTCTCATACCAGTCTCCCAAAGAATCGAAGAAATCCTGACGATGGATGGTGACAGCCACGGAACCGGAGTCTCCGTTAAGATTGGCGGAAAATTCAACCCACGAAATGGACATGTCGTCTCCGCGTCCTGCGGGGCACATGTAAAGAGCTCCGTCTGCGTTCATGAACTTTTCGTCATTGTTGATGACATCTTCCGCAAAGGAAGTGTCCACATACTGTGAAACATATTCCAGAAGATCGTCATAAGAACCGATGCCGGGCTCGTTTACACGGAAAAATTCTGAAGAATAACCGTTAATGGTGCCTGACTTGGTGTCACTGCTGTCTGTGGATAATGCTCCCTCAAGTTTGAACCAGCACTGCTGTGCCTGTTTGAAATCCTCTATGACCGATGCTTCGGTGGCTACAGCTGTCGGATCGGATACCGGGTTGTCTTTGCTTGCGGAAACCGAAGCAGATGCGGTTGCGGATGCCGGTGTGGAATTTGATGCGGACGATCCGCTTCCGGATGCTCCGCAGGCGGTAAGGGTCAGCACCATGCCCAGTGCCAGCATTGTTGATAATGTCTTTTTCATTCTTTCTTTCCTCCTAAAAACTAACATAGTTTTCATTTTAAACACGTTTAGTTTAAGTTACGCGGGAAAATAAGATAAGTGTCAAAAAGTTACCTTTAGAAAAAATGGGCACAAAAAAAGGTAACCAAAAGTTACCTTTTCAAGAGATGTCTTATTTCCGCCCGGTTCTTTAATTCAAGCTTATCAAGGATTCCCGAGATCAGTTTCTTTATGTAGGCGTAGGAATAATTTGACTTATCCGCGATCTCTTTATTGGTGCAGCCCTCAGCCACCAGCCGTACCACCGATATTTCCACCGGGGTAAGGATCTTTTCAAGTTCCCTGCACTTTTCGGTCTGTCCGGATTCCTCCGCAGTTTCGGCTCCTATGCTTCTGAGCCTTGAACCGATGCGGGCCAGAAAAACTTCTTTTATGAAGGGTTTGGTTATATAATCCGCCGCTCCCATGGTGAGTCCCCTGATCTCAAAATCCGGAGCATCCATACCCGTTAGGAAAATAATGGGTATCTGCTCGCAGCCCTTGATCTCCCTGATCTTTTCGAAGGTTTCGTACCCGTCCATTACGGGCATATCCACATCCAAGAGAATGAGATCGTAGTCCGCCGCATTTCTTGAAAGGAGCTTAAGTCCCTGATCTCCCGACTTTGCAAGGCTTACACTGTAGCCTGCGTTTACCAGTATATCTTCGCCGGAATTAAGCATATTGATATCATCGTCGATATAAAGGATCTTCTTACCGTCTGTCATTCAATCATCCCCGCAATTATCTTCTGCGCCTCTTCAAACTCTATTTCCGAAATGTATTTCTTTGCTTCTTCCAGTTTGGAAACAGTACTTCCGTCCGTTTCCGCCGCCATGAGTTCATCCAAAAGCTTCACGGAATCGGTTCTGTTGTTTCTTTCGATATGCTCGAGCAGCTTCCTGAGAATGTCGGAAACCGCCAGATTCCCCTGCTTTTCCGAAGTGACCTCGGACTTTTCCAAAACACCGAAATCCGTTTCGAAAGCAACCAATCCTTCTTTGGCCCGGTTCCATTCAAGTTTCGCAAGCTTTACCGCTGCCGAAACATAATCCATATCCCCCTGACGGGATCTTGCTTCCAGACGTCTCGCGGTATGATAGAGGTCTGTTGCGCCCACGTTTCTTGCATTGCCCTTTAAGGAGTGGAACAAAAGGATCAGATCCTGTAAGCTTGAAGTTTCAACAAACTTATCAAGGTTTTCCATGCCCTTATCCGCATTATCCGTAAAGAAACCGGAAATCCTTGCATACTGCTCTAAGTCCCCGCCCACATATTTAAGGCCCTCGGTGAGGCTTATATCGTAATTCCGTAACATTTCCGCATACTCTTCAATGGTTTCTTTACTGTAGGCGGCCCCCGCACGGGAATCTATCCTGGTCACCAGTCTTTCGGGGAGGTGCTCCGAAAGTTCTTTTTCAAGTTCGACCCAGTCTATTGGCTTATAAAGGCATCCGTCAAAGCCCTTACTCATAAAGAGTTCCCTCTTATCGGAGGTAACATCCGCCGTAAGGACCAGTATTGGCGTATGTTTATCGCCGTCAATCTCCCGAATGTGTTCCATGGCGGCAATACCGTCTGTTCCGGGCATCATATAATCCATAAGCACCAGATCGGGCTTTTCTTCTTTAAACCGCTTGTAGCTTTCCTCCGCATTCTCCGCGGTGACCACATGCATGAAGGTCTTCTTAAGAAGCGACTTTACCACGCTCAGATTCATGCGGTTGTCGTCAACCACCAGGATCTTTGCATCCGGGGCGATAAAGGAACCGCCTCCGTACTCGTTTCCCGAAACTTCGGAAACATCCCCGATCTCCTGTGTTACGGTGAAAAAGAATCTGCTTCCCTTCCCGTACTCACTTTCAACATCGATCCTGGAGCCGAAAAGTTCCGCAAGGCCCTCCGCAATGGCAAGACCCAGACCCGTTCCTTCGATATTTCTGTTATTTGTAAGATCCGCCCTCTCAAAGCTTGAGAAAATGGTCTTAAGGGCACTCTTTTCTATTCCGATACCCGTGTCCTTCACTTCAAAAAACAATGCTATCCTGTCGCCCGCCGTGCCTCTGTTGCAGACTCTGAAGGTAACACAGCCTTCCTTTGTGTATTTAAGGGCGTTTGACAGAAGATTGGTAATGATCTGCAGGAGTTTTCGCATATCGCCCTTAAGGACCTTGGGCACGTCCTTATCGACTTCCATCAAGAACTCGAGTCCCTTATTCGAAGCTTCTTTTCCGAAGTAGGCACTTAAATTGTTTAGCATCTCGGAAAAATCGTAGGGCTCGTTTATAAGTTCTTCTTTGACCGCATTGAGCCTTGAAAACTGCAGCACTTGATTGATTTCAAAAAGCAGCTGCTTTCCCGCGGATTCCACGTTCTGGGAGTATTCCCTTATGGTTTCGCTCTCGGTTTCCCGAAAGATCATTTCGTTCATACCCATCATCATGTTGATGGGGGTTCGGATCTCATGGCTCATATTGGCAAGGAAACGGCTTTTCGCGTTGCTTGCTTCCTCCGCGATCTCCTTCTGTTTCCTGTACTGGGCAATATATGCCATAAAGATGAGGCCGATGCCGAGTCCCTCAAGGACAAAACCCGAAACACGGTCCAGTATCATGTCCTTTTCCGAATTGTAGGCGGTAACATATTCCGGATGCACAAAGGCAAAATAGCAGACACCCACATAATATATGGTCTCGACAGTCTCCATTATTATCAGGAGTTTTCCTCTGAACATGAGGAATGAAAATACCATCGAAAATGCAAAGAAATAGGGTATTGAACCGTCAATTCCCCCCATCTCAAAGAAAAGCAGGGTGAAAAGGCCAATAAAAATCGTCACGGTAGTGATGATGTAACCTATGACGTATTTGCCGGTCTTATCCACGTACCAAAGAAGAAGGACACTTAAAAAAGCGGCCATGAAATTAATAAGTCCCGCGGCCACCGAAAGACCCATTACTATACTCTGAACTCCTGCTATGATACTGACCGCAATGCCCGCAATACCAAGGACTTTAAAGAGCGTAACGTCAATGGCTGAATCTTTCTTGAGATAATGCCAGAATTTTTCCCTTAATCCCTTCATACACTTTCTCCGCCTTTTACTCATCAGAATGTGGCTCTGCCTCCGATTCGAGCTACATTGACGCCCAAAGCAATGGCGCTGTTAATACTGTCAACTCTGCTCTGTTCTGCCCGGTCTCTGGCAACCTGCAGTTTTTGGTTTATTGCAGCCTCTTCTTTCCATCGGGCAATCTGCTTGTCCAAAAGA
This sequence comes from Lachnospiraceae bacterium UBA1258, assembly GCA_002308235.1. GTDB lineage: Bacteria > Bacillota > Clostridia > Lachnospirales > Lachnospiraceae > UBA1258. Next base: position 19,256 of record DBVS01000023.1, read on the forward strand.
TTCATATATGCGGAAAGGGAATCCGCGCGATTTTCTTCCGCCAGCTTCATTAAATACGCGGCAGACTGGGGAAATCTGATTTCCTGAGGGATAAAAGCCACCGCTTCCATATTTTCTTCGAGAACACGGTTACCGGCCGATATATTGGCGTTTATTTTATCAAGCATGGGCTGATACTTTTTCATTTCCGCATCCTGGGCAACCTTTGTCATTGCTCCCACTATGCGCGACCAGACAAATACGCCGCCGGCCAATGCTGCAGGTACAGCTATTATTAAAAGCAGGCCTTGAACCGTATCCTGTACAAGAAGCCAAAACACAAACATTAACACAGGCAGAAGCCATATCCAGCGCCACCTGGTTTTCTTGTATACCTTTTCCAGTGTCTCCATAGCCACTGCTCTGTACTTTGCTTCGATTGCATCAGCTTCATCGTAATATCTGTAAGCCTCTGTGCAAACATCTTTTGCTTTTGCAAACTTCTGATAAAATTCATTTCCGGTATTGTTTTCCATATGAGTATCCTCCAAAAAAAGTTGTTTTCAATCGGGCTTACGTTTTGCCCTTCTGATACATATACAGATTTAAAAAGCAAAAGGTTTTAATAAAAAAAATTATATATTTTGGTTTTAAAAAACTCAATATTTTTTCCGAACAGAAATTTTCTTTATTTCACCGCCTGCTCGGTGGTATAATTTCGTGGGTTGGATAGTGGAAAACCTAATGGACTTGAGGCAGGAGTAGAAAAATGATTAAACTGAAACCGATTAAAAGCAAGAAAGACATCTATATCGCGGGACACCGCGGAAGTCAGGGCGGTAATGTGATTGGAAATACCACCGCCGCATTTATGGCAGCCCTTTATCAGGGTGCGGAATTAATTGAACTTGATGTGGCAAAATCAAAAGACGGTACTTACTATCTTTTTCATACCGGAGAGGAAAAACTGAGACTTCACGGAAGAAAACACTTTGAAGAGTACACGGACAAAGAACTTGCCAAGATGCGAATGCACAATATCTTCAACGATCCGACAAATTATGCTCCGGAAAAGGTATTTGACGTATTGCCGAAATTCAAAGGACGCAACTGCATTATGAACGTCGACAGAAGCGTAAAATATTGGGAAGATTTTCTTCCCAAGTTAGATGCACTGGGCATGAACGATCAACTTCTTTTAAAGGCGGCTCCCTCCGAGGAAGCACTTAAAAACCTTGAAAAGTACGGTCCAAAGATTCCGTTCCTTGCCATTATTTCCGACCGGAATCTCGATCAGATTGAACTGTGTGAAAAATATAAGATCAACTTCGCCGGCGTGGAGCTTCTTTTTACCGAAGATTCCTCTCCCATCTTTGAAAAGGGTATCGTTGAAAAACTCCACCGTAAGGGAAGGATTGCGTATGTAAACGCTCTTCAGTGGTCTGCCGAGTGTAACCTTAATGCATGGCACAATGACGAAGTATCCATCACAGGCAACCCCGACGCAGGCTGGGGCTGGCTTGCTGACAAGGGCTTCGATGTAATCCAGACGGACTACATTTCAGCGCTTAAGAAATACCTTGCGGAACGCTGAATCTGAACGCGCCCGATACTTAAATCACACCGACAAACGACTTGAAGCAAAAAGGCTTCGGAACAATTCCGAAGCCTTTCTTTTTCTCTA
>DBVS01000133.1 GCA_002308235.1 Lachnospiraceae bacterium UBA1258
CTGCCGGGTGCGGTAATTTCGTAGCCGTAGTGCTCGTCCGCTATTTCGTCGGCGCCCTTCACCAGACGGTTTACGGGTTTTGTGATCATGCGGTCAAAGAACAGGAATACCACAAAGCAAAGGGGAATCATGGAAAGGAGCAATATCAAAAGGATATAGCGGCCCACCCGCCTTTCACTCAGTATTATGTCTTGGTCGAGCTTGACTGCATAAAGAATGTTTCGTCCGTCGATCCGGTCGCCGTAGTAAGTGTAGAATTCACCGTCCTTTTTGGCAAACAAAGCGGAATCTCCCACTTTGGACACCTCCGAAACGGGGATAAAGGAATTGCCGTAAACGCAGACTCCGTCGACAAAAACCGCCACATCGCTGCATCCCCAGACACTCTTAAGATTTGAGAACATTTCGTTCTTATCAAGGAGCATGACAATCACTGCATAGGGCTTGTAGGAGGTGGTCACGAGATTTCGCACGAGATAGAGCGTCCCGGCGTTTTCATAAAGATATATGGACGTATCTAGGGTTTCCGAAAGCTTCAAAACGTCCGAAAAGCCGGATTCCTTGAAGGCATAGACATCCGTGTAAGAGGTACTCGAATCGTAGGTGCTGTAAAACAGCCCCGGGTTGTCGGTAAAGAATAGCATTACGCTGTCGGTGTTGGTATTATACCGATACTGCCCGGAAAGAAACATGGTGATTTCCGTATAGAGCTTCTGCTCATCATTGTCGGTAAGGTAATTTCCGTAGGCTTCCGAGATCACGCCAAGGTATGTGGCGTTTCTTGATTCTTTGTGAATCTCGTTAAATTTGGAGCCTATAAGACTTGCAACTTCGGAAAGGGAATTGGTGGCGGTTTTCTTGGTCTGCTCGGTAAGTCTTCCGGACATGACCACAGAGACGATAACAGAAGCCAGTGCTATGGGCACCAGCCAGCTTAATATCAGCAATCTGATCATTCTCCATTTTATCTCGCCGCCATGACCCCAAATCTTCATAAGTCTCAGAACTCCTCGACAATGTAAACGGGTTTTTGATAAAAAATATCTCCGGGTTCTATTTTATCACAAAAGTCACGGTTTATCTCACCGATTGAGTTACTGTACCCCAAGATCCTTGCGGAAAACTCGTTTATAGGCATGAAAAGATCTTCTTTTTCAAGGGTTTCTTCCACCGAAAGGGCCTTTCCGTCTCCGTATTTGACGCGGTAAGTCCGGTTGTTTTCGTCAAGGATCGGATCCTCCACGCGGATCTTTATCTCACCCTGCCCTCTGTATTTTGCAAGAAGCAGGACTTCTTTTACGTTTATGACTCTCACCATGCCGTGGAATATGGATTCTCTTCTTAAATTTCCGAAACTCCACTCTTTGACCACACGTTCCAGTCTGTCGCTTCCGGGCATTCTCACAACGGTCTTCGGATAGTCGCTTCCGAAACTTTTAACGAGTCCCAAAAGGTTAAACAAAGCCTCATCGCCTTTGTACATGAGCCTTGGGATATTCACGTAAAGTCCGTCGTCTCTTCTGAGTTCGTAGGTAATGAACCCGCAGCTTTCTTTGCCCGGATAAATGTAGGTATAGACCGTCTCGTTAAGGGCGGATTCCTCCGCCGCCCACTTAAAGGTATCCTCCGTGGGCGAAGCCATTGCGTTATATCTTGTTTTGGTATATTCGTAGGTGGCCTTTATGTATTTAAGGCCCTCCTCCCTGTTTTCTTCCAGCAAAAAGCACCTGTCAGTGTCATTGCCCGAAGGAAGAGCATTCGTGTTTATCACGTATTTTGTCACATCGCAGGCGGTTTCATAGCCGTACTGTCTGTAGTAGGAGGTGGAAAAGGGGAAAAGATAGGAAAAAGCAAAACCCTCTTTAAAGCTGTCCGTTAAAAGCATGTTCATGATACCGCGGATGGCGCCCTTTCTCCTGAAGCCGGGAAGGGTGGAAACACCGCCGATACCGGCCATTTTAACGGTGTGCCCGTCAAATTCGAAGCCGTAATCGGGCCTGTAGACCACGCTTATCATCTTTCCGTTTTCGAAAGCCGCGTAGCGTGCGTCCTCTCCCGCCGTGGGCTGTTCCTGTTCAACCTTATATCCGAAAGAAAGCGCATAGATCTCATTTGTTCTTTGGTACTCTTCGGGTCTGACTTTTCTGATTTCCACCTGAAATCTCCTTTGTTGCAAAGAGCCCCATGAATAATCATGGGGCTCCGATGTGTAATACTTAAAATTATTTGCCCTGTGATGCAAGGAAGCTTGAAAGCTGTTTGTTAGCTTCGTCAACTACCTTCTGCATTCCGTTCTTTTCCAACTTGGTAAGGAACTCGGGAATCTTCTCGGTAGGATCTACAGCGCCGGTGCAAAGAGGAAGAACATATTCTGCCGCAACGTTTGCAAGTGCTGCAAATTCGTTCGAAACATTTTCTGAGTTAAAGGTAAATCCGAGAATCGGGATTTCATCCGCATTTCCGTAGTAAGCCTTGAAGGTATCCCAGAAATCGGCGCCCTGACCTTCCTGAGGAGGAAGAAGGGTTACGTTTCCGAGACCGTTGGTCCAAGGCATGTAGTTATCACGCTCTGCAGTAAATACTGCTTCACCGATGTTGTTAAGATTGTAGTGGATTCCCTCTACGCCGTAGTCAAGAAGGGTGAAGAGGTAAGGATCGGTGTTAAGTAAGTTAAGGAACATCATCGCTCTGTCAGGGTTCTTGGAAGCGGTGGAGATTGCCATCATAGCGCCCTGTGAAGAGGTGGTGTCAACATAAGCGGGTGTGGTGGGAACCATTGCTACTTCGAATCCGCGTTCCTTGGAAGCCTGGATTTCATATCCGAGTGAGTAGGACTGAGTTCCGATTAAGTACTGACCGGTAAGCTGCTTGTCCGCACGAACGGTGTTGGCCTTCTCGGGGTTAGCCATATCGGGATCGATATATCCCTTAAGGTAGTATTCACGAGTCTGCTTGCAGAACTTCATGAATTCATCGGTAGCGAACTTGTTAAGGATCTTGTTTCCGTAAGCACCCTGGTCGGATGTCTTCTTGGGATTGATGTAGTAGGAAAGAAGGTTGTTGGAACCGGAGTCACCTGCAACGATGATTGAGTTGTCAACCATACGCTCAAGAACCGCACCTTCAATAAGCAACGGATAGAAGTTGTCGCCTTCGCCTGCTTTTACCTTAGCAAGGATGTCGCCAAAGCTGTAGTAATCAGCCTTTTCGATGTCCTCTATAGTATAGCCGTATTTCTTAAGCAAATCAACATTTACGTCCCAGCAGTTCTGGCAAGCAATGTCCTTGTAGCCGTTAACTGCGTAGATACCGTAACCGTCCGCACCTTCGATGGTGGAACCCTTGATAAGTACTTCGGGAAGGAGGTTTAAGATGTCCTTTCCGTACTTCTCGATAAGGTTGTTATCGGGGTTGTCAAGACGTACATAGTAGCCGTCTCTTGCAAACTGGTTGTACTCGTTAAGTGTCCAGGAACAGGTGAAGTAGATATCTACATCTTCTGCGCCCTGTAAAGAAAGAACTGCGCCCTGATCGAAGTCGCCCCATGTTCCCCAAATGGGCTGAAGCGTTACGTTGAGCTTCTCGTCAAGGTATTCGTTTACTTTCTGAAGAACTGCAGTGTCATCGGTTACGTTACTTCCTTCGAGATACATCTTAAGAGTAACGTGATCTGCGGGTCTGTCCGTGGGAGTCTTTGAATCGGTATTCGTAACCGTCGAAGAAGATCCCGAAGCGGGTGTGGAAGCGGGTGTGGAAGCAGATGTTGATCCTGTGCCCTTACCGCATCCTGCAAGCGAACCTAAAATCAGTCCGCATGTGAGAATTGTTGCTAAAACTTTTTTCATGGTTTTCCCTCCAATACATTATATGTGCGTAATCGACCTTATCGGTCGTGATTACCCTTTTACGGAGCCGATGGTAAGTCCCGAAATGATGTAGCGCTGGAAGAAAGGATAAGCGCAGGCAATGGGAACTACGATAAATACCACAAGGCTCATTCTTAAGCTGGTGCCCGGCAGGTCACGAAGAAGCTTCGTTGCTTCAACACCGATCACCGATGAATTTTTGATCAGGAAATCTGCCTGATTCTGCGCTTTCATAAGCAGATACTGAAGCGGATAAAACTTCGGTTCTCTTATGTAGAGCATGGCCAGGAACCAGTCGTTCCAGTAGTTGATCACGGTAAGCAGGGCCACCGTTGCGATACCCGGCTTTGAAATCGGAATTATTATTCTGAAAAGTGTATTGTACTCTCCGCTTCCGTCGATGGACGCCGCCTCAATAAGTTCGGTTGGAACCGAGGTCTGTAAAAACGTTCTCATGATGATGATAAAGAACGGGTTTACCAGAGCCGGCACTATCAGGGCTGCGTAGTTATCGCTTAACCCAAGCATCTGCTTGCAGACCATATAAGTGGGTGCAAGTCCGCCTCCGAACAGCATGGTAAAGAATACAAAAAACGTGAAGAACTTCCTGTACTTAAAATCTTTTCTGAACAATGCGTATGCATAAAGCACACACATAAGCAGGCTTATCAATGTTCCGACCGTCGAAACAAAGAAACTGTTAAAATAGGATATCCACAGCTGGCTTCCCATGTCGAACACGAACTTGTAGGCTGCCGTGGACCATTCCAAGGGTCTAAAGGAGTAACCGATAAGCCGTATGCTTTCTTCCGATGAGAAAGAAATGATTATTACGAAAATAAACGGCAGTATACACAGGAGCGCAAAGCCTCCAACCAGGAGGTTGATTATGATCTCCGCCGGCAGGCTCACGCTCTGCAGACGGTTTCTTTTTCTTATCTTGATTTCACTCATCGGCCACCTCCTAGAACAATGCCGAATCCGGATCTATCTTCCGGATCGCGGTATTTGCGATCATTATAAGGATGAAACCGACTGTATTCTGGAACAGGGATGCGGCTGTACTCATCCCTATTTTCTGGGAGTTCATCAGGGCTCTGTAAACATAGGTATCAAGAACCTGTGTGGTTCTGAAGATACTTCCGCTGTTCTGCGGAACTGAGTAAAACAGACCGAAATCCGAGTTAAATATCTTACCAAGGTCCATGATAAGAAGGATGATTACCATGCTTCTTAAGTTAGGAATCGTAACATGCCAGATCTGCTGCCACTTTCCCGCTCCGTCGATAGCCGCTGCTTCGTACTGAGTCTTATCAATACCGGTAATGGCGGCAAGATAAAGGATTGTCTGATAACCCATGTTCTTCCAAAGGTTTGAAAGAGTCAGGATTACAGGCCAGGGCTTGTAGTCGTGATACCAGTTGGTTGCTTCTCCACCCCCTGCAAGCTGAGCTTTTACGATAAGTCCGCTTGTGGGATCCAAAAGCGCCATTACGAAGTAGCTGACAACTACCCAGCTTATGAAGTAAGGAAAAAACATAAGTGTCTGATATGTTTTTGCCGCAAACTTGCTCCGTACTTCGTTTAACATGATTGCAAGGGATACGGAGATCACTACACCAAGAGCTATCCACAAAAGGTTATATCCGATGGTGTTTCGCAGGATAAGCAGCGTATCCGACGAAGCAAACAGGAATTTGAAATTTCCGAGTCCCACCCAGTTCGAATGTACGATGTTGTTTATCAAAGAAGGCGCTTTGGTGTAAACCTTATATTGCTTGAAGGCCAACACTATACCTGCCATGGGTATGTATCTTAACAAGATCAGCCATATGGAAACAGGTGCCACCATGGTGAGCAGCATAAGCGTCTTTTTTCTGTTTTTTCTTTTATTTTTTGCTTCCCCCAACAGTTTCACCTCCCGTTATCATTATTGTAAATTCAAGCCTTCCAAAAGTCGTTAAACCGATTTGTTATCTTTTGACTATATTTGGCATGTTGCAAAACGAGTCAAAAGGCTATTTCAGATCAAGGAAATCTTCAAAGATCTTACAGAGTTTTTCCGCATCTTCCCCGGTCTTCATTTCCGCGAAAATACGGAGTAAAGGTTCTGTTCCGGAGAATCTTACGGATATCCAGCCTCCGTCCTTTAAGTAGACTTTCAGTCCGTCAAGATAGGATATCTTTTCGACCTCATAGGGAATCTTCGGAAGTTCCTTGTCTTCAAGGATCCGTTTCTTTATGCTTACCTTCTTTTCTTCGCTGAATCTGTAATCCTTTTCCGCAAGGGCCATGGCGCCGAATTCTGCCTTGATCCCTGCCATGATCTCCGAAAGTTTCTTTCCGGTCAAAGCAAGCATTTCAATGATGAGGGCTGCAGCATAAATACCGTCTTTTCCTTTGATGTGGCCCTTGACCGCCATGCCGCCTGAAGACTCGCCGCCGATAAGCGCATCGCTTTCGTTCATCTTGGCGGAAATGTACTTAAAGCCCACGGGAACCTCGTGGCACTTGTAGCCGAAGCTCTCCGCGATTCTGTCAAGCAGGTGGGTGGTGCAGATGTTTCTTACGCAGTCGCCCTTGTAACCTTTGAATTTGACCAGATAGTAATAAAGCAAAACCAGGATGTCGTTGGGATGAAGAAACTGTCCCTTATCATCGATGATCCCGATGCGGTCCGCGTCTCCGTCCGTGGCGATACCTATATCGAAGTTATAGTTAAGGACATGGGCCGTAAGATCTCTTAAGGTACTTGCGTTTGGAGCCGGAAGCTTGCCGCCGAACAGGGTGTCGTGGCGGTCGTGGATGACCTCCAGATCGCAGCGGCAGGGGCCCAGAATCGTGCGCAGGCTGGTCTGACTCACTCCGTACATGGGGTCAAGGGCAATCTTCAGCCGCGCATTCTTGATGGCCTCGGTATCCACCAGGGCCAGGATACTGTCAATGTATTCGTTGGCGGTGTTATCCTCCCGGATGAGCCCTTCGCTCATTGCCTGCTCATAGTCCAGGCTGCGGATGCTCTCCGGGTCCACCTGTGCAATTTCCGCCTCGATCTTCGCCGTCACGTTCAGATCCGCATCCCGTCCCCCGGCAGTAAACACCTTGACGCCGTTGTAGATGGCCGGGTTGTGGCTGGCCGTGACCATCATGCCGTA
>DBVS01000052.1 GCA_002308235.1 Lachnospiraceae bacterium UBA1258
TTAACTACATAGAATTCTTCTGCTTCTACCATGATTATCCTTTCCGGCAGGAAAACAAAAAACAAACCTTATAAAAAATTCCCCCACGCGCGGACACTTGTCCGCTTATGGGAGAAATTCTATCACGGGGCTTTCTATTTTGCAATCGAAATCTTGACTATATTTTGAATAATTATTCGTATTTTTTATAAAATATATACAAAACCCTTTAATGATCGGGCGGAGCGGGCGAATTCTTGATGACCGCATAACCGTTTATCATCCGGACGGAACCTGCTTCGGGCCACAGAGGCATGTCCTCAAAATCGGGAGATGAGACCACCGCACCGAATTCCGCATCCGTAAGCTTTCCCGGGTCTATTCCCAGATATTTCTTGAAATACAGATATCTGGATGTGGTGGTTCCGTACCTGCCTGCCCAGAAAACGGGGCCTGCGTCGGGAACCGCATGGGAAAAGAGAACTCTGTAATTATCATAGGTATCCTGATAGGAAATAATGTCTGCAATGACGATCTTGGTTTCGTCCTTTACAAATCCGTCCAGGGCATACACTCTTGAAAGCATGAGGGTTGCCTGTTCAGCGGTGCTTTCGTAGGCAAGTTTATAACAGATGGCCGTAGCGTTTGATGAAAGGATCAGGGTGAATATAAGAAGGGCCGTTGTCGCCAGAGACAGCCACCTTACGATATTTGCAAGCATGTCGGATATGGGCAGAAACTCATAAAACGCCGCAAACAAAGCAAATATAAGCACGTAGTGATACTGCATAACCTCATAAATTCCGTTGGAAGGGAAAATGATCACGCAGACATTCAGGAAAAGCGGAAGCAGGAAAACGGAGCAGACGATTATAAGCGCCCGTATGATTTCTTTTTCTTTTATAAGCTTTACCGCTGCCAGGAATACAAAAACCATCAGGGAAACCGCAAGGATTAAAAGCATCCGGTCCCAGGCGAAGGTTTTAAGCCTTAAAAAGCTTAAAAAGGACGTATATGCATATTTTAAGGAAAATCCGAGATTCTTAAAAATGCTTGAAACATTGAATTCACTTACTCTTTCGAAAAGCACCACCCCGTGGATCTTGGCGTCAACTTTGGCGCATACGATATCAAGGCCCGCCGCCAGCGCGCCTCCCACCGCAGTAAAAAGAAACCTTAAAAATGCGGTTTTATACTTTTCGCCGGTGAAGATATCAAAGATCAAAAGGATGAAAGCAAGAGTCGCCACGGAACCTATGTAGGACTGGTAAGAACCAAGCATCAACGTCATGGCGATGACTCCGATAATGGCGGGTATCACCTTAAGTTTCCTGATAAGATATACAGCCAGCACAGACATAAAGAAAGCAAAGGCATAGACCACACCCATCTGAAGGTAGGAAAACTGTCTTATAACGGTCCTGGAGCAGATCATCACCAGGGTCAGCATGACCTGAAGGTAAGCAGCCCGTATTTTAAGCATCTTACAGATAAGATATGCGGAAATCCCCACCAGAAGACAATATACAAAAATGATCACGGAAGGAATGAGCAAGTTCGAAAAGAAACCGTTTAAGTAGCAGGCCATCCATCTGCCGGACCCTCTGGCTATCTCTTCCGCGGTGTATACATATACACCCTCGATCACCGCATCGGGCCCGCTGTAGCCTGTGATCATCCAGTAAAAGTAGGAAGCGAGCATGCCGAACAAACCGGAAAATCCGATCCGTTTGGCGGTTTTCACATCGTCTTTCGAAAATTTCCCAAAAAGTTTCTCAAAAACCTTCCCGGGATTAAGATCGTTTGCAGTTATTCTTTCCATGTACAGATTCCTTTGTCACCATTTTTCATAAGGGCAGGAGTTATCCTTGATCACCGCCCTGAGTTCAACGTAACATCCGCAGGCCGCGCACAGTCCGTCAAAGAGTTTTTCGCAGGAAAGACAGACCCTGAGTCTTTCTTCGTACAGGGAGTCGCTTGCCCGCTCATCGCCCTTCACGTCCTCGATCAAGGCACGAAGGGTCTTGAAATATTCGTCTTTGTCCATCATGTCCCGCGTAAGACAGCGCTTGCAAAAGCGGTAATTAACGTTATTCATCTGAATCATTATATCAGCGTATGCCCGGCGCGTAAAGAAAAAGGGCCTTGTAAAAGGCCCTCAGGTTTAAACTATCAAAGTGTTACTCCGGTCTTAAATATCGCCATGTCGTGGTATCCTGCTTTTTCCGCGGCCACGTACTCTCCGTTTGCGACTGAAATCACGTATTTATAAAGGTTCGTCGCAAGGGTTTCTTTGTCACCCGATTCAATAAGATCCCCCGCATTAAAATCGATCCAGTTTGACTTATGTCCCGCAAGCGCGGAATTACTGGATATTTTAACCGTGGGTACGGGTGAAGCAAAGGGCGTTCCCCGTCCCGTGGTAAAAAGCACGATATGGGCGCCTCCGGCTGCAAGAGCCGTGGAAGCCACCAGATCGTTTCCGGGTGCGCTCAATAAATTCAGGCCCTTTTCTTTTACCCGCTCTCCGTAGGAAAGGACACCGCAAACAGGTGTGGTGCCGGATTTCTGCGTGCATCCCAAGGATTTGTCTTCAAGGGTGGAGATCCCACCTGCTTTGTTTCCGGGAGAAGGATTTTCATACACGGTCTGGCCGTGGCTTTTGAAATATGCCTTAAAATCATTTATGAGTTTAACGGTCTTTTCAAACAAAGACTCGTTTTTGCAGCGGTCCATAAGGAGCGTCTCTGCGCCGAACATCTCGGGAACCTCGGT
>DBVS01000046.1:0-1159 GCA_002308235.1 Lachnospiraceae bacterium UBA1258
GAAGTAACGGGGGCGCCCGCAGAGTGGGACGGGCAGATAATCACGGGACGTTCCGCGGGAACGGCCGTTGATTTTACACTTAAGATCATTGAAGCCATATCCGGCAAAGAAGCTGCCGAGAAGATGGCAAAGTCGATCTATTACGATCATTTTTGAGAGGAGAGTACAAAAGTACCATGAATGCAATAGAGAAAGTCAAAAAATACGGCCAGGAGCAGCTGCTTAAGTATGTGGATGAAATATCTCCCGCAGAAGCGGACAAACTCAAGGCTCAGATAGAAGAACTGGATTTTGACGTGCTTTCTGCTTTGAGCAACAGCAATGAAGTTTTAAAGAGGGGAAAGATCACACCCCTTGAATCCCTGGAACTTTCGGAGATTGAAAAACATAAAGATGAGTATGAAAAAGCGGGTATCGAGGCATTAAAGGCAGGAAAGGTCGCAGCTGTGTTGCTCGCAGGCGGAATGGGCACCAGACTCGGATCCGATGCTCCCAAGGGCGTATTCAACATCGGAAAGACCAGAGATTTATATATCTTTGAATGCCTTATAAACAACATGATGAAGGTTGTTGACAGGATCGGCCGCTACATCAGACTCTACGTTATGACCAGCGACTTAAATTACGAGGCTACCGTTTCTTTCTTCAACGAGAAAAACTTTTTCGGGTATCCCAAGGATCAGGTCATTTTCTTTAAGCAGGCCATGGCGCCCTGCTGCGATATGAACGGCAAGGTTTTCCTTGAGAGCAAATCCAAGGTATCCACCAGTCCCAACGGTAACGGCGGATGGTTCCTTTCCATGATCCGTTCGAAAGTTATTGACGATGTAAAGAAAAACGGGATAGAATGGTTTAATGTCTTCGCAGTTGACAACGTACTTCAGTACATCTGCGATCCCGTATTTATCGGTGCAACCATCTTAAACAAGCGTGATATCGGCGCCAAGGTTGTCAGAAAGAACCATCCCGATGAGAAGGTGGGTGTTGTGTGTCTTGAAGACGGAAGACCCTCCATCGTTGAGTATTATGAGCTTACGGATTCCATGCGTGATGAAGTCGACGAGCGTGGCGAAAGAGTATATAATTTCGGTGTTATCCTGAATTATCTCTTTAACGTTTCGTCTCTTGAAGAGATCGTTAAGACCAGTCTTCCTTATCA
>DBVS01000046.1:1227-4348 GCA_002308235.1 Lachnospiraceae bacterium UBA1258
CACAAGTTTGAACAGCTCGTTCTTGATATGATACACATGTCTGACAGCTGCTTGCCTTTCGAAGTTGTAAGAGAAAAGGAATTCGCTCCCATAAAGAATAAGACCGGCATCGATTCCGTTGAATCCGCTCAGGCTCTTCTTGAAAAGAACGGCGTAACCTTATAAATTCCCGCATGCGTTTAATACTTCCCGTGCAAACGGGGGTTAAGCTGACTGTGTTCACATAAGAAAGGGGAAGATTATGTCGGATTATTTTGGCAAAGAAGTATTCAAACTCGGCTTCGGAATGATGAGGCTGCCCAAAAAGGACGGAGAGATCGATATAGAGACTACCAAGAAAATGGTAGATCTCTTTATAGAGGCAGGCGGTACCTATTTTGATACCGCCTACGTCTATGACGGCGGCAAATCCGAAGAAGCTACCTGCGAGGCGCTGGTCAAGCGCTATCCCAGGGACAGATTCACCATATGCACCAAACTGAATGCGGGTGCGGCAGCAGACGAAAAGTCGGCAAAGCAGCAGTTCGAAATAAGTTTAAAGAGACTGGGCTGCGGCTATTTTGACTATTATCTGCTCCATGCTCTGTCACAGGGAAATATCCCTAAGTATGACAGTTACGGAATCTGGGACTTTGTCAAAGAAAAAAAGGCTCAGGGCCTGGTCAAGTACTTCGGCTTTTCCTTCCATGATTCGCCGGAGACCCTGGAGAAGCTCTTAACGGAGCATCCCGAGGTGGATTTTATCCAGCTTCAGATCAACTATGCGGACTGGGAGAGTGACAATGTTGCCTCCCGTGCCTGCTACGAAATAGCAAGAAAGCACGGCAAATCCATAACCGTTATGGAGCCTGTGAAGGGCGGCGCTCTTGCAAATCCCATTCCCGAGGTTCAGACCATTCTGAAGGAAGCAAATCCCAACACCTCCTTTGCTTCCTGGGCCATCAGATATGTGGCAAGCCTTGACGGGATCATTACCGTACTTTCGGGTATGTCGAATATCGAACAGATGGAAGACAACCTTTCCTACATGAGAAACTTTAAGCCTCTGAGCGAAAGCGAGCAGGCTACAATCAGAAGAGCCCAGTTTGCTCTTATGCAGGTCGACAATATCAAGTGTACGGGATGTCACTACTGCACGGACGGATGTCCCATGCGGATTCCGATTCCGGAAATTTTCACGGCAAGAAACGAAGAGATCGTATTTAAAAATACGGCAAAGAGCCGTGCAATGTACGAAGAGTGCACGAAGGACGCCGGCAAGGCTTCCGACTGTATCAAGTGCATGCAGTGCGAGGGCGCATGTCCCCAGCACCTTGCCATAACCGATTATCTTGAAGATATCGCGGCAGTCATGGACTGACGGCGGTAAATATATAAAGAACGGGGTATTCCCTTAAAAATGGACAAGAAAGAATTTGCATTAAAACAGCACGAAGAATGGGCAGGAAAGATCGAAGTCATTTCCAGAGCCCCCATATCAAACAAGGAAGAACTCTCGGTGGCATATACCCCGGGCGTAGCGGAACCGTGTCTTGAGATTCAGAAGGATGTTGACCTTTCCTACAAGTACACCCGACGCCATAATCTTGTGGCGGTCATCACAGACGGAACCGCAGTTCTGGGCTTGGGAGACATCGGCCCCGAAGCAGGAATGCCCGTTATGGAAGGTAAATGCGCATTGTTTAAGACCTTCGGCGGAGTAGACGCTTTTCCTTTGTGCATACGTTCAAAGGACGTGGACGAGATCGTAAATACCGTTAAGCTTCTTGCGGGAAGCTTCGGTGGAGTGAATCTTGAGGATATTTCCGCACCCAGATGCTTTGAGATTGAAAGAAGATTAAAGGAATGCTGCGACATTCCGATATTCCATGACGATCAGCACGGAACCGCAGTTGTTGTTCTTGCGGCCATGATCAATGCGTTAAAGATCGTGGGCAAGGATATAAAGAACATCAAGGTTGTGACCAGCGGAGCGGGAGCTGCGGGAATCGCCATTATCAAGCTCCTTATCAGCATGGGCCTTAAAAACGTTATCATGTGTGACCGTAAAGGCGCCATCTATGAGGGTCGTGAAGGCCTGAATGCCGAGAAGATCGAGATGGCAAAGATAACCAACATAAACTGCGAAAAGGGCACTCTTGCGGACGTTATCAAGGGAGCCGACGTATTTATCGGTGTTTCCGCACCCGGTACCGTGACTAAGGAAATGGTAGCCACCATGGCAAAGGATCCCATTCTTTTCCCTATGGCAAACCCTGTACCGGAGATCACTCCCGACGAAGCAAAGGCAGGCGGTGCGGCAGTTGTGGGCACCGGCAGGAGCGATTATCCCAACCAGATAAACAACGTGCTTGCTTTCCCCGGAATCTTCAGAGGTGCGCTTGACGTAAGAGCAAGAGACATCAACGACGAAATGAAGGTTGCGGCGGCTTATGCCATCGCAGGATTGGTATCTTCAGAGGAATTAAATCCCGAATATATCATTCCTTACGCTTTCGATGAAAGAGTGGGAAAGACCGTTGCAGCAGCGGTTAAAGAAGCTGCCATCAAGACAGGTGTTAACCGCATCTGATTTTATTACTTGCAATCATGTGAAAATGATGATAAAAATTTTATAAAAAGGAGGTTTTTCGCATGAAAACAAAAATCGGTATATCCGCAGGCGCACTCGCCGCACTTACATTTCTTCTTGCTCTTTGGGTAGGATATGTTCCCGTGATCCTTGTAGTAGGTTACGTATTTATCGCAGAGAAGAACGAATGGCTTAAGACCACTGTTGCCAAGGCACTTGTACTTGCCCTTTGCTTCTCCATCTTACGCTTCTTCCTCGGCGCTATCCCTAACGTGCTTGACTGCTTAAACAGCATGATCCGCATCTTTAGTGCTGAATCAACCATCAACTACGGCAAGTTCTCGGAGATTATCAGCTTTATCCGCAATGTTGTAAGCATCGTAGAAGATGTTGTATTCCTTCTTCTTGCACTCTTCGCACTTAAGATGAATACCATCAAGATTGGTTTCGTTGACAAGTTTGTTGCAAAGCACCTTATCAGCGACGCTGAATAATCAGAAATACTGAATTATGAAAAGAAACGCCTCATGCATTGCATGGGGCGTTTTT
>DBVS01000060.1:0-11841 GCA_002308235.1 Lachnospiraceae bacterium UBA1258
GTTGACACCTCCATGGGTCTTACCCCCCTTGAAGGCCTTATCATGGGAACCAGAAGCGGTGATATCGATCCCGCCATCATTACCTTCCTTTCAAACAAGCTTCATGTACCTGCCGATGCCGTTATAGACATTCTTAACAAGAAGTCCGGTGTTTACGGCCTTTCAAAGGTATCAAGCGACTTCAGAGATCTTGAGAAAGCCTACAACGAAGGCAACGAACTTGCCAAGATCACTCTTGAAACCTACTCTTACAGGGTTGCGAAATATATCGGTTCTTACGTTGCAGCCATGAACGGTGTTGATGTCATTGCCTATACCGCAGGTGTGGGTGAGAATACATCTTTAGTCCGCAAGATGGTGGGTGAATACCTTACCTACCTCGGAACCAACGTAGATCCCGAAAAGAACAAGATCCGCGGTGAGATAGTGGTTCTTTCCGATCCCGGCAGCAAGGTTGTTACCATGATCGTTCCCACCAACGAAGAACTTGCAATTTGCAGAGAGACCGTAAGACTGGTAAAATAATCTATAGAGAGACCAGGGGGTTCATGGATGAACAGTCCGTGGACCCCTTTTTTCAAATTAAATTATAAGTATGAACATTTCTCTTCCCAGCAATGTAGAAAAGATCATATCGGTCCTTGAAGAAGCCGGGCACGAAGCCTACGCGGTAGGCGGATGTGTGCGGGATTCTTTGCTTGGAAGAACCCCCAACGACTGGGATATTACCACTTCCGCAGAACCTTTGGAAGTAAAGAAACTCTTTAAACGAACCTTTGACACGGGAATTCAGCACGGCACAGTATCCGTGCTTTTCGGTAAGGAGATCTATGAGGTCACAACTTACAGGATAGACGGCAAGTATGAGGATTCCAGACATCCCAAGGAGGTTTCTTTTACCAAGAGTCTTTCGGAGGATCTTCGAAGAAGAGATTTCACCATAAATGCCATGGCCTACAATCCCCGCACGGGAATTGTGGATAACTTCGGCGGAATGGAGGACCTGCGGTGCAAAACCGTACGGGCGGTGGGAAATCCCGAGGAACGTTTCGGAGAAGATGCCCTCAGAATCCTTCGAGCCGTAAGATTTGCGGCCCAGTTAGGTTACTCTGTCGACGGAGAAACCGAGAAGGCCATCAGGGATCTGGCAAAGAATCTTAAAAATATAAGCGCCGAGCGGATCCGCACGGAACTTGAAAAGCTCATCACAAGCGATAACCCCGGTTACATCAGAAAGGCTTACGAACTTGGCATTACGGGGGTGGTTCTTCCCGAGTTTGACCGGATGATGGAGACCCCTCAAAACAATCCCCATCACGCCTACACGGTGGGAGAGCATACGATCCGCGTAATGGAAGGCATCGGAAATACGAAGATATTAAGGCTCACAGCCCTGCTTCATGATATAGAAAAACCCGGAACCCGCACCACGGACGAAAAGGGGATCGACCACTTTTACGGGCACCCCGCCAAGGGCGCAAAGACCGCTGCGGAAATCCTGAGGCGTTTAAGATATGACAGGGACACGGAGAAACTGGTGAGCCGCCTGGTGGAATTCCACGACTGGGAGATCCACGCAAAGGTTTCCGATATCCGCAGATGGGTAAACAGGATTGGTGAAGACTGCTTCCCGCTCATGTTTGAAATAAACAAAGCAGATATTCTGGCGCAGAGTGATTTCCACAGAGAAGAAAAATTAAAGCATCTGGACTCACTTGCGGCTGCTTATGATACAATGATAAAAAACGGTGACTGTGTTTCTTTAAAAACCCTTGCCGTTACAGGGTCCGACCTGATAAAGGAAGGCTTTCCCGCAGGACCGAAGATCGGAGAAGAGTTAAACCGCCTGCTTTCAATGGTACTTGACGACCCTTCGAAAAATAACAGAGAATTTCTTCTTTCTCAAATTCATCGATAAATACAGAGGCTCTATGTTAAAGAAAAAATCGATTCTTTTAATTGCATTGGTGTCTGCCTTGTTTGTGTTGCAGGGGTGCGCGTTTTCGGAACCTCCGGCGCATACGAACACGTCCGTTTCCATGAAGGACAACCTATACACCGTTCCCGAGATCGGAGCTTACGACTGTGCGGATACGGCGGTGATCACCGGGATCGACAGCGTCAACAAGACCATCACATTCTATAACTATGAGCTTCGCAAATCCTATACTCTCGAGTATGATTCTCTTACGCGTTTTGCGGATAAATACGGAACAGCCCTTACGGCGGGACAGTTAAAAGAAGGAACCGTTACCGATGTACTGTTCTTAAAATCCAAAAAGCAGCTGGTTTCTTTATCCGAGGCCGCAAAGGCCTTTACCGTTACCGATGTTACAGGCTTTTCCGTAGACATCAATTCAAAGGTTTTTACCTATAAAAACGATTCCTATAAGATCACGGAAGGCACCGTGCTTCTTGCGGATGACAGAAAACTTTCCCTGCAGGATTTAAGCCCCGCGGACAATGTCACCCTTACGGGCTTTGAAAACGAGATCTACAGCATTACCATAAACAAGGGCCACGGGTATCTGGTGCTTCGTAAGAGCTCACATCTGGTGGGCGGTTATCTTGAGATCGGAAACGATTATCTTGAGGCCATTTCCGAAAACATGCTGGTTACGCTTCCCGCAGGGGATTATCCGGTGGTCATCAGCAAGAACGGAAGCTCCGAAACCAGAAATATTTCCATTCTTTCGGGCAAAGAAACCATTCTTAATGTAAGCGACGTAAAGGTAGGCGAGCCCAAGGTCGGCAAGATCTACATAGAAGTTACACCCGAAAGCGCGAAATTATACGTTGACGGCGAGATCGTGGATCATACCAGACTTCTTACCTTCCCGGTGGGGCTTCACAGACTTTCCGCCACTGCCGAGGGGTATGAATCCGTCACCAGATATTTTAACGTGGGGACCGAGACCTCATCTCTTGAGGTCGAACTTGAATCCACAGGCAAGACCGAGAAAAAAGAAGAGGAAGAATCCCACACCGACGGATACTTTATCTTTATTTCCTCGCCTTCCGGTGTTGAGGTTTATTTCGACGGAAACTATATAGGAATGTCGCCCCTTTCAATCGCAAAGAAAGCGGGCAATCACACTATCACATTAAGAAAGACCGGATTCGAAACAAGAAACTACAATGTCCTGATCGAGAATACCGCCAAAGACGTGTACTACGCTTTTGACGTGCTTGGTGCAGAATCCTCAGGTACGAACGGAACATCAAACGGAACTTCGGGCAATTCGGAGAATTCCGGCTCGGCGACAAGTTCTTCTTCCGGGAAAACATCCGTCGACAGTGTGTCCGGCAACCCCTGATTTCGTTAATTATCCAAAAACAGCCTGAATGTATAATCCCCTTGCGTGGACGTGAACCACAAAGGGGATTTTCTTTACTCAATTCTTCTATTGATGAGAGGGCTGTATGAAATGAAAAATTTTAGGAAATTCTTTCCCAAAGGAGCGGGTCTTTTGGTCTTCGGCACGTGGCTTGTAATCAGCGTTCCGGAGATGCGTTCCGTCGAAAGTCTGTTTAAGACCGGAGCGGACCTGTCTACCTCCGCTGTAATCAAAAGCGGAATCGGGTTTCTTTTTATCGAGGTACTTCTTACTGCAGTTGCAATCGCAATCTCGGGAATCAAATCCTTTAAAGCACCGGAAGAATATATTAAAGCGGGCAAAGTGCTGCTTTACGGCGGCAGTTGCCTGTTTCTTGTGAATGTTTTTGAAAAACTCCTGACGGACGTATCCGTGTCCTCAAAGGGAGCGTACATCGCCGTAGCGGTGCTGATCATTCTGCTTAAGTCAGCAGTGCTTACCTTCATGCTGATTCTTTCCCGCACCGGTTCCTTCATGAATTCGCTCAAAGGAATCATAAAGAAACCCATTGTCTTTGCGGCCTGGTTTGTTTTCGGGCTTCTGTCCGAATTTGTGACCGTAAGTTACTTGGGCGGTCTTATCGAAAAGGGACATGCAGATCTTACAACCACCTATGTTGCTTCTGTTTTTGCGGCATCCATGGTTAAAGCGCTGTTTGTGCTTTTTGGATTCTGCATCGCAAACGGAGTTTACGACTTGATGGGTACGGTTTCGGAAAAAGAAACCGAAACAAAGGGCTTTATGAAGTGGCTTCCCTACGCTGTTTCCGGCGGGGCTCTGCTTCTTGCTCTTATCTTCTCCCTTATTATCGGGGGTTCCGTTAAGAAGGGGGACGGCCGTGAAGTAACCGTAGCGGACAGTCAGAATACGTCGCAGATATCCATGAAAGAATACGTTCTTAAAACAGTGAACGTGTACCTGGAAGAGTCCGACAAATGTTTTGACAACAAGCAGTATTTTGAGGCTTACGACTATTACACCCTTGCAGTTGCAAGAATGTACGCCTGGCTTGGATATATCGACAAGGATTCCGACAAGCTGGTTATCGCTTCGGAACTTGATCCCGATGACGAACTTATCGGTTTCTTAACCATTCTTTCTTCCAAGGATCCCAAGGGTACCCTTAAATACATTGTTAATAACAGCGAGAATCCCGGCATCTATCTTGCCCAGTTAAAGGTTCTTATGGATGCGGACAAGGATCCGGAGCTTTCTCTTTTTGACTACTATGAATTCCAGGTGGGAGAGTACCCCATCGGTTCGTACTACCTGCCCACGGATCTGACCGAAACGGAAAAGAAAGAGATAAAAGAAGAGTTTAATTCTTTCTTTGACAACTCCTACAGACTCGAACTGATGGAGTCCTATTACAGGGAATTTGTGGGGGATTCGGAAGGCGCCGCAAAGAAAGCGGTTGAAGTTGCAAGGAAGTATCCCGATGACCTGTTCATTTTAAAGACAGCCGTCCAGTTCATGACCGATTCAAAGTATGTGCTTGAAAACGACATAATGGAGGCCTATATAAACAAGATGAAGGAACTTCTCATCGAGAATAAGTCCTCAGATAATCAAATCCTCAAAGAAAAGAACATGCTCATTGACATCTATCTGAATCACAACGACAGGTGGAAAGCAAAGAACCTTTTTGAAACCTTCTTCCCGGAGGTTACGAGTCGTGAGATGAAACTTGTGGAGCTTTATCTCAAACTTGAATTTGACGGACTGGCTTCTGTTATAGACGATATTGAACTTCTTTTGGCGGAAGACCCTGAGGATGCCTCCCTGCTTACCATGGTAGCGGTTTACACCATTCCCAAGGACCTTGACAAGGCGGTTTCATACGGAAAAAGAATCGCTGATATAGTACGAAACACTGAGGGCAAGAAACGTGCCGAAGCGGATTCTGCACTGGGAATCTTCATGGATTACCTGCTTGGTTACTATTCACCGCAGTATTGGGGTACACCCTGGAAGGTATACTATAATTCCCTTTCCGATGCAAAGAAGGAAGAGATTAAAAACGATGATCTTATGAATGCCTATGTAACGGTTCGAAGAGGCGAATCCACCGAAGAGAAGATTGCGGCAGCAGACGCCGTGATAGAAAAGTACGGAGATCTTCCTTACGCCTACTACAAGAGGGGACTAAGCTACTACAGCGACAAGAACTACGAGCAGGCAAAAGAGGATTTTGTAGAGAGTACTTCCCTTGACACCGAGAATCCCAACGCATGGTTACAGCTGGGGTTCGCCTACGACAATCTGTACGACTTCGCCAACAGTCTTGTCTCCTATGAAAGAGCAAAAGAACTCTGCAGCAAGTACAGGTTCAATCCCACCTACGCATATCTGGGTCTGGGAGCCTACATCGACAATTATATAGGCAACGCAAAGCACTATCTTAAAGAATACGCTATAGAAGGGGAGGTGCCGCAGCAATGATACTTACGATCATTTTATCCGTAATCGTATTTGTAATGACAAACTTTGCGGGTGGCGTGCACGAAGCAACAGCCCTTTCCGGAACCGCCCGCACACTTGCGATTGTCGCAATCGTGATTTCCGTTGCGGCTTATGTGCTTTCTCTCGTATTCAAGAAGAAACTGGAAGGAATACTTGGGGGAACTGTGGGCGAACTTGCTCAGATTCCGGGAATTGTTCTTTCGGTAATAGCGGTAATGCTGTTTGTAAAGGGTGAATTTGCGGTACAGGCACCAACCGTTGTATTTGCCAACACCTTTGACGTAACTGCGGTGGAAGCCCCCGGTCCCATAGAGATAACGGTTAAATCTTCCGAAGAAACCACGGAAGAAGAAAAGCCGGAACCTGTGGATTATTCCGAAGTCTACAAGCTTATCGAAGAAGAAAAATACGACGAAGCCCTGGGGAAAGCAGACGAGATCATGTATGCATCCAATCGCGGTCCCACCGATGAGTACTACTATGCGCTGATCGACGCCAACCTTGCAAAAGGTTCCACTTACTGGGTTCCGTCCTACTACAATTCCATAAAGAACAGGGACAAGACTTGGTACGACGGTTATCTTGAGTTCATATACACCCGCTCTGCCGACGACTATTTGAAGGAGGCCATCAATGCGGCCTGGAAATATCCCGACGATTATCTGATGCAGTTCAGGGTTGCCATGGCCATGGCAAGAAACAAGAACTATGAAGCAGCGGCTTACTTCTTTGAAAGAGCCGCCGCAGCGGGAGACGTGAAGGTTCCCGTTCACTATATGTATGGTGCCAGTGCCTATATCCTTGGAGACTTCGAAACCGCAAAAGCAGAGTTTAAGATTGTAAGGGACCGTCTTTCCGAAATCGAAGACGAAGAGACGAGAACCGCGATAGCCGAGGACCTTGACAGGGCCGAAGCAGATATGGAGGGCAGATAAGATGAAAAAATCATTTTTGCATAAGATTGCCGCTCTCATATTTGTACTGATACTTGCCCTTGTTCCCGCGCTTTCTTCTTTTGCAGTGGACACAAGCCAGTTTCTTTCGGATTACAATACCGTTGAGCAGATACAGGCCAGAAAAGCAGAGCGTGCGGCCAGACAGGCCAACATGAACGAATTCGAGAAATTCTGCGATGACCTTAAGAACTTAAAGGACGATGTTTTCGGAACCAGAGAATCCCCGAGAACGGCCAATCAGCAGAAGCTCGGCGGAAATCTGGTGGGAAACACCGTAAACAACATTAATGCCACTGTTGTAGCCGAGGGCGAAAAGGGACTGCAGCGTTATGCGGCCGATGCAGCTCGGAGGGCAACCACAAAGGCAGAGCAGAATGCCTTAAAGAATGTTGAGAAGACCGCGGCAAAAGGCGGGGCAGGAAAGGTTCTTTCCGTACTTGATATCAAGGAACGTGTTCTCCATGGTCATGAAAACAATCACAACCATGAGTTTATGAAAAAGTTCTCTACGGCCGGAAGCTATTTTGTAGCCGGAGCAGAGGCTACCGGAACCGATAAGGTTGCAACACCGGTAAGCTTTTTTGTCGATGCGGTTGCGAGTGACGAATGTGCGTCAAAGATGAACGGAAAGACCAATAACCTGTTGGATGTTCTTGACTTTTTCACCATACAGATAGACGGATTCATTACGCAGCTCTTCGGAGGCAACAAGTACAACTGGCGTAAAGACCTGGGATTCGGCGACACGGACAATCTCTATGCACCCCGTACCGCCATCAAGCCTAACATTTACCTCTATCCCAAAGAAGAAATCACGGTTACCGTGGAATTCAAAGATCCGGACCTTTTGCTTACGGTTATTCCCGATTACAGAGAAAACTGGACGGTGGATGCAACACCTGACGGTTGGCTCGACCTAGAGGGTGAGACCTACGGTTTCCTTTTCTATGAAAGCATGACTTCCTGTAAGTTCATGCAGACGGAGGAAGCATGGATAGTTCCCGAATATAACAGGGAAGGCTTCTTTACGGAAATCTGCAATGGTTACGGCTTTAATGCAAGAGAAACGGAAGATTTCGTATCTTTCTGGTGTTCAAGGCTTCCGGAAGGTATATCCTATGTGATGTATCCCGAACTTACGGAGGTAATAGACCTTGAAATGCCGATAAACATCAGCCCGTTACCTGACAGTATTTTCCGAATCTGGTTTCTTTATGTGCCTGTTTCGGCCTTTTCGGAGGATGAACTTTCGAAGATTAAAACTCCGAATTTTACCGAAAAGATAACAAGAAAAGGCTTTACTGTCACAGAATGGGGTGGAATTGTGGATGAGTAACAGTTTTTTGGGCAAAAAATGGCTTAAAATCGGCATTTTTCCTTGACAAAAATGCCAAAAACACTTATAACATATATAGACGCTTTTCCAAGAAAGCGTAATTAATCCGATACAAATTCAGAGGAGGAGTTCGTAATGAACAAGACAGAATTAGTAGCAGCAATCGCTGACAAAGCAGGATTATCCAAGAAGGATTCCGAAAAGGCCGTTAAGGCTTTCACCGAAGTTGTTGGTGCTCAGTTAAAGAAGGGCGCTAAGGTTCAGCTCGTTGGATTCGGTACTTTCGAAGTTACCAAGAGAGCAGCAAGAGAAGGCAGAAACCCTCAGACAGGCGCTCCCATGAAGATTAAAGCTTCCAAGGCTCCTAAGTTCAGCGCTGGTAAGGCTTTAAAGGATTTAGTTAACGCTAAGTAATTTATACCGGCAAATTTAAGGGCCTGTGGCGTAAGCTGCAGGCCTTTTATTGTGCTTAATTCTGACTTGATTTTTTTACGATTGACGGAGATTCCATGAGACTTGATAAATATTTAAAGGTTTCGCGACTTATCAAAAGAAGAACGGTGGCAAATGAGGCCTGTGACAACGGTCGCGTAACCATAAACGATAAAGTTGCCAAAGCCTCCACAGAGGTTAAGGCCGGAGACATTATCTCGATTTCTTTCGGTAACAAGGAAGTTAAGGTTGAAGTCCTTGACGTTACCGAGACGGTCAGAAAGGAAGAAGCGAAAGAGCTTTTCAAATATCTGTAATGACCCGTTTGGAGAAAAGTGATTTTTATAAAAAGATTCTGCTTATAACCACTCCCATAGTTATACAGAATCTTCTTGATGCTGCGGTAAATTCAGCAGACGTTTTAATGCTCAACTATGTGGGACAGTCCGCAATTTCCGCCTGTTCCCTTGCAGCCCAGTACACATCCATAGTCTATATGATCTTTTTCGGAGTGGGGGCCGGCCTTTCCATGCTTGCAGCCCAGTATTGGGGAAAGAAAGATATAGCAACGGTTGAGAGGGTTCAGGGAATAGCGATACGCTATGCTCTGGCGGTGGCGGTTCTGGTCTCGATTATGTGTATACTTGCACCGAAACTGATGATGCTGCTTTTTACCAACGATCCGAAGCTTATAGACATGGGCGCGGATTATCTAAGGATCGTGGGAGTGGGGATCGTGTTCTGGAGCCTTTCTTCGGTATACATGTCCACCCTGAGAAGTATCGGAAGAGTCGCCATAGTAACAGTGATCGAGTCTCTGGCTCTGGTATTGAATGTGGTCGGTAACGCTGTTTTCATTTTCGGCTTACTCGGCGTACCCGCCCTCGGACTTAAAGGTGTGGCTCTTGCAACCGCAGGCTCGAGAATCATTCAGTTTGTGGTCTGCCTTTTTGTTTCGGCCCGCAGTAAAGACGTAAAACTTCGCATAGCGCCCGTATTTGAAAGAAACAAAGAACTCCACAAAGACTTCATAAAAATGGCCCTTCCCGCTACGGCAAACGATGTGGTCTGGGGCATTGCTTTTTCCATGTATTCGGTGATCTACGGGCACCTGGGCGACGATGTGGTGGCTGCAAATTCCATCGTTTCCGTGGTGAGAAACTTAGGATCCGTCGTATGCTTCGGACTCGGTTCCGCTACGGGTATAATACTCGGACCCATTCTTGGTGCGGGACACATAGAAGAAGCAAAAGAAAAGAGCAAGACCTTCTTAAAGCTTTCCGTCATTTCGGGAATTCTGGGAGGTCTGGTGGTCCTCGGAATTACGCCCTTTACGGTGGGGATTGCCAAGATTACCGAGCTTTCCAAGGAATACTTACACTTTATGCTCTTGGTCAATACGGTATATATCACCGGTGCATCCGTGAACACCACATTGATCGTCGGTGTTTTCAGGGCAGGCGGCGATTCCCGATTCGGCTTTATCTGCGACACCATCGACATGTGGGTATATGCGCTTCCGGTAGGCTTTCTCGCGGCATTTGTGTTCAAACTTCCCGTGAAGATCGTTTATATCCTGCTTTGTACCGACGAGTTTGTGAAGTGGCCCTGGGTGCTTAAAAACTATTTTTCATACAAGTGGGCAAAAAATATTACGAGAGAGATTGACGACAAAGGAAAAATTGTGTAGAATTATGTAAACGAAATACATAATTATGTAAACGAGGTTTTCCAATGGCACGAAGAAACGTCGCAATGCGTTCGTCCGGACTTGCCAATGTCGGAAGCATGCTTCTCGTTACCGCTGTCGTTGTGATGATCCTGTTCGTGATCTTCTTTAAGAATCGCGAACTGTCCGCAAAGAAGGCAGAATACGAGAAACGCGACCGGTATCTCCTTGAAAAGATAGAGGAGCAAAACGAGCGCAGCAACGAAATTGAAGAATATAGAAAGTACATGCAGACCAAGCAGTACATCGAAGACATGGCCAAGTCCAAGCTTGGTCTTGTTTACAAGGACGAAATTATCTTCGAAGCTGTTGATTAATTTATGTAAACATATTTTTGCAGAATTGAAGGCATAAAGGTTTTTCCTTTATGCCTTTTCTTTATATTTGTTTAACTGCATTTTTATTGAAAAACCTTTCCGCGGGGCATACAATGGATATTGCGGTGACCGAATTACGTCCGGCGCGCACAAAAGATGTGAAAAGGAGAGATTATATGGAAAAATTACCCAAACGTGAAGAGGTAAGCAAAGACCTTACCTGGAGACTTGAAGATATTTACGAGGATGAGGCTAAATGGGAAGAGGAACTTAAGGAGGTAGGCGAACTTGCCGAAAAAATAGGTTCCTATAAGGGAAGACTTTCGGAAAGCGGAGAGACTCTTCTCGAAGTTTTGAAACTGGACGAAGAATCAGACCGCCTTTTTGACAGAGTTTACGGCTATGCTCACATGAGAGAAGATCAGGATACGGGCAATTCCAAGTACCAGGGCTTCAAGCAGCGTGCTTTGACGGTTCGTATAGCTGCTTCGGAAAAGACTTCCTATATGAGACCCGAGCTTCTTGAATTATCCGATGCGACCCTTGAAGAGTTCTACAAAAAGGCTCCGGGACTTGAAAGATACAGAAGGATGCTGGGCGAGATAAGACGTTTCAAAGAGCATACTTTAAGCAGCGAGATGGAAGCTTTGATGGCAAGCGCGGGCGAAGTAAGAGGCGCTTCCCAGAAAGCCTACGGAATGCTTGCCAACGCAGATCTTAAATTTCCCTCCGTTAAAGATTCAAAGGGCGAAGAAATACAGCTGTCAAACGGCCGTTTCGTTCCCAGTCAGATGTCCAAGGACAGAGACCTCAGAAAGGCCGCTTTTGAAGCATTTTACGGAAGATATCGTGATTTCAAGAACACCTGGGCTTCTCTTTATAACGGAGAAGTCAAGAGCCGCATATTCTCTTCTAAAGCAAGAAAGTTTAATTCTTCTTTCGAAGCTGCGGTGTTCGGAAACAACGTTTCTCCCAAGGTATGCGACAACCTTTTTGAATCCATCCATGACAACATGGACAAGATGCACAGATACGTTTCTCTTCGCAAAAGACTCCTTGGAGTTGATGAACTTCATATGTATGACGTATATGTGGACATGATTCCGGAGTTTGAAATGAAGGTGCCTTATGAGGAGGCTAAGGAGATTTCACTTAAAGCTCTTGCTCCTCTTGGCGAAGACTATCTTGCTGTTGTGAAGGAAGCTTATGAGAACAGATGGATCGACGTTGT